>DATHVI010000050.1:0-5795 GCA_035461385.1 Solirubrobacterales bacterium
GCCACGCGGCGCGCGGGATGCTCGGCGAGGATGAGCCGTACCGCGAAGTGCCGTACTTCTTCAGCGACCTCGCCGATTGGGCGAGCCTCGAGTACGTGGGGCCGGCCGCTCGCTGGGACGAGGTCGTCTGGCGCGGCGACCCCGACGCCGGCGAGTGGAGCGCCTGGTACCTCGACGCCGGCCGCGTCGCCGCCGCCCTCGCCGTCGGCCGCTCCGACGACCTCGTCCACGCGCGCCGGTTGATCGAGGGCGGGGTGGAGGTGACGTCCCACCGCGAAGCGCTCGCGGACGCTGCTTCTCCCCTCGATCCGATCGGGTAAGCCGGGGGGCAGGAATCGAACTCCGGGGCTAGGACTCGAACCTAGATTTCACGGTCCAGAGCCGTGCGAATTCCCATTATTCGACCCCGGAAGGAGATTCGGAGGATAGCCGGAACGACTCGAGAGCCGATCGCCGCTTCGCGGGGCGGCGGGCACTTTCCGTCCCCACGGGCTGCGAACATGTGTTCGCATGAACGGTGGGTTCGACTGGGATGCAATCCGCGACTACTACGACGTCGGGCACACCGTTCGTGAGTGCCAGGAGCGCTTTGGTTTCTCGAACGGAGCCTGGCATCGGGCGGTCGCGCGCGGCGATGTCAAGCCGCGACCCAAGTCGAGCGGGATGCGCGCCTCGGAGAAGCGGAGGCGGGTGGGGGAGCTGAGGGGTCAGGGCCTGAGCTATGCCGCGATTGCACGAGAGCTGGGGCTGACGAAAGCGACGGTCGCGTATCACGCGCGTCTCCTGGGAATCCCCGCGGAGGAGAAATTCGCTCGACGGTACGACTGGCGAATGGTTCAGGAGGCAATCGACGCGGGAGCCACCGTGAGGGAGTGCCAGGAGCGCTTCGGGTTCTCGCGGGACGCCTGGGGTAAGGCCGTCCAGCGCGGTGACATCGTCCCGCGAGACTGGGTGCTCCCGATTGAAGAGCTGCTGGTGGTGGGTCGGAGGACCAGCCGGAGCCATCTCAAGAAGCGGCTGCTGAGGACCGGCTTGAAGGAGAACCGCTGCGAGCGGTGCGGGATCGAGGAGTGGCAGGGCAAGCCGTTGAACATGCACCTCCACCACGTCAACGGGGACGGGCTCGACAACCGGCTCGAGAACCTCGAGATGCTCTGCGGCAACTGCCATTCGCAGACGGACAACTACGGGGGCCGGAATGGACATAGACGCAGGCGTTACGCCGATCAGGTCGACCGCAAGCCGCCGAGAGGTGGCGCTGGCGAGGCCTGAAACGCCAACCCACCCCGGCGCCGAGCTTCGGCCGGGAGCAGGGCCTTTGTTAACTTCGCCCCGTGGACGTCTACCAGCGCAGGCGCCTCGTCGCCCTGAGCACGATCGTGGGGGTGTTCGTGATCGTCGTCCTCGCCGTCGCCAGCGGCGGTGACGACGACGAGCAGCCCGCGACGACGCCCGTCGCCGCGACCGGCCCGACCGGCGAGCAGGGGCCGCAGAGCCTCGGCAAGCGCGACTACATCCGCCAGGCCGACAAGATCTGCGGCGAGGCGGCGAGCTCGCTCGAGAACATCGACGCCACCGACGCGATCCAGGCGGCGCAGACCGAGGCCCGGATCATGTCCGGCCAGCTTCGAAACCTCGAGGCGCTGCCGCCGCCGAACCGCGACCGCCAGCTCGCCAACCGCTACCTGCGCGAGCTCGGCAACCAGGCCGAGGCGCTGCGCCAGCGCCAGACGGCGCTCGAGCGCGCCGACGACGCGGCGCTGATCGAGATCGACGCCACCCTCGCGACCGCAGAGGCCGAGGCGCAGTTCGCTGCGAGCGAGTTCGGCTTCGAGACCTGCGGCAACCCCGAGGCGACCGTCGACGACGAGGCGGCGATCGAGGAGGCCCCGGTCGAGCCCGCCCCGGTCGAGCCGGCGCCGGTCGAGCCGGCGCCGGTCGAGCCCGCCCCGGTCGAGCCGCCCCCCGACACCGGCGGCACCGACCCCGACACCGGCGGCGTCCCCCCCGAGGACGACTCCGGCGGCGTCAGCCCCTAACGCGGATGCCCAGGCGTCCGTCGCCGCGCCCCGGCGCCCGGCTCGCGAGCGTGCCTACGCCGCCGCCTGCTCGGCCCAGGCGCCGTAGAGCCGCGCGTACGGCCCGCTGCCGGCGATCAACTCGTCGTGGGTCCCGGTCTCGGCGATCCGGCCGTGCTCGATGACGACGATCCGCCCGGCGCGCCGGATCGTCGACAGCCGATGCGCGATCACGATCGCCGTCCGCCCGGAGAGCAGCCGCTCGAGCCCGCGCTCGATCACCCGCTCGGTGCGAACGTCGACGTTCGAGGTCGCCTCGTCGAGGATCAGGATCCGCGGCTCGGCGAGCAGCGCCCGCGCGAACGCGACGAGCTGCCGCTGCCCAGCGGACAGGTGGATCCCGCGCTCGCCGACCTCGGTCTCGTATCCGCCGGCGAGCCGGGCGATGAACGCGTCGGCGCCGACCGCCTCCGCCGCCGCGCGGATCTCGCCGTCGGACGCGTCGGGGCGGCCGAAGGCGATGTTCTCGCGGATCGTCCCCGAGAACAGGAACCCCTCCTGGGGGACGATCCCGAGCTGGCTGCGCAGCGCCCGCGAGTCGAGCTCGCGGAGGTCGTGGCCGTCGACCAGGACCTCGCCCCGCTGCGGATCGTAGAAACGCGAGACCAGCTTCGCCAGCGTCGACTTCCCGGCCCCGGTCTCACCGACGAGGGCGACGGTCTGCCCGGCCGGCACGTGGAGGTCGATCCCCGCCAGCGCCCAGTCGGCGCCCCCGCGCGCGGCGTCGACGTCGCGGGCGTCGCCGCCGCCGGCGTAGGAGAACCAGACGTCGCGGAGCTCGATCTCGCCCCGCAGCCGCCCCGGGTCGATCGCGTCGGCGCCGTCGACGATGTCCGGGCGGGTGTCGAGCAGGTCGAAGATCTTGTCGAGCGCCGCCATCCCCTGCTGGTAGGTGGTGTAGAGCTGCGAGATCTGCTGGATGGGGTCGAAGAACGCCTGCAGGTAGCCGACGAAGGCGACGAGGATCCCGATCTCGACGTCGCCCTCGAGCACCCGGTAGCCGCCGTAGAGCAGGATCACCGCGGTGCCGATCGCCGACAGCAGCTCGACCGCCGGGAAGTAGGCGGCGTTGAGGTAGACGGTGCGCATGTTCGCCGCCCGGTTCTCCTCGTTGAGGCCCGACATCCGCTCGAGGTGGCGCTCCTCGCGGCCGAAGCTCCGCACCACCCGCACCCCCGAGAGCGTCTCCTGGAGGTAGGCGGTGATGTTCGCGATCTTCTCCCGGGTCAGCCGGTAGGCGCCGGCCGAGGCGATCCGGAAGGCGACCGAGGCGACCGCGAGCAGCGGGAAGGTGACGAAGGTGACGAGCGCCAGCGGGACGTCGAGGACGAGCAGGATCACGACGACCCCGACCAGGGTCAGGGTGCTCGAGAACAGGGTCACGATCCCGTCGGTGACGAGGCTGTCGAGCGCCTGGACGTCGTTGGTCAGCCGCGAGATCAGGACCCCGGGACGGTTGCGGGTGAAGAAGCCGATCGACATCGCCTGGAGGTGCTCGTAGATCCGCTCGCGCAGGTCCTGGAGCGCTCGCTGGCCGACCCACCCGACGAGGTAGGTCTGGGCGTAGGTCGCGCCCCACAGCACCAGCACCGAGACGAGGAAGACGGCGACGATCAGGTTCAGCGCGGCGAGGTCGCCGGCCCTGATCCCGTCGTCGATCGCCCGCCCCGCGAGGTAGGGCGGCGCCAGCGCCGCCGCGGTCGCGACGACGAGCGCGACCGCCATCAGCGCGACCTGGAGCCGGTACGGGCGCAGCAGGCCGATCATCCACCGCAGCTTGCGCCCGCGCTCGTCCTCGCCCCGCAGCAGCCGCCAGAGGTCGCGCGCGAGCAGCAGCGTCCCCGCCAGCCGCCCGGGCTGATTCGCCTCGTCGGCGGTCTCCTCGGCGACCTCGGAGCCCTGCGTCTCGGGGTCGACCGGCGGGGTCGACGCCGGGTCACCGGGGCGACCGCGGAGCGCGCCGCGGAAGGGGTTGAGGGTCACAGCCCCGCCACCGCCTCCCGCTGCTCGAGGTCGCGCTGGAGGAACAGCACGTCCTCGCAGCCGAACTCGGCGATCTCGGCGTAGAGGGGGGAGCGCTCGACGAGCTCGTCGTGGGTGCCGCGGTCGGCGATCCGCCCCGAGTCCATGACGACGACCTCGTCGGCGAGCGAGATCGTCGACAGGCGGTGGGCGACGATCAGCGTCGTCCGCCCGGCCATCACCTCGCGCAGGCCGCGCTTGATCTCGGTCTCGGTCGTCGCGTCGACCGACGACGTCGCGTCGTCGAGGATCAGGATCCGCGGGTCGGCGAGCAGCGCCCGCGCGATCGCGACCCGCTGGCGCTGGCCGCCCGAGAGGGTCAGCCCGCGCTCGCCGACGATGGTGTCGTAGCCGTCCGGCAGGCGGTCGATGAACTCGTGCGCCTGCGCCCGGCGCGCCGCGACCTCGATCTCCTCGCGCGTCGCCTCCGGTCGCGCGTAGGCGATGTTCTCGGCCACCGTCGCCGAGAACAGGAAGCTGTCGTCGGCGACGAACGCGATCTCGCGCCGCAGCGAGCGGACGTCGACGGTGCGGACGTCGGCGCCGTCGACCTCCACCGTCCCCGACACCGGGTCGTACAGGCGCGCGATCAGCGCCACCAGGCTCGTCTTCCCCGACCCGCTCGGCCCGACCAGGGCGACCGTGCGTCCGGCGTCGACCTCGAGGTCGACGCCGGTGAGCGCGGGCTCGGCGCCGTCGTAGCGCAAGGTCACGTCGCGAAGCGCGATCCTCCCCGGCCCGGCCGGAAGCGGTGGCGCGCCGGGAGGGCTCGTCACCCTCGGCTCGCGGTCGAGGACCTCGAACATCCGGTTGCCTGAGGCGACCGCGCGCTGCGCCATCCCCAGCGCCATCCCGAGCATCCGCATCGGTCCCATCAACATCACCAGGTAGGTGTAGAAGGCGGCGAAGTCGCCGAGCGAGAGACCGCCGTTGATCACCTCGCGCCCGCCGACGAACAGCACCACCGCGAGGCCGAGGCTGGGGAGGAACCCGAGCGCGGGAGAGTAGAACGCCCGCAGCCGGGTCGAGTAGACGTTCTGGTCGAAGACGCGGTTGACCGCGCGGCGGAACCGCTCGAGCATGTGCGGCTCGCGCGCGAACGCCTTCACGACGCGGATCCCCGAGACGCTCTCCTCGGCCTCGGCGGTGAGCTCGGCGACCCGCTGCTGGACCTCCTGGACCGCCGGGCGCGAGAGCCGGTTGAACCGCGCCGCGGTGGCGACCACGAACGGCACCGGGAGCAGCGCCAGCGCCGCGAGCCAGGGCTTGATCGCGAACATCACCGCGCCCGCGAGCAGCAGCGTGAGCCCGTTCTGGGTCAGGAAGATCAGCCCGTAGCCGAGGAAGAAGCGGATCGACTGCAGGTCGACCGTCGCTCGCGACATCAGCTGCCCGGTCTGCTGGGAGTCGAAGTAGCCGAGCTCGAGCGCCTGGAGGTGGCGGTAGATCCGCTCGCGGAGATCGAACTCGACCGCGAGCGAGACCCGACCGGCGATCAGGCGCCGGATCACCGTCAGCCCAAGCCGCAACACGCCGGCGCCGACGATCGCCACCGCGAGCGGCAGCAAGTCCGCCCGGTCACCGGCCTCGATCGCGTCGACCGTGCGCCCGACGAGCCAAGGGATCAGGACCGTCATCCCCATCGCAAGCCAGGCGAAAACGAGCGAGCCGATCACCGCCCGGCGGTGCGGGCGC
>DATHVI010000051.1:0-69432 GCA_035461385.1 Solirubrobacterales bacterium
CCGACCGAGACGGTCGTCATCGAGTCGGTGACGATCGAGCGCAGCTGAGCGGGCGCAGCGCCTCGGCGCCGATGACGAAGCTCAGACCAGGCGATCCGGCGCCCGACTTCGAGCTCCCCGTGACCGGGGGAGGGACATACCGGTTCTCCGACCGCCGCGGCCGCTGGGTCGTGATCGCCTTCTACCCGGGCGACTTCACCCTCGTCTGCACGCGCCAGTTCTGCTCCTACCGCGACGACGCGGAGAAGCTCGCCGCGCTCGACGCCGAGCTGGTCGGCATCTCCCCGCAGGGGATCGACTCGCACGAGCGATTCGCCGCCGAGCACGGCCTCACGGTGCCGCTGCTCGCCGACGTCGACCTCGCGGTCGCGCAGGCCTACGGCGTCCGCGCGCCAGGCGGAATCGTCCGCCGCTCGACGTTCATCGTCGACCCGGACGGAATCGTGCGCGACGCCGACCGGTCGCTGGTCGGCCTGCGCTTCGCCGACGCCGACGCGATCGCCGAGCGTCTCGCCCGGCACCGGAGACCGAAGTGAACGCCGCCGCGCCCGATCGGGTCGAGTTCAAGGTCGGCCGGGACGGCGTCGAGCTCGCCGGTGAGGAGCAGGGCGCGGGGCCGGCGATCGTCGCGCTCCACGGCCTCACCGCGACCCGCAACTACGTCGTCCACGGCTCGCGGGCGCTGCCGCGCGAGGGGTTCCGGCTCGTCACCTACGACGCCCGGGGCCATGGCGAGTCGAGCCCTGCTCCGCCGGGGGCGGGATACGCCTATCCCGAGCTTGCGGCGGACCTCGGCGCGGTGCTAGACGCCCGGGTCGGCGACCGGCCCGCGGTCCTCGCCGGCCATTCGATGGGAGCGCACACCCTCGCCGCCTACGCCCTCGACCATCCCGACCGGATCGCTGCGACGGTGATCGTCGGCCCGGCCTCGACCGGGATCCCGCTCCCCCCGGAGTCGCTCGAGTTCTGGGATCGGCTCGCCGTCGGGCTCGAGCGCGACGGGGTCGACGGTTTCGTCGCCGCCTACGACCACGGGCTCGACCCCAAGTGGCGCGAGGTGGCGCTGCGGATCACCCGCCAGCGCCTCGGCCTCCACGCTCACCCCGAGGCGATCGTGCGGGCGCTGCGCGAGGTGCCGCGCTCGGTGCCGTTCGACGGCCTCGCCGAGCTCACCTACCTCGACCTGCCGGCGCTGGTCGTCGCGAGCCACGACGAGGCCGACCCCGGGCACCCGCACGAGGTCGCGGCCGCGTGGTCCGAGCGGCTTCCACGGGCGACTCTGGTCAGCGAGGAGCCCGGTCAGTCGCCGCTCGCCTGGCAGGGCGGGCGGCTTTCGCGGGAGATCGCGGCGTTCTGCCGCAGGCCGGAAGTGGCCGAGCGGCTCGCCGGCTGACCCGCCCGCGAAGCGGACGGGCGCTCTCACGGCCACGGGCTGACGAATACGCACGGGTGGGCACGGGTATTGTGCTCGCGGTGGAACCCAGGCACCCGGAGGCACCCGTCCGTGAGAACGACATCGAGCCGACCAGCGCGATCCAGCTGACTATCCCGGCGGAGGCGGAGAACGTCGCCGTGGTTCGCCACGCGCTCGCCGGGCTCGCCGCCGCGCTCGAGATGGACGGCGACGGCGTCGCCGACCTGAAGACTGTCGTCACCGAAGCCTGCATGAACGTCGTCGTCCACGCCTACGAGGATGGCGGCCCGCTCGAGGTCAGGGCGTGGGCGGACTCCGACCGGCTGACCGTGAGCGTCCGCGACTACGGGCTCGGCGTCCGGCCGGTCGCCGCACCGGACCGGATCAGCCTCCGCCTCGGGCTGGCGCTGATCGCGGCGCTCTCGCAGAGCTTCTCGATCAGCTCACAGCCGGGCGAGGGCACCGAGGTGACGATGGAGCTCCCGCTCGTCTCCCGCCGCCCCGCAGGCACATCGCCGGCCGTCGAGGCGATCGACCACACCCGGGTCCGGATCCCGGCGGGGGAGATGATGGCGCCGATCCTCTCGCGGGTGATCGGGATGTACGCGGCGCGCGCCGACTTCTCCGTCGACCGGCTCTCGGACGCGATCTTGCTCAGCGACGCGATCTCCTACGGCGACCCCGACGAGTTCCCGGACTCGGTCGCCCAGGTCGAGATCAGCGAGTCAGATGCCGCGTTCAGCGTCCGCGTCGGCCCGCTTCGCGGCGGCGGGGGGGACCGGCTTCGGGAGCGGATGCGGATTCCGGAGCTCGGGGCTTCGCTCGAGGGGCTCGCCGACGAGGTCGGG
Source organism: Solirubrobacterales bacterium (assembly GCA_035461385.1). Lineage (GTDB taxonomy): Bacteria > Actinomycetota > Thermoleophilia > Solirubrobacterales > 70-9 > DATHVI01. Next base: position 2,263 of record DATHVI010000051.1, read on the forward strand.
GTCGAGTCCGACGAGTCCGGCGACTTCCTCCTCCTGAGGATCACCCGGTCCGGCTAGGAGCGCGGCCTCAGGCGAGCGGCGTCTCGGCCGCGAGCTCGCGCAGGCGAGCGAGCGCCCGGCGGATGATCCGCGAGACGTGCATCTGCGAGTAGCCGACCCGATCGGCGATCCGCGACTGAGTCAGGTCGTCGACGAACCGCAGCCGCAGCACCTCGCGCTCGAGCTCACTCAGGCTGGCGATCCCGGCCTGGATCGCCGAGCGGTCCTCGACGAGCTCGTAGCCCGGATCCTCGTCGCCGATCCGCTCGGCGATCGGGGGCTCGTCGTCCGGCGAGGACGCGGGCGGCCGGTCGAGCGAGACGGTCCGCCGAGCGTCGCTGGCGGCGAACGCCTCGAGCACCGCGTCCTCGCTCAGCGAGAGGTACGCCGCGAGCTCGGCGACCGTCGGCGAGTGCTCGAGCTCGTGGCTGAGCTTGACGATCGCCTCCTCGAGGTCGCGGATCCGCTCCTGGAGGCCCCGGGGGACGCGCATCGTCCAGACGCGGTCGCGAAAGTGGCGCCGGAGCTCGCCGAGGATCGTCGGGCCGGCGAAGGCGGCGAACGGGACGCCGCGCCCGGGCTCGTAGCGCTCGAGCGCCGACATCAGCCCGACGCTCGCGACCTGGACGAGATCGTCGCTCGGCTCGCCGCCGCCGCTGTACCGGTAGGCGAGGCTGCGCGCGAACGGCAGGAACCTGCGTACGAGCTCGTCGCGAGCGCCCGCGTCGCGGGTTTCGGAATAGCGCAGGAGCAGGTCGTGCTCGGCCGCGAGCGCCTTCTCAGGGCTCGCCGGGGCCGGCTCCGCGCGATGGTGCATCTCTCGGCGGCGGTCCGTCCGCATCCCTCATCACCCAGACTACGGAAGTCGGCCGGCCGCGGGCCTGAGGCCACCGCTGCGCCCGATCGCCCGACAGGGGCCCGGCGGACCTCCCGGGCGCGCCGCTCGCGGCCGACGCTCGATAATCGGTCTTCTGTAAACCTGGCGAGGCCGCGCACAGGCGCGTTCGAGGCCGATCCGGGTACCCAACCTCGACTTCCCCCCGATCGAGCCCTCTGGGGCCCGCTGGAGGGCTCAGACGACCGCTCGCGGCGCTACGGTGTGCCGTGAGAGACGATGGCGAAGCGCGAGCCACGCATGGTCCCGCTCGGCTACGGCAAGTTCGTCCGCGCCGACCGCGTCTACGCACTCGTCCCGCTCGACCCCGGCGAGCGCGGCGAGGGCCGGCGCACCTACGTCCACGTCGACGGCATGACCGAGCCGATCGTCGCCTCGCGATCGGAGCGCGCGATCCTCGCCGAGGTCGAGGCGGCGCTGACGGAGGCCGCAGGCATTCCGAGGCGCCGCCGTGAGCCGAAGGGCCAGGAACGCCTCGTCTAGGCGCTCGCAGCGCGGGTTGTCATAACGCTGGGTGCGCCCGACGCCTAGTTGACCGACGGGTCCTCCGGCATCCGCGCGAGCAGCGAGTACTCGCCGCCCTTGCGGGCGAGGACGTCGCTCCACATCGATGCCGGGTCGTCGGGGAACAGCTCGGCGGGGAGCGGCGGCTCGACGATCCAGGACTCCTGCTCGATCTCGGCCTCGAGCTGCCCTGCGGCCCAGCCGGAATAGCCGGCGTACACCCGTCCCCGGCGGATCGCGCGGTCGAGCTCGTCGGGGTCGGCGTCGGCGGAGATGAATCCGACGTCGGCGACGACGATCCACGCCGCGGCGTCCGGGTCGGCGAACTCGGCGAGGACGACGAGCGCCTGGGGCTGGACCGGGCCGCCGATGAACACCGGTCCGTCGCCGGCGATCGCGGCGAGCTCGGGGACTACGTCTGAGGCGACCGCGTCGGCGGGCCGGTTGAGGACGATTCCCATCGCGCCGTCGACGTTGTGCTCGGTGATCAGCACCACCGAGCGGGCGAAGTTGGGATCGACCAACGCCGGCGATGCGACCAGCAGCTTGCCGCGCAGCGAGTCCTCCATCGGCCCTATTCTCGCGCGCCCGCGGCCCGGGAGGCGGCGTCGCGCCCCGCTAACCTCAACCGGAGATGATCCGCAACGTAACCGAGTCGCAGTTCGCCGAGCAGGTCGTCGAGCGCTCGCGCGAGGTACCGGTCGTCGTCGACTTCTGGGCCGAGTGGTGCGGGCCGTGCCGGACCCTCGGGCCGGCGCTCGAGCAGGCGGTCCGCAACCGCGAGGGCGCGGTCGAGCTCGCGAAGGTCGACGTCGACTCGAACCAGGCGCTGGCGGCGAGCTTCGGCGTCCGCGGGATCCCGGCGGTGATCGCCTTCCGCGACGGCCAGGTCGCCGACCAGTTCACCGGTGCGATTCCGCCGGCGCAGATCGAGGCCTTCCTCGACCGCATCGTGCCGTCCCCGGCCGAGGAGCTCGCTGAGGCTGCCGACGAGGAGTCGCTCCGCCAGGCGCTCGAGCTCGACTCGACCCATGCCGGCGCCGCGGCGAAGCTCGGGCGGCTGCTGCTCGCCCGCGGCGAGCGCGACGAGGCGGTCGGGCTGCTCGAGCGCTTTCCGGGTGACTTCGTCGCCGCCGGGCTCCTCGCCCGAGCGCGACTCGAGGCCGAGGCGGCCGGCAACGGCGCCGGGGCGGAGTCGGGCGAGCTGCAATCGGCGTTCAGGGCCTGGGACGCCGACGACGCCGCGGGCGCGCTCGAGACGCTGCAGCGGTTCGTCACCGCGGAGAGGGACGCCGAGCGACGCGACCTCGTACGCCAGGTGATGGTCGCGATCTTCACCGAGCTGGGCCCCGCCGACCCGCTCGCAAGCGAACACCGCCGCCGCCTCGCCGCCGCCCTCAACTGACCCGGGAGGGCCTGAGGGCTTCGGGATGGAGACCGATCCGGCAGCGGGCGTCGGGGTCCTGGCGGCGATGGCGGCCGGGGTGGTGTCGTTCCTGTCTCCCTGCGTCCTCCCGCTGGTCCCCGGCTACCTCTCGGCCGTTACCGGGCTCGATCCCGACCGGCTCGAGGGGGCCGGCTGGCGCCGGGTGCTGCTGCCGAGCCTGCTGTTCATCGCCGCGTTCTCGACGATCTTCATCCTCCTCGGCTTGACGGCGACCGGGATCGGCCAGGCGCTGCGCGACAATCGCGCCCTGCTCGAGCGGATCGCCGGGTTGCTGATCATCGCGATGGGGGTGCTGTTCGTCGCCAGCATGTTCGTCACCCGCCTCAACCGCGAGTGGCGCGTCGACGCGCTGATCGAGCGCGCCGGCAAGGGCGGGCCGCTGGTCGCCGGGGCGGCCTTCGCGATCGCCTGGACCCCGTGCATCGGACCGACGCTGGCGGCGATCCTCAGCGCCGCGGCGCTCACCCACTCGGCCGCGAGCGGCGCCTACCTGCTCGCCTTCTACTCCGCCGGGCTCGCGATCCCGTTCCTGCTCACGGCGCTCGCGTTCTCGCGGGCGACGACCGCGTTCGCAACGATCAAGCGCCACTACTCGGCGATCATCGCCGCCGGCGGCGCGATCCTGATCGTGATGGGCGTGCTCGTCTACACCGGCGAGCTCTGGCAGCTCAACCTCGAGGCGCAGCGCTTCCTCGACCGGTTCGGCTTGAACTTCTGGGCCGAGGTGTGAGCGCCCAGGCTAGGCTTCCCCGGCGATGCTCGCGACCGGCGAGAAGGCCCCCGACTTCACCCTCCCCGACCAGGACGGCGACGAGCTGACCCTCTCGGACCTGCGCGGCGTGACGGTGGTGCTCTACTTCTATCCCCGCGCCGACACCCGCGGGTGCACCGCGCAGGCCTGCAGCGTCCGCGACCACCGCGCCGACTACGAACGCGCCGGCGCGCGGGTGATCGGCGTCTCCCCTGACCCGGTCGACGCCGTCGCCAAGTTCGCCGGCAAGCACGGTCTCGACTTCACCCTCCTCGCCGATTCCGACCACGCCGTGGCCGAGGCCTACGGGACCTGGGGCGAGAAGCGGATCGGCGGCAAGACCTATTGGGGCGTACGGCGGTCGACGTTCATCATCGACCCCGAGGGCCGGATCGCCCGCGCGTTCGGGAAGGTCTCACCGAAGACCCACGACGACGAGATCCTCGCCGCGCTCGGCGAGCTCGCCGGCTGACCGGCCTCGCGCCCCCCGCCTCGGCGGGATCAGTGCGGCGACGGCTCGGCGCCCGGGGCGCCGACCTCGAGCGGGGTGCCGATCGCCTCGGTTTCCTCGAGGCCCTCTCCCCCGCCCTCGCGCGAGCAGACGATCCGGAATCGGCCCGTCCCGATCGCGGGATCGCCGACGATCGGGAGGCCGCGGATCTCCTCCCAGCCGAGGCGCTCGACCTCGAACGGGTTCATCCGCACCTCCGACGCCGGGAACGCGCAGGCGGCATTGTGCTCGTCGATCGCCTTCGAGATCGCCTCGAGGTTCTTCGCCTCGGCACCCACGCAGCGAAGGGTACCGCCGCGGGCTACGGCGACATCAGCACCGTGCCCGTCGACCCGAACCCGAGCCGCTGCTTGGTCGCGTAGGTGAGGTCGAGCTCGCGGCCGGCGACGTAGGGGCCGCGATCGATCACCCGCACGGTCACCGTCCGCCCGCGGTGCCGCAGCCGCAGCTTCGTCCCGCACGGCAGGGTGCGATGGGCGGTCCCCTGGGTCGAGGTCGTCAGCGTTTGGCCACACGCGGTACGCCGGCCGTAGAAGCCGGGGCCGTAATAGGAGGCGCCGACCGGCCGGTAGGCGGTGACCCGCCCCGCCCGCGTCTTCGAGCCGAGCGCGCGGCGGTCGCCGGCGGCGCGGACCCTGACCTTGTGGACGCCGGTGCTCGGCACCCGCAGCTTGGTCGCAAACCGGCCCTTGGGGCCGCTCCGCGTCGTCTCGCGCTGCCCGGCGGCACGGATCACGACCTTCCGGGCCCCGCGCGGGCGAACGCGCCCCGTGATCCGGGTTCGCTTGCCCGCGATCACGTGGCGGCGCACCGTCCGGGCACGGGTCCGCGATCGGACCTTGACCCGGGCCGGCCCGCCCTCGCGCAGCGCCCGGCGCTCGGCATCGGCGCCGTCGCTCGTCTGGACGGCGTCGACGGGCATCAGCAGCGCCCGCCACTGCCAGGTCCGGCGCGGCGCGATTCGGACCCGGTACCAGCCGCCGGAGCCGGTTCGGGTCCGCTTCGCGTTCCGCCACCGATCGGTGCCGGGAGCCTTGCGCTGGAGCTGGACCGGGGCGTTCGGCGAGCCGGCGAACCGTCCGCGCAGGACGGCGCGCTTGCCGATCTGCACCACCGGCTTCGAGGCGCTCATCCGTGCCGGTTCGGAGGTCGTCTGGGCCGACGAGGGCTCGGTCAGGGCGACTGTGGTCGTGGCGGTCAGCAGGCCCAGGGACAGCAGCGCAAGCGCCGCAAGCCGCCCGCGCCGCACGCGAACGCGTGGCAATTCGGGTTCCTCCTTCGAAGCCGGCCGGCTGCTCCCCCGCGCTGGGGTCCCGCCCCGGGGGCGATCCGGCAGGTCGGTTTGCGAGTACGCCGCGCGAGGCTAGGGTGAGAATGGCGAAATATGTGTGACAGTGGTCACACTATTTACGCTTCTACTACGACTTGCGCAGCACCTGATGCGTGGTGCGAAGCGCGCGCAGGTCGTCGCGGCCGGCGAGCTCGAGCAGCAGGCTCAGGTCCTCGGCGCGGCCGGCGTCGTAGCTCGATCCCGCCCCGGGATCGACATAGCCCGGGTGGACCATCCACTCGGTGACCCCGGAGGGGAGTCCGCCGCGGCCGGCGACCAGCGGCTCGAGCTCGGCTGGCAGCACCGGCTCCGCCTCCGAGAGCCGTCCGACCAGCCGATCCGGGGTCGAGGCGCCGAGCCCGCGGAGGACCCGGCGATGGGCGGCGGAGACCGAGCGGACCGGCAGCCCGCGCCGCGCCGCCTCCGCGCCGAGCGCCGCGGCGAGCTCCGCGTCGGCGTGGCAGTGGTGGTGCCCGTCGAGGTAGGCCGCCTCGCGGCCGATCGAGGCCGCGAGGCGCGCGAGCTGGTCTGCGAGCGCCGCAAGCGCGGCGCCGCGCTCGGCGGCGCCGGCGGGGGCCTCCCCTCCCCCTCCCTCGCCGCTTCGGCCGGTGAGCTCGAGGTGAAGCCCGATCTCGACCCCGGCGGCGAGCAGCGGGGCGGGGTCGTGCTGCCGGGTCGCCATCACGCTGACGGCGTCGAGCGCCCCCGCCCCCGCCGCCGCGGCGATCCCGGCGTCGTAGCGGGGCGAGCGCCCGTAGTCGTCGGCGACGACGATCAGCGCCGGCGCCGGGCCGCTCGCCGGCGGGGCGTGTCCGCGCTCAGAGGCCGAGATCGCGCACGAACCGAGGCTGGTGGCCCTCGATGTAGACGAACAGCGGGTAGTCGACCCCCTCGTCGTCGCTCGGGTCCACCTCCTCGACGCCGCCCTCCGGGGCAGGCTCGTCGGCGTCCTGCCATGTCCGCTCGACCGGGTTCCAGCGCTCGCGGCGGATCCGGGCGGTCAGCTCGTCGTCGGCGACGATCCGGCCGACAACGCTCTCGGCCTCGCGGGCGGCCTCGTCGCTTTGGGCGTAGACGTAGAGCCGCGGGCCGTCGCGGGTGACGATCACCCGCTCGCCGAGCCGGCTCGCGACCTCGTCGTCCAGGTCGACCGCGCGCAGCCGCTCGCTGAGCGGGAACCCGTGCTCGGGGTCGTCGAGGTCGACCTCGATGCGCCACTCGTCCTGGGCCATACGGCGAGATTAGTCGAGTCCCCGCGCACAGGTAGGTTTAACCGCACTGTGGAGGCCGGGAGGCAGAGCGCGATCCCGACGCGTCTGTTCCAGGGCGGCAACCGGCTCGCCGCCTCGTCGCACGCCTACGGGGTGCTCCTCGGCCTGATCGTCATCTCGCTCGCGTTCCAGCTCGCCGCTCCCGACGATGGCTGGGCCCGGCTGGTGACGGTGGCGCTTCAGAGCGGCACGCTGCTGATCGCGCTGCGGATCTCCGGCGCGCGCCCGATCCTCGTCCGCGTCGCCGCCGTCCTCGTCGTCGTCGCGCTGATCGGGACCACCGGCGTCCTCGTCGGCACCCGCGACCTCGGCGAGGAGGCCGGGCGCGGCGTCGGGCTGATGCTCGCCGCACACGCCCCGAGCGCGATCGCGATCGGGGTCATCAGGGAGATCCGCGCCGCCGGCCGGGTGACCCTGCGGGCGATGTTCGGCGTGCTCTGCATCTACCTGCTGATCGGGATGCTGTTCGCGTTCGCCTACGGGGTGATCGCGGCGCTCGGCGACACCCCGTTCTTCGCCCAGGCCGCCGCCGAGACCCAATCGAACTTCCTCTACTTCAGCTTCACCACCCAGACCACGACCGGCTACGGCGACCTCACGGCCGCAACCGGCCTCGGACGCGCGCTCGCGATCACCGAGGCGCTCGCGGGGCAGATCTACCTCGTCACCGTCGTCGCGCTGATGGTCTCGAACTTCGGCCGGTCGCGGGTGGCCGGCCGCGGCTGAGGGCCGGTGGTGATCGAGGCGAGCCGCGCGGAGGCCAGCCGGCGCCGGCGGGCGGAATCCCGGAGGCGGGAGGTGATCCGCCGCCGGCGGGTGGCGGTCGGCGCGATCGCGGCGCTCGCGCTGATCGCCGGCGTCGCGGTCGGCGCCGGCTCGGACGGGGACGACGCCCCGAGCGAGGGGGAGCCGGCCGCCGGTCCGGCGTGCCCGCCCGAGGTCGCCGGTGCTCCGCGCCTGCTCGCCGGCCAAAAGCTGATCGTCCGGATGGAGGACGAGGCGACTCCCGAGCTCGTCGAGGCGGCCCGCGACGGCGAGATCGCGGGCGTGATCGTCTTCCCGGTCGCGATCTCCGAGCCCCAGGACCTGGTTCCGGAGATCCGCCGGCTGCAGCGCGCCGCTAGCCGGGGCGGGCATCCGCCGCTGCTGGTGATGATCGACCAGGAGGGAGGCGCAGCGAGCCGGTTCCCGCTCCACCCGCCGCAGCGGTACCCCGCTCTGCTCGCCGAGTCCGGCTCCCGCCGCGACTCGCGGCTCGAGGGCCAGGCGACCGGGAACTTCCTCGCCGAGATCGGGGTCGGGATCGATCTCGCGCCGGTGCTCGACGTCCCCGCCTCGCCGGACTCGGCGATGGCGCTGCGGGCGTTCGGGGATACGCCGCGGCGGGTCGAGCGGCTCGGGGTGGCGTTCGCCGAAGGGCTCGGCGACGAGGGCACCGTCGCGGTCCCGAAGCACTTCCCGGGGCTCGGCCGGGCCGAGGTCAGCACCGATGGAGCACCGGTGACGATCGATGCCTCGCGGCGCCAGCTCCGTGGCGACCTGGTCCCGTTCCGGGCGGCGATCGAGGCCGGCGTCGAGATGATCATGATCAGCCTCGCCGCCTACCCCGCCTACGGCAGCGACGCGCCCGCCGTCTTCTCCCCCGAGGTGGTCGGAGACCTGCTGCGCACCGAGCTCGGATTCGAGGGGGTGACGATCACCGACGACCTCGAGGCCCCGGGGGCCACCGGGACCGGCGTCGACGAGGGCGAGGCGGCGGTTGCGGCAGCAGCCGCCGGGGTCGACCTGCTCCTGTTCGCGCTCGGCGGCGGCGACGACGCCCGCCTGGCGCTGGCGCGCGCGATCCGCCGCGGTCGCCTCGACCAGAGCGCCCTCGAGCAGTCCTGCGCGCGCCTCGTCGAGCTCCGCGGTCGTGCGGCGGAGGGCTGACACCGTGCGGCGGCGCGCCTCCGGGAGGGCTGCTCGGTAATCATGCGGCCGTGGCTGGACCACCCGAGAGCCTCCGCGTCGCGCTGGCGCAGATCAACCCGACCGTCGGCGACCTCGGCGGCAACGCGCGACTGATCCTCGCGGCGATCGGCGACGCGCGCGAAGCCGGCGCCGACCTCGTCGTCCTGCCCGAGCTCTGCCTCCCCGGCTATCCCGCCGAGGACCTCTACCTGAAGCGCCACTTCACCGAGGCGAACCAGCGGGCGCTCGAGGAGCTCGCCGGCGAGGTGACTGGAATCGTCGCCCTGGTCGGGTTCGCCGAGCCCGCCCCCTCGTCGCCGCGCGCCGACGACGCGCCCCGCTCGCGCCCAGCGCGGAACGCGCTCGCGGTGATCGAGGACGGCGCCGTTGCCGCCGTCTACCGCAAGCACCGGCTGCCGAACTACGGCGTCTTCGACGAGGCGCGCTACTTCGAGCCCGGCACCGAGCCCGCCGTCTGGATGGTCGCCGGCGTGCCGGTCGGGCTGACGATCTGCGAGGACGTATGGGAGGAGGGGGCGCCGGCGTCGCTCGCCGTCGACGCCGGCGCGACCGTGATCGTCAACGCCTCCGCCTCCCCCTACCTGCGGGGCAAGGGCTCGGCGCGAGAGCTGATGCTCGCCGACCGTGCCCGCCGCTACGGGGTGCCGTTCGCGTTCTGCAACATGGTCGGTGGACAGGACGAGCTCGTCTTCGACGGTCACAGCTTCGTCGCCGGCCCCGGCGGCGAGATCCTCGCCCGCGGGTGTCAGTTCGAGCCCGACATGGTGATCTGGGAGACCGCGGAGAATCGGCCCCCGTCCCGGCTCGCCGAGCCGCTCGACGACCTCGAGGAGGTCTACGCCGCGCTGCGCCTCGGCCTCGCCGACTACGTGCGCAAGAACGGCTTCGAGCACGTCGTGATCGCGCTCTCCGGCGGGATCGATTCCGCCCTGGTCGTCCTCGTCGCCGTCGACGCGCTCGGTCCCGAGCGGGTGAGCTGCGTGATCATGCCCTCCCCCCACTCGAGCGCCGAGACGCAGGCGGACGCGCGGGCGATCGCCGCCAACCTCGACGTCGAGGCGATCGAGATCCCGATCGAGCCGGCGATGCACGCCTACGCCGAGATGCTCCCGGAGCTCGCCGGCGTCGCCGCCGAGAACATCCAGGCGCGGATCCGGGGCAACATCGTGATGGCGTTGTCGAACGCGCGCGGCTGGCTGGTGCTCACGACCGGCAACAAGAGCGAGATGTCGGTTGGCTACGCGACGCTCTACGGTGACATGGCGGGCGGCTTCGCGGTGATCAAGGACGTCCCGAAGACCCTCGTCTACCGGCTGGTCGAGCGCCGCAACGAGCTCGCCGGCCGCGAGCTCGTCCCCGGATCGGTGCTCGAGCGGCCACCGTCGGCTGAGCTGCGCCCCGGGCAGACCGACCAGGACTCCCTCCCACCCTACGACCTCCTCGACCGCGTCCTCGAGGCCTACGTCGAGGCGGACCGCTCGCGCGCGGAGATCGTCGCCTCGGGGATCCCGGCGGAGATCGTCGACGAGGTGATCCGGATGGTCGACCGGGCCGAGTACAAGCGCCGTCAGGCCCCGCCCGGGATCCGGATCACGCCGCGAGCGTTCGGCCGCGACCGGCGGCTTCCGATCACGAACCGGTTCGGCGGCTGACCGCGCTCAGCGCCGCGGCCTGACCGCGATCGTGATCCGTACCAGCGCGCACACCCGCCCGTCGTCGTCGCTGAGCTCGCAGTCCCAGACCCAGGTCGTTCGGCCGCGGTGGCGGACGGTTGCGGTGGCGTTGACGTGCCCGTCGGCGATCGGGCGCAGCAGCGTCGCCTGGTTCGCCTGGCCGACTGCGATCTCGTCGTCTGCGACCGCCTCCGCGGTCGCCCGCGAGCAGATGCTCTCCGCGATCACCGCGTAGGTCGCGCCGTGGACGATCCCGTACGGCTGGCGGATGCGGTCGCTGACCGCGACCCGGGCACGGGCGCGGTCGGGCCCGCTCTCGATCGGCTCGAGGCCGATCAGCGCGCCGAGGCCGTCTTCGCCCCGCCGGTTCGGGTCCGCCGAAGCCACGGCGCCGAATCTAGTGCAGGCGCGCCGCGGCCGGCGTGCCGGCGCCCGGCGGGATCTAGTCTTCTCACCATGCCGCTCTCGGCCGATCAGCAGGCTACGCTCGAGCTCGTCCTCGGGCGCGGCCAGAGCTACGCCGACCTCGGCGAGCTGCTCGGGGCGAACGAGGCCGAGGTCCGCGAGCGCGCCCGCTCGGCGCTCGCGGAGCTCGCCGGTGCCGATCCCGACCGCAACGTCGCGCTCACCGACTACCTGCTCGGGCAGGCCGACCCGATCGCGCGCGCCGACGCCGTTCGCCACCTGCGCGAGGACCCCGACGACCGCCGCCTCGCGAGCGAGCTGGTCGGCGAGCTGCGGGAGCTGGTCCCGGAAGCGTCGCTCCCCAGGCTCCCAGCGGAGTCCCGGGGGGGCCGCTTCCTCCGCCGCGACCCGGGTCGCGCCGGGGCGCCGGCGACCGATGGCGCCGCCGCGGCTCCGGCGGCGACCGCCGGGACGAGCCGCCTCACTCGCCGCCAGTCGCGCCTGGTCGTCGGCCTCGTCGCGGGAGCGGTGCTGCTCGTCGCCGGCGTCCTCGCGCTCACCGGAGTCTTCTCGGGCGACGAGGAGCCGGCGCCCGCGCCGGCGGCCGAGGAGCAGCCGCCCGCGCCGGCGCTCGACGAGATCGTCCTCGACGCCCCCGGGGAAGCGGTGCTGCGGGGACCGGTCGACCTCGACCGCCAGCCCGAGGGCGCCGACCCGAACGAGGTCCGAGTCGAGCTCTCGGCGGTCGGCGACGGCGCCGCAGGCGGCGAGGCCACCTTCGGGCTCACCGGGCAGGACACGCTGTTCGTCGACCTCGAGCTCGGCGGCCTCGAACGCGCCGGCGACGGCGAGACCTACGTGCTCTGGCTGATGCTCGATCGTCAGCGCGGCTGGCCGCTCGCGCCGATCGAACCCGACCGCGACGGGTCGTTCTCGGAGCGACTCGACGTGCCTGCCACCCTGCTGCCGGTCGTCGCCCAGATGCAGTTCGTCACCGTCGAGCTGACTGCCGACGACGACCTCGCGGAGCTGATCGAGGGCGCGGTCGGCGATCTCGCCCCGCCCGACGTCGAGCCGGGCGCCGGCGGCGGATAGGCGCGCGCTCCGAGGCGATCAGCCCGGGAGCAGCTTGCCGGGATTCATGATCCCGGCGGGATCGAGTCGCTGCTTGAGCGCTCGCAGCGCCTCGAGGCCGACTTCGCCGACCTCCGATCGCATGTACGGCGCGTGGTCGCGGCCGACCGCGTGGTGGTGCGTGATCGTCCCGCCGGCGCCGACGATCGCCTCGCAAGCGGCCCGCTTGACCTCCCGCCACTGATCGATCTCCGCCCCGGGCCGCCGGCGGGCGATGAAGGTGAAGTACAGCGACGCCCCGTCGCGGTAGGCGTGCGAGAGATGGCAGAGGACGAGTCCCGGCGCGCCGCCGTCGCGAAGCGCTCCTTCGATCGCTCTGCCGACCGCGGCGTACAGTTCCTCGAGTCGGGTCCAGCTGTGGGCGGTCTCGAGCGTCTCGACCAGGTATCCGAGGTCGAGTAGCTCGTCGCGCAGGTACGGGCCCTCGAAGCGCCCCCGCTCCCACGCCCTCCCGGGAGCGGAGCCGAGCGCGGCCGCCCCGGCCGCGCGGAGGGCCCGTGTCGCGAGCGAGCGCCGCCGCTCGACCGCCTCGCGCTCGCCCTCCCAGCCGCAGATCACGATCGATCCACCGGCGCGGCGGCGAAGCCGCAGGTATGCGCCCAGCAGCGCCCGCCTCGCGCCCTCGCCGCCGGAGAGCGCGAGCGAGACCCGGGTTTCGGCCGGGTCCGAGACCCTGATCACGTCGGGGAGGAGCCCTGCCTGGGCGAGCCGGCGGACCGCCTCGCAGCCGGCCTCGAAATCGCCCGCCATCCAGCCCTCGTACCGCCGTGCCGACGGCGCGGGCCGGACCCGGACGGTGACGTCGGTGATCACCCCCAGCGCCCCCTCCGACCCAACGATCAGCTCGCGAAGCGCGGGGCCGGCGGCGGAGTGCGGGGTCGTGAGCGTGCGCCACTCGCCGGCCGGCGTCACGATCCCGATCGAGGTGACGAGCTCGTCGAAGCGCCCGTACCCGCTCGACGCCTGACCGGCGGAGCGGGTCGCGGCGAAGCCGCCGATCGTCGCCTGCTCGAACGACTGCGGGAAGTGCCCGAGGGTGAGCCCCTGCGCTTGCAGCGCCGACTCGGCCTCCGGCCCCCGCAGGCCGGCGCCGAGCGTCGCCGTCAGCGAGCGGCGATCGACCTCGACCGTCCGCATCCGGCGCAGGTCGAGCGCGATCGCCGCCCGGTGCGGGCCGGCGAGCGGATCGACCCCGCCGACGACGCTCGTGCCGCCGCCGAACGGGACGACCGCGATCCCGTGCCGCGCGCAGACGCCGAGGACCCGCCCGATCTGCTCGCCGCCGCCCGGGAGCACGACCGCGTCCGGCACCGCCTCGAGCCGCCCCGAACGCAGGCGGATCAGGTCCGGGTAGCTGCGCCCGGTCGCCCGCCGGAGCCGGTGCTCGTGCGAGGTCAGCACGCTCGCTCGGTTGACGGCGTCGGTGAGCCCGGCGGGGAGCTCGCGCGCCGCGGGCATCGCGACCTGATCGATCTCTACCCGGCCCGCGGGCTCCGCCGCGCCGACCTCCTCGCGCAGCATCGCGACGGCGCCCTCCGGCAGCGGCCGTCGCTTCGCCGGATCCCCCCATCCCCACCACTTCCCCGGCGGAGCCGCGGCCGGCGGCCCGCGGTCAGCCACCGGCGTCCTCGTCGCCGACCAGGGCTCGGTCGATCCCGGTGAGGGCCTCGTCGAGCCGGCGGGCGACGGCGCCCCGCATCATCGGCGAGCCGAGCCGGGAGAGACCGCGCAGGGCCTCGTCGCTCGTCAGCGCAACCCGCGTCCCTTGCGGCTCGGGCTCGATTCCGACCTCCAGCGTCGCCCGTCTCAGGATCCGCTCGAACGGCGTCCCCTCGAGCTGCTGCTCCCAGCAGTAGCGCTCGCCCTCGGCGCGCGCGGTGCAGCGGAAGTCGGCCCTCACCCCGGCCCCACGCTCGGTCTCGAGCACCGACGTCCAGCGCACCCGAGCCCCCTCGCCGCGGACGTCCTCGACCCGCATCGTCCGCGGCCACCACCGCGGCAGGCTGTGGGGGTCGGCGATCAGGTCCCACACCCGGCGCGGCTCGGCGGCGATCACGCGCGAGCGCCGGACCCGGGTCACGTTCGACACTCCAGCCTCGTCGCCCCCGAACGCGGAAGCAGCGTCAAATGCCCGCGGCGTAGTCGCGGGCCATAGGTTCAAGGCGGGAGCACAGGCGGCGGCGGAGTTGCTTCATTCGCCCTTGATCCGGCGCAGGTCACGGACCAGCAGCAGGTGCTTGAGGTGGCCGCAGATCCCGGCGAGGCTCTCGAGGTTCTCGATCGCCTCCTTGCGCCGTGCCTGCGAGCGCGAGCGGAGCGTCGGGCCGACGATCTGCTCGAGCAGTGCCGCCTCGCGGTCGGCGGACGTCCTGAAGACGCGGAGGTTGCGGCCGCCGACGCCGAACCGCGACAGCTCGGCGGCGGCGCGGACGATCTCGAGGTCGGTCTCGTCGTAGGCCGCCTGGGCGCTGCGGTCGGCCTGGATGATCCCGTACTCCTGGAGCTCGCGGACGAACCGCTCATCGACGCCGGCCTCGTCGATCAGGTCGGCGAGCGACAGCATGCTCACCGGCGCGTCGACCGAAGCGGCGCGCCGCTGGGTCCCCTCGGCGCTCGGGCGGCGACCGGTGAAGTCGCCGGTGGCGAGCTCCTGCCGGATCACCCGCAGCGGGAGGAACTCGTCCCGCTGCATCCGCAGGATCGTCCGCAGCCGCTCGACGTCGGCCTGGCTGTAGAGGCGGTAGCCGCCCTGCGTGCGGCGGGGGGAGAGCAGCTTCTGGTCCTCGAGGTAGCGGATCTTCGAGATCGAGATGTCGTCGAACTCCTGGCCGAGGATCTTCGCCACCGCGCCGATCGTCAGCGCCTTGCGCGGTCGCGACGAGCCGTTGCCCTTCGCGCCTCCGGCGGCCGCACTCTCGGGCCGGGGCGCGCTGCGGTCCTGGGCCACGGCCATCAGCGCTCCAGGTAGCCGAGCTTGTATTTGCCGATCTGGATCTCGTCGCCGTCGCTCAGCCGGTGCGACTCGATCCGGCGCCGATTGACGTAGGTGCCGTTGAGGGATCCGAGGTCGTCGATGTAGTAGCCGTCCTGGCGGTGGACGAGCAGGGCGTGGTTGCGGGACACGGTGACGTCGTCGAGGAACACCGCCGCGTCCGGCGTCCGCCCGATGCTCATCCGCTCCTCGTCGACGGTGAAGCTCTCGCCGGCCCGCCCGCCGCCGGAGCGAATCACGAGGGCGGCGCCGGCCTTGCCGACCTCCTCGTCGATGTCGACCGGCTGATACTCACCGGTCTCGTCGACCTTGTAGGTCATCGTCGTCGGCTCGTCATCCCCCTCGGGGCGACCGAGGAAGGCACCGCATTTCTGGCAGTAGTTCGCTCCCTCCGGGTTGACGAACCCGCACTCCGGGCAGTGGAGCGCCACCTAGCCCTCCCCTCGCTCGGGCTCGCCGGGGCCGGGAACCTTGCCGAGCAGGATGTCGGTGAGCTGCTGGACGTCGGCGCCGGTGATCGCCGACTCCCCCGCCTCGCGCTTCGCGCGCAGGCGGTTGACGAGCTCGGCGCGGAGGATGTCGATCTTGCCGTGCAGCAGCCGGCGCCGGTACGAGACCTCGCGCTCCTCGTCGGTGAGCTCGACGATCAGAGCCTTGAGCTCCTCGTCGCTCATCGATCCGATGTCGGGAAAGGTCTCGTCGATCGCGCTCATCGTGCTCCCCTCGCCGGCCTCGCGGGCCCGGCGTCTGGCGCGATTATAGGCCCCGCCAGCAAGTTCAACTAGAGGTTTAGGTCTCGCAACAATTATTCCGGCATCCGCCCGAGCGCCGCCCTGACGTAGACGCTGGTCGCGAGGAAGGCGATCGCGACGCCGACCCCGAACAGCGCCGTGATCCCCCACCAGCCCGTGATCAGGCTGAGGGCGATGCCCGAGAAGACACAGAAGACCCCGATCCGGCCGATCCAGTTGATCTCGATCTCGATCCCCCGCCGGAGCGCGGCCTGGGCGAGCACGAGCGTCGCCAGCTCGCGGGCCGCGAGCGCCGCCAGCGCCAACCGCGGCAGGAGCTCGAAGTGCCAGCAGACGATCACTCCGGCGAGCACCGTCGCCCGGTCGACGATCGGGTCGAGCAGCGCCCCGAGGCGTGAGTACTGGCCGGTGGCCCGGGCGAGCAGGCCGTCGAGGTAATCGCCGGCCGCGATCGCCATGAACAGCAGGGTGGCCGGCAGGTAGCGCCCGTCGTCGCTGCCGAGGGCGAGCGCGAGGAAGACGGGGATCCCGGCGAGGCGCACGTAGCCGACCAGGTTCGGCAGCGTCAGCGGACGCAGCGGGGCCCCGCGCCGCGTCTGGGGCGGCGCCGGCCCGGAGCGATCGATGCCGAACAGGCGGCGCCTGCCGCTACTCGATCCCACCGAGGATCTCCGCCACGCCCTCGACCGCGGCGTCCGCGGGCAGGCGCTGCTCGGCGCCGCTGCGCCGCACCTGCGCCTCGACCTCGCCGTCTGCGAGCGCACGCCGGCCGACGACGACGCGCAGCGGGCATCCGAGCAGTTCGGCGTCGGTGAGCTTCTCCCCCGGACCGGCATCGCGGTCGTCGTGGAGGACCGCGATGCCCGCGGCCTCGAGCCGGTCGTGGAGCTCGGCGGCGAACGCGAGCGCCTCGTCGCCCTCCCTGCCGATCCCGACGAGCTGGACCGACCACGGCGCGATCGCCCGCGGCCAGACGATCCCCTTCTCGTCTGCGCCCTGCTCGATCGCCGCGGCGGCGATCCGCGCCGGGCCGATCCCGTAGCTGCCCATCACCACCGGGCGCTCGCTGCCCTGCTCGTCGAGATAGGTCGCCCCGAGGGGCTCCGAGTAGCGAGTTCCGAGCTTGAAGATGTTCCCGATCTCGATCGCCGGGACGATCTCGATCGGCCGCCCGCCGGGGGCGAGGTCACCCGGCTCGACGGCCCGCACGTCGACCTCCTGATAGGGGAAGTCGCGTCCCGGCGCGACGCCGATCAGGTGGGCGTCGGCCTCGTTCGCGCCGCAGACGTACCCCTCGCCGACGATCGCAGCGTCCTTGAGCACCGGCAGCTCCGCCCCGACCGGACCGACGAATCCCGCCGGGCCGAGCCGCTCGCCGATCTCCTCCGCCGTCGCCTGGCGGAACTCGGCTCCGAGCGCGTTGCGGAGCTTGATCTCGTTCAGCCGGTGGTCGCCGCGGACGAGGACGAGGACCATCCCGCGCTCGGAGACGATCACCGGCATCGCCTTGATCAGCGCCCCGGATGCGACCCCGAGCGCGCCCGAGACCTCCTCGACCGTCGTCAGTCCGGGGGTCGCCGTCCGCTCCGGCGCCGCGAGGGGTGGCGGCAGGTCGACCGGCTGCGGCTCCGCGGAGGCGATCTCGACGTTGGCGGCGTAGCCGGGCGCGAGAGCGACCTCGTTCTCGCCGGCGGCGCACGGGGCCATGTACTCGTGCGCGCCGGATCCGCCCATCACCCCGACGTCGGACTCGACCCGGTGGAAGTCGAGCCCGCAGCGCTCGAAGATCCGGTCGTAGGCCTCGATGTGGAGGTCGTAGCTGCGCTCGAGGCCGTCGGTGTCGCGGTCGAACGAGTACGAGTCCTTCATCGTGAACTCGCGCGTCCGCAGCACGCCGGCTCGAGGCCGCGGCTCGTCGCGCTCCTTCGTCTGGAGGTGGTAGAGGATCAGCGGCAGGTCGCGGTACGAGCGGACCTCGCGGGCGATGTGGAAGGTGACGTTCTCCTCGTGGGTCATTGCCAGCACCAGCTCCGCGTCACGGCGGTCGCGGAGCCTGAACAGCTCGTCGATCTCGTAGCGTCCGGTCCGCTTCCACAGCTCCGCCGGCTGGAGGACCGGCATCAGCATCTCCTGGCCGCCGATCGAGTCGATCTCCTCGCGGATGATCGCCTCGACCTTGCGCACCACCCGCTGGCCGGCGGGAAGCCAGGTCCAAAGCCCTGCTCCGAGCTGGCGCACGAGCCCCGCGCGGACCATCAGCCGGTGCGATGTCGACTCGGCGTCCGCCGGATCGTCGCGAAGCGTCGGCAGGAGGTATCCCGAGAGCCTCGTCATGCGCGGCGAGCCTACCGGGCGACCACGATCGCGGGCCGCCCGCATTACGATCCCGCACCGTGGGCCCGTATCCGCCACACCCGCGCACGCGGTATCCGCCGCTGATCGTCAACGCCGCGCTCACCGGGATGGTCGGGCAGCGCGAGCGGGTGCCCAACCTGCCGGTGAGCGAGGACGAGATCGTCCGCGACGCCTGGCTCTGCCACCAGCTCGGAGCGACGATCATCCACCTCCACGCCCGCGACGCGAACGGGCAGCCCGAGTGGCATCCGGACGTCTACGCGTCGCTGATCGAGCGGATCCGCGCCCGCTGCCCGGAGGCGGTGCTGTGCGTGACGACGAGCGGGCGCACCTTCCAGGAGCTCGAGCGTCGCGCCGCCGTCCTCGAGCTGAGCGGCGACGCGAAGCCCGACATGGCGAGCCTCACGCTCGGATCGCTCAACTTCGCCACCGGGCCGAGCGTCAACGCGCCGATCGTCATCGAGGCGCTCGCCGAGCGGATGCGCGCGGCCGGAATCAAGGCGGAGCTCGAGGTCTTCGACTCGGGGATGGCGAGCGAGGCGTCGCGGCTACTCGACCGCGGCCTGCTGGAGCCGCCGCTCTACGCCAACCTCCTGCTCGGCTCCCACCACACCGCGCCGGCGACGCTCCGCGAGCTCTCCCACCTCGTCGACTCGCTGCCGTCGGGAACCGTCTGGGCCGCCGCCGGGATCGGCGCCTACCAGTTGCCGGCGAACGCGCTCAGCATCTTCGCCGGCGGCCACGTGCGGACCGGGCTCGAGGACAACCCCTACCTCGATTGGGAGCGCCGGCTGCCGGCGACCAACGCCCGGCTGGTCGAGCGAGTAGTCGAGCTCGCCGAGCGGGCCGGACGCCGACCAGCGGCGCCGCTCCAGGCGCGCGAGATGCTCGGCCTCGCCCTCGTCGAGGAGCCCGGCTACCGGATCCGCCGCGCGCGGCTTCCGGCCGACCGGGAGGGGGTGCTGCGAGTGCTCGAGACCGCGAACATGCACCGGGTCCCCTCCCCCGAGATGGACGGCTTCGAGGTTGGCAGCTGGTACGTAGCCGAGGCCGAAGCCGCGATCGTCGGTGTCGCCGGGTTCCGGATCGTGACCACCCCGGAGGGCGCCGTCGGGAAGACGACCCTGCTCGCCGTCGACCCGGCGCGGCGGTCGAGCGGGATCGGACGCGCCCTGCAGGAGCTGCGGCTGGAGCTGATGCGCGACCGGGGCGCGACCCGTGTGATCACCAACGCCGATCGCCCGGAGACGATCGACTGGTACCGCCGCCACTTCGGCTACCGGATCGTCGGCGAGGTCCCGAAGCTGCACGAGTTCGGCCTCCCCGACGTCGACGCCTGGACCACGTTGGAAGCCGAGCTGTGAGGGGCAAGCCCCCGCGCACGGCCCTCGCCTGCGGGGCGCTGGGGAGCTACCGCCGCGAGATCGTCGCCGAGGTCGCCGGCCGGCTCGGCGTGCCGATGCGCGAGGTGCACCGCGACCGCGACTCGATCCTGTTCCTCGATCGCCGTCCGCTGCGCTGGGGCCGGCCGTGGCGCCGGCACGGGCTGGCCTGGAGCGAGCTTTCCGACCCCGGGCGGCTCCCGCGCCCGAGATCGTGGGGAGAGGCGGCGACCCGCCTGCGGGCCTGCGGGCTGGTGATCGACGGCGAGCGGCGGGTGATCCACTCGAGCGTGACCGGGATCGCCCCGGTCTACTACCTCGAGCGCGACGGCGCCGTCTACTTCGCCTCCCGGATCGATCCCCTGGTCGGGGCCCTCGGAGGCCCGCTGAGTATCGACTGGGACGCGTGGGCCTCGATCCTCGCGCTCGGCCATCCGGTCGGGGCGAGGACGCCGTTCACCGAGGTCCGGCGCCTGGGGCCGTACGAGCGGCTCTCCCGCTCCCGACACGGAGCCCGGGTGCGGCATGGCGACTGGCCCTGGCAGCAGGCGGAGTCCCGGCTGTCGGTCTCGGAGGGCGTCGGGCCGATGCTCGACGCGCTGCGGGCATCGATCGCGCCGCTTGCTGCCCGGCGCGGGACCTCGCTGCTCAGCGGCGGGCTGGATTCGCGCCTGCTCCTCGCCCTGCTCGCGGAGGCCGGCGCCGACGACGTCGTCGCGATCACGCTCGGCGCCGACGAGGGCATGGAGGTCCAGCGCGAGGTCGCCGCCAAGGTCGCGAGCCGCTATGGGGTCGGGCACGAGGTCCACGACTACCGTGACCCGGGGCACTACCTGGATGTGTGGGCGGAGCATTCCCTGCGGGTCGACTTCCAGCGTCCCCGGACCCCGTGGCTCTCGGTCCTGGGCGAGCCGGCCGGGGCCCGCGGAGGGATCGTCTGGGACGGGCTCGCGCTCGACATGCTCGCCACCCACGCCTCGCCGGAGGCGCCGTGGTTCTACGACCGTGAGATGCTCGCCGCCCCCGACGACAGCGCCGGGACCGCGCGGCGGCTCTGGGACCGGACGCTGAGGCGGTCGATGCGCCGCGGCCACGCGCGGGTGCTGCGCAGCGACGTCGCGAGGCGTCTGGTGCGGATCTCGCGACGGAGCTTCGTCGGCGAGTCGCGGCGCCTGCGGGGTCACCGCTCGCAGGCCCCGCTGCTCCTCTATCGCACCCGAACCGTGCGCGGGGTCGCTTCGATGCCGACCCAGGTCCTCGGCGCGCACGCCACCGTCGCGACGCCGTTCGCCGACCACGACGTCGCGGTCGCGTGCACGGCGATCGACCCGCTCGACAAGTACGACTTCCACCTCTACCGCGAGCTGTTCGCGGCGGTCGACCCCGGCGCCTGGGAGATCGAGTCGAGCGTCAGCCTCAGCGGGCCCCAGGCGCCGCCGCGGCGGCGGATGCGGCTGTCGGAGCCCGCGCTCCGGCGCTTCGAGCGCCAGCTTCAGGTCGATCCGCTTCCGCGCCTCCACAGCGAGGCGCTCGGGCGCCACCTCGACGAGGGCACGCTCGGGGAGGCGTTTCGCGCCAGCCGCTCGCTCTACCGCGGCGTGCTCGCGCTGGCGATGCTCGGCGAGTGGCTCGAGCGCTACGACGGGGCCCTGCGCGCGGTCGAGCTCCCCGGAGGCACGGAGGCCGGCGTCGCTTCGGGATGATCGCGGGGCCCGGCGCGAGGTCAGGCGCGGGTGAACCGGCGGCCTGCGGTCGGCGAGGCGTCCTCGCCGAGCTCGACCCGCTTCGACCCGACCGGCTTCAGGAACGGCTCGGCGGTGACGTCGCGGCCCTGTTCGGTGGCGGCGGCCTTCTCCATCGCCGCGATCCGCTCCGGGGTGAGGTCGCCGGCGTTCTCGTCCTCGATCCGCCGTAGCCACTCGGCCCCCTCGGCGGCCTCGGAGTCGTCGACCTCGACCTTGCCGCGATCGAGCGAGCGATCGATCTCGGCGAACAGCGCGTCGACCAGCTCCGCCTGGGGGACCTTCCGCAGCGGCTTTCCGTGGGCGAAGATCAGCCCCTCGTTCTTGGCCCCGGTGATCCCGAAGTCGGCGTGCGAAGCCTCGCCGATCCCGTTCACCGCACAGCCGAGGACCGCGACCTCGATCGGCTCGGCGTAAGCCTCGAGACGCCGCTCGATCTCGGCGACGACGGTGTCCATGTCGAACTGGAGCCGCCCGCAGGTCGGGCAGGCGATCAGCACCGGCCCGCGTTCGCGGAGATGGAGCGCCTTCAGGATCTCCCAGGCGACTTTCACCTCCTCCTCGGCGTGGAAGGTCGAGAGGCTGATCCGCACCGTGTCGCCGACCCCGTCGGCGAGCAGGGTCCCGAGGCCGACCGCCGACTTCAGCGAGCCGGACCACTTCGTCCCCGCCTCGGTGATCCCGAGGTGGATCGGGTACGGAATCCGCTCGGCGAGCAGGCGGTTCGCCGCGATCGTGTTCGGGACGTTCGTCGACTTGATCGAGACCTTGAAGTTCTCGAACTCGAGCGACTCCATCAGCTCGGTGAACTCGACCGCGGCGCCGACGAGCGCCTCGACCGGGTCGGTGCGCTCGAGCTCGTGCAGGTGCTTCGGGAGCGACCCCGAGTTGACCCCGATCCGCATCGGGACTCCCGCCTCGGTTGCCCGCGCGGCGACCTCGGCGACCTTCTCGCGGCCGCCGATGTTGCCGGGGTTGAGCCGGATGCAGTGGGCGCCGGCGTCGATCGCCTTCAGCGCCAGGGTGTGGTTGAAGTGGATGTCGGCGATCACCGGGATCGGCGAGTCACGGACGATCGTCCGCAGCGCCTCGGCGTCCTTGTCGCGGGGCACCGCGACCCGGACGAGGTCGGCTCCGGCGTCGGCGACTTTGCCGATCTGCTCCATCGTCGCCTCGACGTTGGCGGTTTCGGTCTTCGTCATCGTCTGCACGGCAACCGGCGCGCCACCCCCGATCGGGACGCCGCCGACGAAGATCTGTCGCTTCGAGGCCATGCTGCCAGGATAGTCGGCCCGCGGCCCCGCTCGCGGGCGCTACCCCTCGTAGAGCGCCTCGATCTCGTCGGCGTACTTGACTGCGATCGGCTTGCGCTTGAGCTTCATCGTCGGCGTCAGCTCGTCGCCGCCGGGGTGCCAGTCGACCGGCAGGACCTTGAACTTCTTCACCTGCTCGACCCGCGAGAGCTTCGCGTTCGCGTGCTCGATCGCCGCCCCGATCGCCGCCACCACCCGCTCGCTGTCGGCGAGGCGATCGAGGTTGGCCTCGCCGATCCCGTTCTGTTGCGCCCAGATCGGGGCGTAGTCGGGGTCGAGGGTGATCAGGGCGACGTTGTAGGGCCTTCCGTCCCCGACCGCGACCGCCTGCCCGATCAGCGGGCTGGCCGCCTTCAGCACCCCCTCGATCGCGGCCGGCGACATGTTCTTGCCGGCGGCGTTGATGATCAGCTCCTTCTTGCGGTCGACGATCCGCAGGTAGCCGTCGGCGTCGAGCTCGCCGATGTCGCCGGTGTGAAGCCAGCCGTCGGCATCGATCGCCTCCGCGGTCTTCTCCGGCTGGTTGCGATAGCCGGGCATCACCGCATCGCCGCGAACGAGGATCTCGCCGTCGTCGGCGATCCGGACCTCGAACCCCGAGAGCGGCGGCCCGACGGTGCCGATCTTGACCTCGCCGGGCGGGTTCACGGTGACCACGCCGCAGGTCTCCGACATCCCCCAGAGCTCGCCGATCGGGAGCCCGAGCCCGTGGAAGAACTCGAGCACCTCGATCGAGGTCGGCGCGGCGCCGACGTTGATCGCCACCGCCTCGTCGAGGCCGAGCGCGTGGCGGAGCTTCGACAGCACCAGTCGGTCGGCGAGTGCGTGCTGGGCGCGCAGCGCGACGCCCGGGCCGCCGCCGCGGTGGGCGGCTTCCTGCTCCGCACGGACCTTGCGCAGGCCGACGTCGACTGCCCACAGCGCGAGCCGCCGGCGGACACCGCTCGCCTCCTCGCTCAGCTTCGCCTCGAGGCCCGCCTTGAGCTTCTCCCAGATCCTCGGCACGGCGAAGAACCAGGTCGGACGAACCTCCGGCAGCACCTCGACGATCTGCCGCGGATCCGGGCAGATCGTCACCTCGATCCCCTTGACCACGGGCAGGTAGTAGTGCGCCGCACGCTCGGCGATGTGGGCGGCAGGCAGCCACGAGATCACCCGCGCGCCGGTCTCCGGCAGCGGGAGCAGGTGGTCGACCGAGGAGAGGATGCTGATCAGGTTGCGGTGGGTGAGCTGGACGCCCTTCGGCGGCCCCGTGGTCCCCGAGGTGTAGATCAGGGTCAGCAGGTCGTCGGGTCCGGTCCCCTCGGAGGAGGCATCGAGGTCGACCGGCTCGGCGCCGCTCGCCTCGAGCTCGGCGAACGACGCGCCGGCGCCGCCGGCGTCGACGCCGATCACGTGCTCGAGCTCGGGAAGCTCGCCCCGGGCCTGCTCGAACCGGTCGATGAACGGCCCTTCGACGATCGCCACCCTGGCGCCGGAGTCGCCGACGAGGTAGGCGATCTGCTCCGGCGAGGAGGTCTGGTAGATCGAGAACGGGACCGCCCCGAGCGACACCGCGGCGAGGTCGGCGGGGATGAACTCCCACCGGTTGCTCAGCATCAGGGCGACGGTGTCGCCCTTGTCGACCCCGAGCCTCGCGAGCCCGGCTGCGATCCGTCCCGTTCGCTCGCGGAGCTCGGTCCAGGTGAGCTCGACCCCGCGCGCGGGGTCGCGGATCGCGACCTGCGGGCCGAGCCGCTCGGCCGTGGCCAGGAAGGCCTTCGTCAGGTTGGGAGCGGCGAGCGCCGGGCTCGGCCCCCCGCTCGCGAAGCGCTCCCCGCGACCCGCCGGCTCGGCGGCCTTGACCTCGATCGCCATCGCACGATCCTCCTCTCCTCGACGCCTCGCCCGAGGCTAGCGCACGTCGAATCCCTCGCCGGTCAGCCGGCCGATGTCGTTCGAGAGGCCGATCACGAAGAGCATCAGCACGAGCGCGAAGCCGATCACGCTGGCGCGCTCCATGACCCGGAACGGCACCCGGCGGCCGCGGACCTTCTCGACCACGCTCCAGAATATGTGGCCCCCGTCGAGCGGGAGGAAGGGGAACAGGTTGATCAGCGCCAGCGAGAGGCTGATCAGCGCCAGGACTCCGAGCGCCTGGCGGGTGTCGAACTCGAACGACTGCCGGGTGACCTCGTACCCGCCGACCACGCCCGAGAGCTCCCTGCGGCGCTCGGCGTCGACCAGGTTGCCGATCACCTCGAGCGTTCGCGTGGTCACGAACCACATCCGGTCGGCGGCGAACTCAGCTGACTGGCCCGGCGAGGAGTCGACCGGGACGAGGTCGGTCCCCTCGAACCCGAACCCGAGCCGGAACCGCCCCTCCGCCGCGTCGTAGAACGGGCGCAGCTCGAACGTCTCGCGCTGCCCATCACGCTCGACGACCACGGTCGCCTCGTTCGTCGCGGGGCAGCGGTCGGTTTCCGCGCCGACGCAGCTGAAACCCTCGAACGATGCGATCACGCGGTCCACCTGCTCCCCCACGTCGCCGTTCCGGGCGGGGACGCCGTTCACCAACAGGATCCGGTCCCCCTCCTCGAGCGCCGATGCGGCCGGCGTGCCGTCCTGGACCTCTCCGACGGCGAGCGAGCGCGGCTCCTCGAGCCCGAAGCCGAGCGCGAACAGGATCGCGAACGCGATCAGCACGTTGACCGCGGGCCCGGCGGCGATCGTCACGATCCGCTTCCAGACCGGCTGGCTGTAGTACGAACGGGAGTACTCGGTCGCCGGAATCGTCCGCTCCCCGCCACCGGGCTCGTCGACCGCGACCTCCTCCTCGGGGTTCATCCCGGTGATCTTCACGAACCCGCCGAGCGGGATCGCGCCGATCCCGTATTCGGTCTCCCCGCGCCGCACCGAGACCAGCTTCGGCGGGAAGAAGAGGAAGAAGCGCTCGACCCGCATCCCGCACGCCTTCGCCGCGATGAAGTGGCCGAACTCGTGCAGCACGATCAGCGCCGCGAACCCGGCGAAGGCTAGGAACCAGCTCACGCCGCGCTCCCAACCGCGGCCTCGACGAGCTCGCGGGCCCGCCGGTCGGCTTCGTAGAAGTCGTCGAAGTGCCCGGGAACCTCGGCCGGGATCTCGTCCAGCGCCCGCTCGACCAGCTCCGGGATCGCGGTGAACGGGATCGCCCCGGCGAGGAACGCGGCGACCGCTACCTCGTCGGCCGCGTTGAGCACGCACGGCGCGGTCCCGCCGGCGCGCCCGGCCTCGCGCGCGAGCCGCAGGCAAGGGAAGGTCTCGAGGTCAGGGCGCTCGAACGTCAGCGCGCCGACCGCGGCGAGATCGAGTGTCTCGACCGGGACGTCGGCGCGGTCGCCGAGGTGGAGCGCGTAGGAGATCGGCACCCGCATGTCGGGGTGCCCGAGGTGGGCGAGCGAAGCGCCGTCGTTGAGGTCGACGAGGGCGTGGACGATCGACTGCGGGTGGACGACGACCTCGATCCGCTCGTAGTCGACCCCGAACAGGTGGTGCGCCTCGATCACCTCGAAGCCCTTGTTGATCAGCGTCGCCGAGTCGATCGTGATCCTCCCCCCCATCTCCCAGGTCGGATGGGCGAGCGCCTCCTCGGCGGTGATCCCCGCCAGGTCGGTGCGCCCGCGGAACGGCCCGCCGGAGGCGGTGAGGACCAGGCGATCGACGGTTCCCGGACGCTCGGCGCCAAGGAGCTGGTGAAGGGCCGAGTGCTCGGAGTCGACCGGGATGATCCGCGCCCCGGTCGCCTCGGCGAGCGCGGTGACGAGCTCGCCGCCGACGACGAGGCTCTCCTTGTTCGCGAGTGCGACGTCGATGCCCTCGGTGAGGGCGACGATCGTCGGCCCGAGCCCGGCGATGCCGACGATCGCGTTCAGCACCAGGTCCGGCTTCGATGCGACCACGAGGTCGCGGATCCCGGCCTCCCCGCTCAGCACCCGGCACCCCTCGAGCTGCCGGGCGGCGCCGGCCGCGGCCTCGCCGTCGAGCAGCGCGATCGCTTCGACGCCGCTCGCGGCCGCCTGCTCGCAGGCGCGCTCCCAGCTCCGCGCCGCCGCGAGCCCGGCGACCTCGAGCTCGTCGGAGCCCGCGATCACCTCGAGCGCCTGCTCGCCGATCGAGCCGGTCGAGCCGAGGACCAGGACCCTTCTCGCCATGCCGGTGAGTGTAGGCAGCGACCTTTCGGCGGGCTCAAGGGCTCCGCGACGCACCGGCCTCGGTGGCCGCCGCCGGCTCGGCGCGCCGGAGGGCGCCGACGTAGACGCCGGCGATGACGAGCAGGCCGCCGACGACCAATCCGGGCCCTACCGGCTCGTCGTCGAGCCGGCTCGAGAGCAGAACGGTGACGAACGGGATCAGGACGAACGCGTAGGTCGCGCGCGACGCCGGCCAGAAGCGGAGCACGTAGAGATAGAGCAGGAACACCGCAAGCGAGCCTGCGAGCACGAGATAGGAGATCGCCGTCCACGTTTCGCCTCGCGCGGGGAGGACGAGCTCCTCGCCCGCGATCAGCGAGCCGGCGACGAGCACGACCGCGCCGGTCGCCATCCCGATCGCGTTCATCGTCACCGGGTTGACGGGTGGGAAGCGACGGACGACGATTGCGGCCTGCGCCATGCAGGCGGCGCTGCCGATCGCAGCGAGCAGCGACAGCGCCGGCAGCGCCTCGCGCAGGGGCGCCCTCGACATCACGACGATCCCCGCCAGCGCCAGCAGCGTGCCGGCGACCGCCGCCCCCCGCAGCCGCTCCTGCCGCTGGACCACCACCAGCAGCAGCGTGATCAGCGGCACCAGCGCGAGCAGGATCTGCCCGAACCCGGCGTGGAGCTCGACCAGGGCGTAGTAGGCGAGCGCGAACCCCGCCCCGAACTGAAGCAGCCCGAAGAGCAGCGTCCCCGTGAGCGCGCGTCCCGAGGGGACGGCCAGCCGCATGGCGGCCATCACGGCCAGCAGCACGAGCGCGGCGAGCGAGAACCGGATCCCCGCGCCCCAGAGCGGATCGAGCTCCCGGTTCGAGAACCTGATCCCGACCGCGTTGCCGCCGG
The DNA here is from genome assembly GCA_035461385.1 of Solirubrobacterales bacterium. GTDB lineage: Bacteria > Actinomycetota > Thermoleophilia > Solirubrobacterales > 70-9 > DATHVI01. The sequence continues at coordinate 29,790 of DATHVI010000051.1, forward strand.
CGAGGGTCGCACCGAGCAGGAACGCCGCGAGCACCGCCCGCTCATGGCCTCGGGCCATGACGCAACGCTAGTCGAGGCTCGGCGATGGCATCCGGGCCAACTACGGCCGCCCGGCGATGAACGCTCGCGGGTGCAGGTCCTTGAGCCGTCCATAGCCGGCCGTCCCGACGACGTCACCGGCGGAGTCACGCGCGACCGCGACGACGGCGACGACGGCGACGACGGCGCAAGCTCCCGCGCTGATCGATCGCGGATTGCCTCGTTCCGTCCGGGCGAGGCTCCGTACGCGGTTCCGCGGAACGCGCGAAGGCGCCGATCGCCCGCACCGCCGCTACCCGCGCCCGCACAACCACGAGTGCCTCGCCCATCTCGCCGAGCAGGCGCTTGCCCGCCGCCCCGATCGCTCCTCGCCCGCCGATGCCTACCAGGTCGTCGTTCACGTCGGCGCCGTGCGATTGGCCGGCGCTGAGGACGCCGCCGGACCCTGTCACCTCTCGGGCGGCCCCGGGATCTCAAGCCGCGACCGCGCGGCGGATCGCCTGCGAGGCACCGCGCGTCGGCGTCGTCGACGGCCCCGAGGGCGAGCCGCTCTCGGTCGGGAGGCGGACGCGAGCAGTCCCGCCGGCGCTCAGGCGCGCGCTCGAGCTTCGCGACGGCGGCTGTCGCTTTCCCGGCTGCGAGCAGTGCCGCCACACCGACGCCCATCACATCGTCGATTGGGCGAGCGGCGGCGAGACGAAGCTCTCGAACCTGATCCTCCTCTGCCGCCCACGAGCGCGGCTATGAGATCACGCTCGACGAGCGCCGGCGTCCGGCCTTCCGGCCGCCCGGAGGCAACCCGATCCCCGCCGCGCCGGCGCTCGGGCCGACACCGCCCGACGCGGCCGGTCAGTACACGAACGCCAGCGAGACGTAGTAGCCGACGACGATCGTGAACAGCACCGAGTCGACGCGGTCGAGGAGGCCGCCGTGGGGGCCGAAGACCGCGCCCGAGTCCTTGATCCCGAGGTCGCGCTTGACCATCGACTCGAACAGGTCGCCGATCGGCGCCACCGCCGCGACGACCATGCCCATCAACAGGGCGTCGATCCCCGAGAGCCAATCCTGGTAGAGCCCGGCGAACCAGAACCCGAGCGCGCCACCGACGAAGCCGGCGACGAGGCCCTCGACGGTCTTCTTCGGGGACAGGCTCGGGGCGAGGGGGTGGCGGCCGAACAGTCGGCCGCCGGCGTAGGCGGCAGTGTCGGAGAGGAAGGTCGCGACGAGGACGTTGATCAGCAGCGCGCCGCCGTGCTCCGGTAGCTCGCGGAGGAGAACCGCGTGCGCGAACGGGATCCCGATCCAGGCGATGCCGAACGTGGTGATCGCCATCGCGAGGACGATCCCCTGGCGATCACGCTGGAGCACGGCGACGAAGAACATCAGCGGGATGGCGCAGGCGCCGACGAGGACGATCTGGAGGTGATCGCCCCAGAATGCCGCCGCGACGAGGCCGGCGGCGACGGCGAACGCCACCGGCATCAGCGGCCGGGTCTCGGGGACCATGCGGTAGAGCTCGCTGAGGCCGATGCACGCGAGACCCGCCATCGCGATCGCGAACAGGCCTCCGCCGACGGCGACCACCGTCACCGCGAAGGCGATCCAAGGCACCGCCCAGGCGATCCGCGCGACGGTCTCCGACGCTCCGCCGCCTCCCTCGCGCTCCCGGCGCGCCGGCCTGCGCGGCCGGCGACGGGGTGGCCCCTCGCGCCGGCGGCGGCGCGACGGCTCGCCGCCGCGTCCCTCCGGAGCCGCGTCCGGCGACTCGAGGTCGAACGGTCCCCGGCGCATCAGCGCCTCCCGAAGCGCCGCCGGCGTCCGGCGTACTCCGCCAGCGCCGCCTCGAACGCCGGGCGATCGAAGTCGGGCCAGAGCTCGTCGCGGAAGACGAGCTCGGAGTAGGCGCACTGCCAGAGCAGGAAGTTCGAGATCCGGGCCTCGCCGCTCGTTCGGATCAGCAGGTCCGGGTCGTGCATGTCCGGCGCGTAGAGCCGGCGGCGGAACTCCTCCTCCCCGCCCGCCTCGAAGCCCCGCGCCGCGTCGACGAGCTCAGCCCTGCCGCCGTAGTTAAAGGCGACAAACAGTGTGATGCGCGAGTTTCCCGCGGTCCTCCCCTCGGCCCACTCCATCCGCCGGACGAGCTCGGGGTCGACGCCCTCACGGCGGCCGATGAACCGCATCCTCACGCCCTCCTCGTCGAGCTCGGGCGTCTCGGCCTCGATCCGCTCGGCGAACATCGCCATCAGCGCCTCGACCTCCTCGCGCGAGCGCTGCCAGTTCTCGGTCGAGAACGAGAACACCGTCAGCTCCTTGATCCCGAGCTCGACCGCGTCGCGCAGCCGCGCCTTGACGACGTCGGCGCCGGCTTGATGCCCCTCGATCACCGGCAGCCCGCGCCGCTCCGCCCAGCGGCCGTTGCCATCGGTGATGATCGCCACGTACCGGGGGAGCTGTCCCTGCGGACCCCCCGCCCCGCCCTCGGGAGCCAGGGCGCTCAAACCTCGAGGATCTCTTCTTCCTTCGCCTTCACGAGGCCGTCGATCTCCGCGACCGCCCCGTCGGTGAGCTTCTGCAGCTCGCCCTCGGCGCGGTGCTCGTCGTCGGCGCCCGCCTCCCCTTCCTTCTTCAGCTCGCGAAGGTCGTGCATCACGTCGCGGCGGATGTTGCGAACCGCGACCCGCCCCTCCTCGGCGACCCCGTGGACGACGCGGACCAGGTCCTTGCGGCGCTCCTCGTTGAGCTCGGGAATCTGAAGCCTGATCACGTTGCCGTCGTTGGAGGGGGTCAGCCCGAGGTCCGACTCGAGAATCGCCTTCTCCAGCAGGCCGATGGCGTTCTTGTCGTACGGAGTCAGCGTCAGCAGCCGCGCCTCCGGGGCGGCGACGTTGGCGAGCTGCCTGAGCGGGGTCTCGGCGCCGTAGTAGTCGACGGTGACGCGATCGAGGAGGTGCGGAGACGCACGGCCGGTGCGCACCGTCGCGAGCTCGTGCCGGCAGGCCTCGACCGACTTCGACATCCGCTCGGATGCGTCCTGGAGCAGCTCGTCGATGATCTCGCTCATTGCACGCTTGCGCCATCGGATGAGACCAGCGTTCCCACCCGTTCGCCGCAGACGATCCTATCTATGTTGCGCTCGTCGACCATGTTGAAGACGTAGATCGGCAAACGGTTGTCCATGCAGAGCGAGAGCGCGGTCGAGTCCATCACCCGCAGGCCGCGCTCGATCGCCTCGCGGTGGGTGATCTCGGGGAGGAAGTTCGCATCCGGAACCTGCGACGGGTCGGCGTCGTAGACGCCCTCGACCCCGTGCTTGGCCATCAGGATCGCCTCGGCGTGAATCTCGAGCGCTCGCAGGGCGGCCGCGGTGTCGGTGGTGAAGAACGGGTTCCCGGTCCCGGCGCCGAAGATCACGACGCGGCCCTTCTCGAGGTGGCGCATCGCCCGCCGGCGGATGTAGGGCTCGGCAACCTCGGTGACCTCGATCGCCGACAGGACCCGGGTGTGGGCGCCCAGCTTCTCGAGCGCGTCCTGGAGCGTGAGCGCGTTCAGCACCGTCGCCAGCATCCCCATGTAGTCGGCGGTCGCGCGGTCCATCCCCTCGGCCGCCCCGGCGAGCCCGCGGTAGATGTTCCCGGCGCCGACGACGAGTGCGACTTCGACTCCCCGCTGCGAGACCTCGTGGACCTGCGCGGCGATCGCCTTCACGCGCTCGCCGTCGGTCCCGTACTCGAGCTTCCCCATCAGCGCCTCGCCCGAGAGCTTCAGCAGCACCCGCTTGAACACCGGATCACCCATCGTGCGCGCCGAAGCCTACTGCGCGTCCGCTGAGTGCCAACGGCTGGAGCCCTGACCCGCCGCCCCCGGACGCGGGAGCAGACGAGTACGCGCGCGGCGTAGCCGCGCGCCAGGTGTTCCAGGCGGGAGCGGAGGAGGCGGCGGAGTTATTTTTCGCCGACGGCGAAGCGGGCGAAGCGGGCGATGCGGATGTTCTCGCCGGTCTTCGACGCGACGTCGGCGCGGAGCTGGTCGATCGTCTTGCCGTCGTAGCGGTCGGCGCGGACGTGCTCCTGCTCGAGCAGCGCGACCTCCTTCGCCCACTTGCGAAGCTGACCATCGACGATCTTCGGAACGACCTCGTCGGGCTTGCCCTCCTCACGCGCCTTCGCCTCGAACAGCTGCCGCTCCGCCTCCCGCGCCTCGTCGGGGATATCGTCCGCCGACACGTACACGGGTGGGGTCGGCGACCCGGCGATGTGGATCGCAACCTCGCGAGCGAACTCCCGGAAGTCCTCGTTGCGGGCGACGAAGTCGGTCTCGCACTGGACCTCGACCAGGACGCCGACCCTGCCGGTCGCGTGGATGTAGGAGGTGACGAGGCCCTCGCCGGTCGCACGGCCGGAGCGCTTCGCGGCCGACGCCTGCCCCCTCACCCTGAGGATCTCGATCGCCTTGTCGACGTCGCCGTCGGCCTCTGAAAGCGCGGCCTTGCAGTCCATCATCGCCGCGCCGGTCCGCTCGCGCAGGACCTTGACGTCGGCGGCGGAGATCGAAGTCTCCATCACGAGCTCTCCTTTCCGGTCTCGGGGGTCGGGGCGGGGGCCGCCTGGGCGCCACCGGTCGCCGCCGGCTCGCCGCCCTGCCCGGCCTGGGCGTCGGCTGCCGCCTTCGCCTCGGCCGCCGCGGCCGCCTCGGCCTCGCGGCGCGCCCGCTCCTCGGCCTCGCGGCGCTTGCGCTCCTCTTCAGCCCGGCGGCGCTCCTCCTCCTCGGCGCGACGCTTCTCCTCCGCCGCGCGCCAGGCGGTCGCCGACTCGGCGACCGCTTCGCCGATCGTGCCGACGACGAGGCTGCACGAGCGGATCGAGTCGTCGTTCCCCGGAATCGGGAACGCGACAGGCACCGGGTCGACGTTGGTGTCGACGAGGCCGATGATCGGGATCCGCAGCCGCTGCGCCTCGCGGACTGCGATCTCCTCCGTCTTCAGGTCGATGATCAGCGCCGCCTGCGGGAGGCGCTTCATGTCCCGGACGCCGCCGAGGTTGTACTCGAGCTTCTCGAGCTCGGACTCCATCGACATCCGCTCCTTGGTCGGAAGCAGCTCGAGCCGGCCCTCCTCCCTGAGCTGGGTGAGCTCGTGGAGGCGATCGATCCGCGCCGACATCGTCTGGAAGTTGGTCAGCAGCCCACCGAGCCAGCGCTGGTTGACATAAGGCATCCCGCACCGCTCCGCCCACTCCTTGACCGAGTCGCGGGCCTGCTTCTTGGTGCCGACGAACAGCACCTCGCCGCCCTGGCGGGCGACGTCTGCGGCGAACCGCCGCGCCTCCGCGAGCAGGTGCTCGGTCTGCAGCAGGTCGATGATGTGGATCCCGTCGCGCTCGCCGTGGATGTAGCGGCGCATGCGCGGGTCCCAGCGGCGGGTCTGGTGGCCGAAGTGAAGGCCGGCCTCCAACAGCTCCCTGATTCCAGGTTCGGGCATCGAAAGGCTCCCTTGTCAGCTCTTGCGGTTGCTCCCACCGGCGCCGCGGGGACCCGGTCCGAGGCGATCTCGCCTCGCCGGGCAGGGCCCCGTGCCCTCCGATGGGGGTCGGGTACAGGTCGCGGCTGATTGTAGAGATGCGCACGCCGCCGGGCGGGTCGCGGCGGCCGGCTCAGGCCGCCCTGGCGCGGTCGAGCGCCGCGACGAGGTCCTCCGGCAGCTCGGACTCGAGCTCGATCCGCTCGCCGGTGAGCGGATGGACGAACCCGAGCCTGGCGCTGTGCAGGAACTGGCGCTCGAGCCCGTGCCGCCCGGCAGAGCCGTAGTCGGGGTCGCCGGCGAGCGGATGGCCGATCGCGGCGAAGTGGGCTCGGATCTGGTGGGTGCGCCCGGTCTCGAGGCGGGCCTCGAGGTAGGTGTCCGCGGGGAGCAGCTCGAGGACCTCGAAATGCGTTCGCGCCGGACGGGCGCCGCGGCCGCGCACCGCCCGGCGCTCGGGGGCGCGATAGTCGCGACCGAGGGGCGCGTCGATCGTCCCCGAGCGCGAGCGCAGGCGTCCGGTGACCAGCGCGAGGTAGGCGCGTTCGACGTCACGCGCCTTGATCATCGCCGCGAGCCGGCGGTGGGCCTCGTCGGTGCGGGCGACGACCATCAGGCCGGAGGTGTCGCGATCGAGCCGGTGGACGATCCCCGGGCGCTCGGGATCCTCGCCGCCGCCGAGCAGCCCCGCGAGCTCGTCGACCAGCGTCCGGCCGCGGTGGCCCGGCGCCGGATGGACGACGAGACCGGCGGGCTTCTCGATCACCGCGAGCGCGTCGTCGGCGTGGACGATCCGGATTGCCCGCGAATCGCCGCTCCCGTGGCTTCGCTCCGCGCTCACGGCTCCGCAGCCCCCTCCCCCTCCTCGCCGCCGGAGAGGGCGATCAGGATCAGCAACAGCACGCCGAAGGTGATCGCGATGTCGGCGACGTTGAACGCCGGCCACAGCGGCGGGTCGATGAAGTCGGTGACCTCGCCCTCGCGGAGCCGGTCCAGCAGGTTGCCGGCGGCGCCGCCGATCAGCAGCCCGACCGCGATCCAGAGGCCTGGACGGGTCGGTCCGGTCGCGAACCAGGCGACGAGCAGGGACAGCGTCCCCGCGGTGATCGCGAGCAGGAGCAGGCCACCGTCCTCGAACAGGCCGAACGCGATCCCCGGGTTGCGCACGTTGACGATCTCGAGCCCGAGGACGACGTCGATCCGCTCACCCCGTCCGACCGCCCCGCGGACCAGGGCTTTCGTCGCCTGGTCGAGACCGAGCACCACCGCCGCCAGCACCGCCATGCTCGCCCACGCCTGGGCGGCGCCCGCGCGATCACCGGCCGAGTCGGTCAACCCCGAATCAGGCCGACGACGATGCCGCGGGCGATGATCAGGAGGAAGATCCCGATGATCGGGCTGAGGTCGAGGGCGAACCCGCCGCCGCCGACCGGAGGCAGGATGCGGCGGAAGATGTTCAGGTAGGGGTCGGTCGTCTCGTGGATGAAGTTGACGACCGCATGCAGGTAACGGTTGTAGGGCAGGCGCGGGATCCAGGAGAGCAGAATCCGGATGAAGATCATCGCCAGGTAGACGAGGAACAGCGCCGAGACGTAGTCGGCGATCTCGTCGCGACCGATCGCTGCGGTGGTCAACGGAACCGCTCCAGCGACGCCTCAACCGCGTCGTCGATCGCCCGGGTGAAGCCGGCCCGCCCGAGCGCCTCGAGGCCGGCCTCAGTCGCCCCGCCGGGCGGCGCCACCGCCCGGCGGATCGCCTCGGGCGCGTGGGATCCGAGCATCGTCGCGGTGCCGGCGAGCGTCGCCGCGACGAGCTCCGCCGCGACGGTCGGATCGAGCCCCTCGCGGGTACCGGCCTCGGCGAGCGCCTCGGCGAACAGGGCGACGTAGGCGGGCGAGCAGGACATCACCGCCATCGCCGCGTCGAGACGGTCCTCCGGCAGCTCGACGACCTCCCCGAGCGGCTCGAGCAACGAGACGAGCTCGCGCGCCACCGCGTCGGGCACGCCCGGCGGCGCCGGGGCGCAGCAGAGCACCCCGCGGTTGACCGCGACCGGCTGATTCGGCATCACGCGGATCACCGGCACCCCCGGGAAAGCGTCGGCGATCCGGGCGAGCGGTGTCGCGGCGAGGATCGAGATCAGCGCCGGGGCCCGTCGCTCGAGCTCGGCGGCGACGTCGTCGAGCGCCGCCGGCTTGACCGCGAGCAGGACCACGTCGGTGTCGTCGCGAATCCCGGTCAGGCTCTCGCGGGTCTCACCCCCGACCTCGGCGGCGAGGGCCGCCGCCCGCGCGCGGTCGAGGTCGCAGAACAGCATCCGCTCGGGCCCGGCGTCGGACGCGGCCCATCCCCTCGCGATCGCCGCTGCCATGTTCCCCGCGCCTGCGAACCCGACCTTCATCGGCGGAAGCGTATCCGGGCGAGCCTGCGAGGCTCCATAGACCCGCCGCCCCCGGACGCGGGAGGGGTGGGTTGGCCGGCGACGTTGCGCCGCCGGAGCCGCATGTCAGGCGCCAAAGGCGCCGCAGGTATCTCCAATGCCCGCGGCGTAGCCGCGGGCCTGGTGTTCACGGCGGGAGCGGAGGAGGCGGCGGTTAGGACTGGTTGAAGAAGCCCTTCTCGACCAGGCGCGCCTTCTCCTCGGCCGAGACCTCGACGTTGCGGGGGGTGAGCAGGAAGGTCTTCTCGGCGACCTTCTGCATCCCGCCGTCAAGCGCGTACGTGAGCCCCGAGGCGAAGTCGATCAGCCGCTTGGCCAGCTCGCCCTCGGTCGTCTGGAGGTTGAGGATCACCGGCACGCCCTGCTTGAAGCGGTCGGCGACCTCCTGGGCGTCGTTGAAGCTGTAGGGAGTGACGAGGTGGACGCGGACGTCGGCGCCGTTCTCGACCGGCCGCAGCCGTCGCGGCCGCGGCGCCGGCTCGTCGTCCGCGAAGATGTCGTCGATCTCGCTCCGTGCCCTGCGGCGCTCGGAGATCCGGCTCACGGTCCCCGACCGCGGGGCCGGCGCCGCCGCAGCGTAGGCGTGACCTTCGGCATCGGTTTCGGGCTCGTATACGTCCTCGTCGTGGTACTCGGGATCGTCGGCGAGTCCGAAGTAGACGAGAGCGCGATGCCATGTGTCGCGAAGTGCCATACGGCTGCGGTGTTCGCTTCCTCCCCCCGTTCTCCTTCGAGAAAATTATGCCCGAATGCAGGGCTGGTAAGCCCGATTCAGCACCGGGCTTAGCGATACAGCGTGCTCCCGAGGCGGATGATCGTCGCCCCCTCCTCGACCGCAACCGTCCAGTCCTGGCTCGTCCCCATCGACAGCCGGCGGAGCCCGTGGGCCGCGGCGAGCTCGGCGAGGCGGGCGAAGTGGGGCCGCGAGGCTTCGGGGTCGCTCGCCGCGGGCGGCATCGTCATCAGGCCCGACACGGTCACCGGGCAGCGGTCGATGAACACGGCGAGCGCGCCGGGGGCGATCCCGGACTTGCTGTCCTCGCCCGAGAGGTTGACCTGGACCAGGACCTCGGTCGCGTCGGTTCCGTGACGGCCGAGCTGCTCGAGAGCCGAGTCGCTCGCGACCGAGTGGATCAGTCGGACCGCGGGGACGATCCGCTTCACCTTCCGGCTCTGCAGCGCGCCGATGAAGTCCCAGGTGAACGCGTCGCCCCAGCGCTCGCGCTTGGCCTCGAGGTCCTGGAGCCGATTCTCCCCGACCAGCGTCACCCCTGCCTCGGCGAGGGCGCCCAGCTCGTCGACGGGAACGTACTTCGTCGCCGCGAGCACCTCGACGTCGGGGCCGGCGCGCTCACGCACGCGCTCGAGGTTGCGCCGGATCACGTCCGGGTCGAGCCCCGTGAGCAGCTCAGGCATTCGCCCCCTCGATCCAGGCGAACCCGCCCTGGCGGCCCGTCCGGCCCCGGTCGCGACGGTGCGAGAAGAACAGCTCATGCCCGCAAGAGGTGCAGAGGCTGGCCGCCTCGACCCGTTCGACGCCGGCGCGCTCGAGCAGCCGCCGCGCGGCGGCGATCAGGTCGAGCCTTCGCCCGGACGTGACGCCGTCGCCCAGGCCCGCGAACGCATCCAGGACCTGATCGCCGACCTCGTAGCAGCACGGTCCGATTCCGGGCCCGATCGCGGCCGCCTCGGCGCCGACCACCTCGGCGCCGCGAGCGACGATCCCGGCCGCGAGGCCCCGCCAGCCGCAGTGCAGCATCGTCACGCCGCGCTCGCCCGCGAGCGCGATCGGCAGGCAGTCGGCGACGAAGACCAGCGCGGTCAGATCCGCCGTCGCGGTCGCCTGGCCGTCGACCTCGGGCGGCGGGTCGCCCGGCTCGGCATAGGGATTCGGGCGCTGGGGCGCGTCGCGGCGCAGCACCTCGGCGCCGTGAACCTGGCGGCCGATCAGTACGCCGCCGGGGTCACGGTCGAGCGCCGCCGCCGCCCGCGCCCGGTTTCGTCTCACCGCCTCGGGGTTGTCGTCGGTGAGGATGCCGAGGTTGAGGCTTGCGAAGTCGCCTTTGCTCGTGCCGCCGCCGCGGGTTGTGAACGCCGCCCTCGCGCCGGGAAGCTCCGCCTCGAGCCACCGGATTCCATCTCGCTCGCGCCAGTCCATCCGCTCCAGCCTACGATCCGGCCGCCGCCGCCGCGAGCGCGATCCGAAGCTCGGCCTCGCGATCGGTCGCGACGCCGTCGAGCTTCGCGTCGAGCGCCGCCGCGAGCCCGCGGCCGATCGCCGGCCCCTCCGGGACGCCGGCGCCGAGCAGGTCGCGGCCGTCGATCGCGAGCCGAACGCGGCTCCAGTCGGCGACGTAGCGGTCGAGCCACACGGCCCCGCCGGCCCGGGCGAGCAGGAGGTCGACGGGTCCGTGCCCGCGCGCGAAGCGCACCGCCTCCGACGGCGACGCCGGTACGGCGGTGACCAGCTTGTCCGGCCCGTGCTCGCCGCGGGCGGCGGCGAGGACCGCGTCGGCGCGGCGATCGACCTCCGGCCAGCCGGGACCGGCCGAAGCCTCGATCACGCCATCGATCAGCTCGCCGGCAGTCGCCGCGAGCGCGACCAGGCCCCACTCGGCGAGGAGCTCGAAGCCGCGGCGCGCCGAACGCTCCGCGGCCAGCCGCCGGAGCTCGGCCTCGACCCGCTCGGCGGAGACGGTGCCGAGGTCGGCGGCGCGCAGGCGCTCGAGCGTCCCGGGCTCGGGGACGAAGCCGAGCCGAGCCGCGTAGCGGCCGGCGCGGAGGGCGCGGGTGGGGTCGTCGATGAACGAGCGCGGGTGGAGGTCGCGCAGGATCCCCGCCCGGAGGTCGTCGAGGCCGCCGTGGAGGTCGATCAGCTCCGGGTCGCCGAGCAGCGGCACGGCCATCGCGTTGACCGTGAAGTCGCGGCGGGAGAGGTCGTCGGCGAGCGGCGCGGGACGGACGGTGGGCAGGGCCCCGGCGCGGGAGTAGCTCTCCGCCCGAGTCGCCGCGAGGTCGACCGTATGGCCGTCGAGTGCCACCGTCGCAGTCGCGAACCGCTCGTGCACGCGGGGCTTGCCGCCGAGGGCGCGCGCGAGCGCCACCGGGTCGCCCTCGACCGCGACGTCGATGTCGACCCGGTCGGCGCCGAGCAGCAGGTCGCGGACCGAGCCCCCGACGAGGTACGCCGGGGCGGAGGCGCGCTCCGCCGCCTCGCGCAGCGCCCCGACCCCTTCGAGGGCGTCAAGACGGCCGGCCAGGGGCCGCGGGTAGTGCTCAGGTTCGCTCTCCATCGGCGTTCGGCCGCGATTTAGCCGCGATTCAATCCGTGGCTCCTACCATCATTCCCCGTAACCCGGATGACCAGGGTCCTCGACATCTGGCGGGGATGGACGCTGCGCAGGCGAATCCTGTTCGTCGGCGGCGTCACCGCCGTCCTGCTTGCGGGCGCCGCCCTGGCGCTCTACCTGATCCTGCTCAAGCGCCCGGCCGACGTCGTCAACCCCGAGGCGGTCTTCGTCCCCGAGCCGCCGAAGGCGAAGGCGAAGCCGAAGACCGAGAACTGGCCGCTGTACGGCTACGACAACGCCCGCACGCGCTACATGCGCGCCCGCGGCGTCAACCCGCCGTTCAACAGCTCGCGCTGGAGCTTCCAGGCCGGGAAGCTGCTCGAGTTCTCGCCGGTCGTCGCCAACGACGTCCTCTATTTCATGGACAAGGACGCCCGCTTCTACGCGATGAACGCCGACAACGGCAAGGTGAAGTGGAAGCGCAGGATGGGCCGGCTGAACGCCTCCGCCCCGGCCTTCGCAGGCGGCCGCGTCTTCGGCGTCAACCTCGAGCCCGGCCAGGCGTTCGCGCTCCGGGCGCGCGACGGCAAGCTGCTGTGGAAGCGGGATCTCCCGGGCCGCAGCGAGTCCTCCCCCGTCGTCCGCCGCGGAAAGGTCGTCGTCGGGGTCGAGTCGGGCGACATCTTCGCCCTCGACGCAAAGTCCGGAAGGGTTCGCTGGCAGGTCAGCACCGCCGGCGAGGTCAAGGGAGGCGTCGCGCTCGACTCCGGCACCGTGTATGCGGGCAACTACGCCGGCGAGGTCCTCGCGATCAGCCTCAAGACCGGCGCCGTCAGGTGGCGGACCGGCACCCAGGGCGGCTCGTTCGGGCGCACCGGCCGGATCTACTCGACGCCCGCGATCGCCTACGGGCGCGTCTACCTCGGCAGCGTCGATGGCCGCGTCTACAGCTTCGAGGCGAAGACCGGCGAGCTCGCCTGGAGCCAGTCGACCGGCGACTGGGTCTACGCCGCGCCCGCGGTCGCCGACACTCCGAACTCGCCCCCGACCGTCTACATCGGCTCGGTCGACCAGCACTTCTACGCGCTCGATGCCCGCAACGGCGGAGTCCGCTGGCGAGAGCGGATCGGGGGCCCGGTCCTCGGGGCGGCGAGCGTGATCAACGAGACCGTCTACGTCGCGGGTATTGGCCCGAACGTCGGCACCTTCGGGTTTCGCGCCCGGACCGGGAAGAAGGTCTTCGAGCACGAGCTCGGCGAGTACAACCCGGTGATCTCCGACGGCCACAGGCTCTACCTCACCGGGACCTCGGCGCTGCGCGCGTTCGAGCCGCGGCGCAAGGGCGGTAAGCGAGCCCGCGGCAAGCAGGGGCGGGAGGGCAGGGCGGCGGACCGGCGCAGCGGCAAGAACGGGCGCCGAGACGGCCGCCGCGCCAAGCGCCGCGGCTAGCCCGCCGGGGCGCGAACCGGGATCCCGGCGGCAGCGAGGTGGCGCTTGGCCTCGCCGACGGTGTGGGTGCCGTAGTGGAAGATCGAGGCACAGAGCACGGCCTCGGCGCCGCCGGCGACGATCGCCTCCGAGAGGTGGTCGAGCTCGCCCGCGCCCCCCGACGCGATCACCGGCACCGAAACCGCGTCGGAGACGGCCCTGGTCAGCTCGACGTCGTACCCGTCGGTGGTGCCGTCGCGGTCCATGCTCGTCAGCAGCGCCTCCCCCGCCCCGCGCTCGGTCGCCTCGCGCGCCCAGGCGACGGCTTCACGCCCCTCGACCCGCGTCCGGCCCCCGTTGACGTATAGATCCCATCCCGCGCCGCGGTCGCCGCGTCGCTTCGCGTCGATCGCGATCACGACGCATTGCGAGCCGAAGACCTCGGCGAGCTCGGTGATCAGCTCCGGGCGGGCGAGGGCGGGCGAGTTGACCGACACCTTGTCGGCCCCGGCGTCGAGCACCGCCCGGGCGTCGTCGACCGACCGGATGCCGCCGCCGATCGTGAACGGGATGAAGACGTTGTCGGCGGTGCGGCGGGCGAGGGCGGTGATCGTCTCGCGCTTCTCGTGCGAGGCGGTGATGTCGAGGAAGACGAGCTCGTCGGCGCCCTCGGCGTCGTAGCGCTCGGCGAGCTCGACCGGGTCGCCGGCGTCGCGCAGCCCGACGAAGTTGGTTCCCTTGACGACCCGTCCCGACTCGACGTCGAGGCAGGGGATCACGCGCTTCAGCGCCATCGCTCAGGTACCGCCGAGGTCACCTGCGCATCCGCCCGCGTATCGCGAACAGCGCCGCGCGGCCGAACTGGGCCGGTTCGAGTTTCTGGGCGAGCCGGAGGAGCTCGTCGCGCTCGTTCGCCGACAGGTTGCGTCCCGGCCGTCCCTTCGACGCCGCGACGAGCTGGGCGAGCCGCTTGCGCTCGTCGGACTCGAGCAGCGACAGGTGGCGCTTCGCGAGCAGCGCGAGCTTGGCGACGGCGAGGACTCGGAGCCAGAAAATCGCGGCGGGCATCGTCCAACTGATGCTAGTGGCCGGATGAGAGCGCCGACTGGCCCTCGGAGACCGTGAACCTGCCCTCGTACAGCGCCCGGCCGACGATCGCCCCGGCGAGCGCCGGGAGGCCGAGCGCGGCGAGCGCGCGGAGGTCGTCGAGGGTGCCGATCCCGCCCGAATAGATCAGCTCGGCGCCACCGGCGTCCGCCGCCGCGGCGGCGTCACTCAGCCCGTCGAGGCCGGGGCCGGCGAGCGTCCCGTCGACCTCGACCGGGGTGTAGACGAACCGGCGTACGCCGCGTCCGGCGAGGTCGCCGATCAGCGCCTCGGGCGCGACCGGGGTCTCGCGCTCCCAGGCCGAAACCGCGACCTTACCCGAGCGGGCGTCGGCGGAGACGACGAGCCGCTCGCCGTGCTCGGCGGCAAGCGCCTCGACGAGCGCCGGGTCGGCCAGGGCAGCCGTGCCGAGGACCACGCGGTCGGCGCCCGCCGCGAGCGCCTCGGCGACGTCCTCGGCGGTTCGGAGCCCGCCGCCGAACTGAACCGGAATCCCGACCGATCCACAGATCCGCCTCACCTCGGCGAGGTTCGCCGGGCTGCCCTCCCGGGCGCCGTCGAGATCGACGACGTGAAGGACCTGCGCGCCCTGGTCGACCCAGCGGCGGGCGGCGTCGACGGGATTGTCGTCGAACGCGGTCTCGCGCTCGTAATCGCCCTGGACCAGCCGCACAGCGCGACCGCCCCGGATGTCGATCGCGGGGTAGAGCAGCATCAGCGAGCAGGCCCGCCGGAGCGCTTCGTCGCGTGGCCGCTTCCGGCGGGCTCACGGTCGGACGCCCGGGCGCAGATGCGGTTGAAGTTTGCCAGCACCTTGAGGCCGGCGGCGCTCGATTTCTCGGGATGGAACTGCGCGCCATAGACGGGCGCCCTCACCAGCGCGCACGCGAACCGCTCGCCGTGAACCGCGGTGCCGAGGACGTCCGCGGAGCGCGCAGGGCGCGGGGCGTAGGCGTGGACGAAGTAGAACGGGGTGCCGTCGGGGATGCCCTCGACGAGCTCGGACTCGCTCTCCCAGCGGACCGGCTCCCAGCCGATGTGCGGGAGCTTGAGGCCGGGCGCCTCGAGCCGCGTCACCTCGCCCGGCACCAGTCCGAGCCCCTCCGCCCCGCCGAGCTCGGTCGATGATTCGAGCACGAGCTGGGCGCCAAGGCAGATCCCGAGGACGGGGCGGTCGGCCGCGACGTGGTCGCGCAGCAGGGCGTCGAATCCGAGCTCGCGGATCCGCGACATCGCCCGCGGGAAGGCGCCGACGCCGGGCAGCACGAGCCCGTCGGCGCCGCGCGCGACCTCGACGTCGGAGGTGACGACGGCCGAGGCGCCGACCCGCTCGAGCGCCTTCTCGACCGAGCGCAGGTTGCCCATCCCGTAGTCGAGGACGCAGATCCGCGCCGTGGGGGTCACGTCAGCGTCCCCTTCGTGCTCGGCACGCCCGGCTCGCCGGGGTCGATCGCGACCGCGTCGCGCAGCGCGCGGGCGAATGCCTTGAAGCACGCCTCGATCTGGTGGTGGACGTTCGAGCCGTATCGCGTTCCGAGGTGAAGGGTCAGCTTCGCGTTCGTTGACACGGCGCGGAAGAACTCCTCCGTCAGCTCGGCGTCGAAGCCGGCGATCGAGACCGGCGCGAGCTCGGCCGAGAACACGCACAGCGGGCGGCCCGAGATGTCGATCGCGCATTCGCCGAGCGCCTCGTCCATCGGCGTCACCGCATAGCCGTAGCGGCTGATCCCGGCACGGTCGCCGAGCGCGCGGTCGAGCGCCTGCCCGAGGGCGATGCCGACATCCTCGACGGTGTGATGCGCCCCGGTCTCGAGGTCGCCTTCGGCCTCGGCGACGAGCCCGATCCGGCCGTGGCGGCCGAGCAACTCGAGCATGTGGTCGAGGAACCCGACCGAGGTCGCCGGGGCGACCTCGCCGCCGTCGAGGTCGACCGCGACCGCGACCTTCGTCTCGCGGGTGATGCGCTCGACTCGTGCGGTTCTGCTCATTGCGCCTCGATCGCGCTTCGCCACTGAATCATCGCTCCCTTGTCCTGGCTCCGCGCTCATCGCTCGCTTCCTTCGCTCGGGCGGTCGCCGACTCGCCGTGCACCGGCATCCCCTCGGCCTCTGCCAGCGCCGCCACGTGCGGGGCAAGAGCCTCCGCGGCGACCTCGGGCAGGGAGACTACGGAGGTTCGGCGGAGGAACGCCGCGGGACCGAGCGGGCCGCCGAAGCGTGCCGCGCCTCCGGTCGGCAGGACGTGGTTCGACCCGGCCGCGTAGTCGCCGAACGCGGTCGCCGCGCCGTGGCCGACGAAGACGCAGCCTGCGACCCGCTCCCGCGCCGCCTCCTCCCCCGCGCCGTCGTAAGCGAGCTCGAGATGCTCGGGGGCGAACGCGTCGGCGAGCCGGAGCGCCGAGTCGGCATCGGGCGCGGCGACGAGCGCGACCGGCGCCGCCGACACCGTCGGCCGATCCGCCGCCAGGCGATCGAGCTCGCCGGCGACGCGATCGAGCAGCCCACGGTCCCAGGAGAGCACGGCGAGCGGGCTCTCGTCCCCGTGCTCGGCCTGTGCGAGCACGTCGAGCGCGACCCAGTTTGCCCGTGCCTCCGGGCCGGCGACGATCACGAGCTCGCTCGGGCCCGCGATCCCATCGATCCCGACCTCTCCCGCGACGAGCCGCTTCGCCTCGGTGACCCAGCGGCTCCCCGGGCCGGCGATCACGTCGACCGCGGGCACGCTCTCGGTGCCACAGGCAAGCGCGGCGACCGCCTGCGCGCCCCCGATCGCGTAGACCTCGTCGACGCCTGCGACCGCGCAGGCGGCGAGGACCGTCGCCGGGGGCGCTCCGCCCTCGCCCGGCGGAGTGGCGACCGCCACCCGCCCGACCCCTGCCACCCGGGCGGGAATCGCGCACATCAGCACCGAGGACGGATACGCGGCCCGACCCCCGGGCGCGTAGACGCCCGCCGCGCCGACCGGCTGGCGGCGGACCTCGACCCGCTGTCCCTCGGGAAGCTCGCATACGCTCGGCGCCGCGACGACCTCCGCGTCGGCCCGCGCCACCGCCTCGATGTTCCGCGCCGCGACCTCGAGCGCATCGCGGACCGCGGAGCCGAGACCGGCGAGCGCCGCCCGGGGCGCCTCGGGATCGACCCGCAGCGGGTCGGGAGCCGCCTCGCCGAGCTCGGCGGCGATCTCGCGCAGCGCGGCGTCTCCTCCGGCCCGGACGCGCTCGATCAGCGCGCTCACTTCGCCGCTCGCCTCGGCGAGCCCCGGCACCGAAGACCGCAGGCGCGCCGCGAGCTCCGAAGCGGAGCTCCCGTCCCAGTCGACCCGCTCGAGCCGCCTCATCGGACCGCCTCGCGAAGCCGGGCGACGAGCTCGTCGATCTCCGCCGCACGAAGCTTGTGCGCGACCCGATTCGCGACCAGCCGCGCGGTGCAGCGGGCGATCTCCTCGCGGATCTCGAGCTCGTTCTCCGCCAGCGTGCGCCCGGTGTCGACGAGATCGACGATCCCGTCGGCGAGACCGACGAGCGGCGCCAGCTCGACCGAGCCCTTGACCTCGATCACCTCCGCCTCGCGCCCGGTCTCCTCGAAGTAGCGCTGGGCGCTCGCGGGGTACTTGGTCGCGATCCGCATCGTCCCCAGCCGGCGCTCGAGCTCGCCGAGACTGGCGTCGCCCTTGCGGCCGGCGAGGACCATCCGGCAGGCGCCGTAGCCGAGGTCGAGGAGCTCGTAGACGGTCCGGTCGCGCTGCTCCATCAGCACGTCCTTGCCGGTGATCCCGAGCTGGGCGGCACCGGCCTCGACGTAGGTTGGGACGTCGGACGGGCGCATCGTGACGACGATGATGTCGGGGAGCTCGAAGACGAGCGCGCGCGAGTCGCCGCGCAGCGCCGCGGTGTCGACCCCGATCCGGTCGAGGAGGTCGAGGGTCCCGGCGAACAGCGCCCCGCGCGGAACGGCGAGCTTCAGCGGCCCGTCGGCGAGCGCCCGCGTCGGGCCCGCGACCCCGGCGAACATCAGCCCTCCCCTCCGCGCTCGGCCGCGAGCCGCTCCTCCTCGGCCTGGGCGATGTGGAGGCGCTCGAGGTGGAGCGCGAACCCCGCCGCCGGCAGCGGCCTCCCGAATCTGCTCATCAGCTCGTCGTAGCGTCCGCCCCCGCCGAGGATGTGACCGAGCGCGGGGTCGTAGACCTCGAGGATCGCGCCGGTGTAGTAGCCAAGGTCGCGGAGCAGGCCGAGGTCGAGGCTGACCCGGTCGGCGCCGCCGCGGGCGGCGATCGCGTCGTAGGTGCCCGCCAGGCGCCTGGTGGCGCGCTCGGTGGCCTCGCCGCCGAGCGATCGCGCCCGCTCGAGCACCTCCGGGCCGCCGCGAAGGGTCGGCAGCTCGAGCAGCGTCTCGCGATCGGCGGCGGCGATCTCGAGCCTGCCGACCTCGCCCTCGAGCCCGACGTGGTCGTGCCGGGCAAGGCAGTCGAGCACCCGGTCGCGTTCCTCGCCGGCGACGCCGAGCTCGTCGAGCACCTGGCGGTAGAGCTCGGAGTCGCCGAGCCCGATCACCGCCCGTCCGAGCCCGGCGGCGTCGAGCGCGGCGCTCAAGACCTCGATCACCTCCGCCGTCCCGTCAGGCGCGCCGGCGCCGATCAGCTCGACCCCGGCCTGGGTGAACTCGCGCAGCTGGCCGCGCTGGGGGCGCACTGCACGGTAGGCGCTGGCGATGTAGCAGAGCCGGAACGGGGGCTCCGAGGCGGCGAACCGGTTCGCGACCAGGCGGGCGATCGGGACCGTCATGTCGGATCGCATCGCCAGCAGCTCCCCGTGCTCGTCGAAGAACCGGTAGGCGACCGGCGCCCCGCGCTCGTCGCCCCGCGCGAGCACCTCCTCGTACTCGATCGTCGGGGTCGCGACCTCGCCGTAGCCGAACCGCTCGAAGGCGTCGACAAGCGCGGCGCGCAGGCGCCGAAGCTCCCGCATCTCGTCGGGCAGGATGTCCCTGGTTCCAGGCGGTATGGGATGGGTCATCGGTCGCTCAAGTCGGAACTCAGGAAGGGAGCCTAGGGACAACTGCGAGATCGCTGAGTGCCGACGGCCCGCGCCCTAACCCGCAGCTCCCGGACGCGGGAGCAGCATAAGAAGTACGCGGCGTAGCCGCGCACCATGTGTTCAAGGCGGGAGCGGAGGAAGCGGCGGAGGTGTTCCGGAGGAGGCGGCGGAGTTGCTCAAGCCGGAACGGCTTCGACGCTGACCCGCTCGATTCGGGCGCCGAGGTTGCGCAGGCGCTCGTCGATCCGCTCGTAGCCGCGGTCGATCTGGATCACGTTGCCGATCTCCGAGCGCCCCTCGGCGCACAGAGCGGCGATCAGCATCGCCATCCCGGCGCGGATGTCGGGACTCTCGAGGCGCTCGCCGTGGAGCCGGCTCGGGCCGCTGACGATCGCCCGGTGGGGGTCGCAGAGGGTGATCCGGGCGCCCATCGCGACGAGCTTGTCGACGAAGAACAACCGGTTCTCGAACATCTTCTCGAAGATCAGGATCGTGCCCTCGGCCTGGGTGGCGAGCGCGAGCGCGATCGACGTCAGGTCGGCCGGGAATGCCGGCCACGGGCCGTCGTCGATCTTCGGGATCGCGTCGCCGAGGTCGTCGCGAATCCGCAGCGACTGCTCCGAGGAGACGACGATGTCTCGATCCTCGACTCTTGAGACGAGCCCGAGGCGGCGGAAGTGGCGCAGGACGCCGATCAGGTCCTGCGGATCGGTGTCGCGGACGCGGATCTCCCCCTTCGTCGCGGCGCCGAGGGCGATGAAGCTCCCGGCCTCGATGTGGTCCGGGCAGATCCGGTGCTCGGCGCCGCCCAGCCGGTCGCGGCCGTAGACGGTCATCACGTTCGAGCCGATGCCGTCGATCTGCGCGCCCATCTTGACCAGCAGCCGCGCGAGGTCCTGGACGTGCGGCTCGCAGGCGGCGTTCGCGATCGTCGTCGGGCCCGGTGTCAGCGCTGCGGCCATGAGCGCGTTCTCGGTCGCCATCACCGACGGCTCGTCCATGAAGATCGCGCATGGGCGCAGCCCGTCCGGGGCCGAGACGACGATCTCGCGGGTGCCCTCGACCTTCGCTCCCATGTCGATGAAGGCGTCGAGGTGCGGGTCGAGCCGCCGGCGGCCGATGAAGTCGCCGCCGGGTGGCGGCATCCGCGCCTCGCCGAAGCGCGCGAGCAGCGGCCCGGCGACGAGGAACGAGGCCCGGATCCGCGCCGCCAGCTCCTCGTCCGGGGCGAGGTCGGTGAGGGCGTCGGCCCGGAGGCGAAGCTCGCCGTCGGCCCCCCACTGCGCGCTCACGCCCATCCGCTCGAGAACCGCGACCTGGGTCTCCGTGTCGCGGATCCGCGGCACGTTGGTGAGGACGATCTCCTCGTCGGTCAGCAGGCACGCCGCCAGGATCGGCAGCGCCGCGTTCTTGTTGCCGGCGGTGATGATCTCGCCCGCGAGCGGGACCCCGCCTTCGATCACGAACTTATCGGTCACGGTCTCCTCGACGGCTTCCGGGTGTTGGCGCGGCTAGGGTACAACGCGGGAATGCCGACCCCGACGCGTGAGCAGGCATGGGCCCTCGTCTGCGAGTGGGTCTCCTCGGACTCGCTGCGCAAGCACCTGCTCGGAGTCGAGGCCGGGATGCGCGCGTATGCGCGCGCGGCTGGAGCCGACGAGGAGCTGTGGGGGATCACCGGGCTCGTCCACGACCTCGACTACGAGCGCCATCCCGATCTCGACGACACCGAGAACGGCCACCCCCGTACCGCGCTGCGGCTGTTCGCCGAGCTCGACTGGCCGCAGGAGCTGATCGACGCGGTCGCCGGGCACGCGACGTTCCTCGGGGTGCCGCGCGAGACGGAGCTGGCGAAGACGCTGTTCGCCGTCGACGAGCTGTCGGGGTTCATCGCCGCCTGCGCGCTCGTCCGCCCGACCGGAATCGAGGGAATGAAGCCGAAGTCGGTCCGCAAGAAGCTGAAGCAACCCTCGTTCGCGGCCGGGGTGAACCGCGACGAGGTGGTCCAGGGGGCCGAGGAGCTCGGTGTCGACCTAAACGAGCACATCGCGTTCGTGATCGCGGCGATGGCCGAGCGCGCCGACGAGCTCGGTCTCGCCGCTCGCGAATAGCCGGTGCGGCGCCGCTGGCAGATCGTCATCGTCATCGCCGTCGCGCTCGTCGCCCTGCTGGCCGTGAACGCGATCGTCGTCGGAAGCCAGACCCGCAGCGCCTCGATCACCGCGGCGGGCGCGGAGCTGATCGAGCTCCCGGGCGGCGAGATCCAGACCACCGACCAGGGTCCGACCGCGGTCACCCCGGACCGCGCCGGGGCCCCGATCGTGCTGATCCACTGCTACACCTGCTCGCTGCACTGGTTCGACCGCCTCGCTCCGCTGCTCGCCGAGCGCCATCGCGTCGTCCGTGTCGACCTCCTCGGCCACGGCGGCTCCGAGAAGCCCGCCTCGGGTTACTCGATCCCCGACCAGGCGGCGCTGGTCGCCGGCGCGCTGAACGAGCTCGGGGTCCAGGGCGCAACCGTGGTCGGGCACTCGATGGGGTTCACGGTCGTGGTCACGCTCGCCGAGCAGGCGAGCCAGCTCGTCGATCGGATGGTCAACCTCGGTGAGGGGCCGTCGGCGGACTTCTGCTCGATTCCGTTCGCAGCCCGGCTCGCCTACGCCCCCGTGCTCGGCCAGGCGCTGTGGCGAGTGACCCCCGCGTTCGCGATCGAGGACGGCTACTCGTCGGTGTTCGCTCCCGGGTACGAGGCGTCCGACGGCTTCCCGAGCTCCGGTCAGATCGTCGACGACTACCGCGCGATGACCTTCACCTCGTTCGTTGAGGGACGGGAGGCGAATGACGACTATCGGGACGAGATCCCGCTCGACGCGCGGGCCCGCGGCTCCGCGGTGCCGCTGATGTCGCTGTTCGGCGCCGAGGATCAGATCTGCGACCCGGTCTCGTCGCAGGCCGCGTACCAGAGCGTTCCGGGAGCTCGAGTCGAGACGATCGACGGCGCCGGCCACTCGCCCAACGTCGAGCGGCCGGAGGAGACGGCGGAGCTGATCGAGCGGTTCGCGAGCGCCGGCGCCGGGTCAGGCTGAGGGCCCGGGCGACCGCAGCGCCGCGAGCTCGGCGTGCAGCTCGGCGACCTCGCGCTCGAGCCGTTCGACCCGCGCCGCGAGCTCGTCGTCAGCGCCCGCCGCGGCGACCGGTGGGCCGTCTTGCTCGGGGGCGTCGGGCTCGCCGGAGAGGAGCTGCGCGCAGCGCGCCTGCTTCTCCCCCGCCCGGCGCTCGAGCCGGGCGGCTAGGCCGCGCTCGGCGAGGCGCCCGAGGGTCGCTTCGAGCTCGTCGAGGCCGGCGAAGCCGTGCAGCCGCTCGGTGCGCTGCTTGAGCTCGCCCGGCGTCTGCGCGCCGCGGAGCATCAGCACCGCGAGCACCGCGAGCTCGGGATCGTCGAGCCCGAGCGCCTCGTCGAGGAGGTGCCGGTATTTCACCGTCCGGCGTCCCGGCATCGATGCGACCCGCACCCAGCGACGCTCCCGCAGCCGGCCGAGCGCGGCCTCGATCGCCGGCTCGTCGTAGGCGACGACCGGATCGCGGTTCGTCGTCTGGTTGCAGGCCAGGCGGAGTGCGTTCAGGGTCAGCGGGTAGGCGTCCGGCGTGGTCCGCTGCTTCTCGACCAGGCAGCCGAGTACTCGGATCTCGACGGGGTTTGGGTCCATCGAGCCGAAAGAGCTACCTCCACCGGCCCCCGGCCTTGACCCAGGTAGACAGGTGCTCGACCGAGCAGAAGTCGTCGGGGATCCGGTGCTCGCCGCGATGGCGGACGAGGAGGACGTGGACCTCCCCGAGCTCACGCTCGCACTGCGAGCAGCTCCGCGGCCCGGCGTCGAGCGTCGCCGGCTCGGTCAGCTCGCCGGGCTCCCAGTGCGGGCCCTGGATCACCCAGGGGACGACGTGCTCGAGCCGGCAGAACACGGCCCGCCTCGAGCCCGCGGGCTCGTAGGCGCGAAAGCCGTCGTCAGGGTCGACTTCGGCCCCGCACCAGGTGCACCGTTCGGCCGCGATCATTCCGCCCCGATGCAAGCCGGGTAGGTTCTCGGCATGGCCCTCAGAATAGTCGCGCTCGAGGGGGATCAGACCGGCCAGGAGCTGCTCGAGCAGGCGCTGCGGGTGCTCGATCCCGCCGTCGTCGGGCTCGACGTCGAGATCGAGCGCTTCGACCTCTCGCTCGCCAACCGGCGCGCGACCGCGAACGCGGTCTGCGCCGACGCGGCGGCGGCGATGCGCGCGACCGGGCTCGGGATCAAGGCGGCGACGATCACCCCGGAGGCGGCCGACGACGTCGGCAGCCCGAACCGGATCCTGCGCGAGGCGGTCGACGGCAAGGTGATCGTCCGCACCGGCCGCCGGATCCCGGGGGTGGCTCCGGTTGCGGGCGTCCACGAGCCGATCGCGGTCTGCCGGATGGCGGTCGGGGACGCCTACGGCGCCGAGCAGTGGCGCGAGCCCGAGGGCGACGACGAGCTTGCCCGGCGGACCGAGACGATCCGCCGCTCCGATTGCCGGGCGGTCGCCGAATATGCGTTCAGGACCGCCTCGGGCCTCAAAGGCCGGGTATACGGAGGACCGAAGTGGACGGTGAGCCCGGTGTACGAGGGGATGCTGAAGGAGGAGATGGACGCCGCCGCGCGTCGCCATCCCGAGGTTCCATACGAGCCGGTGCTGATCGATGCGACCCTCGCCGGCCTCGTCACCGGCGCCGCGCAGGAACCGCTCGCGATCCCATGCCTCAACCGCGACGGGGACCTGCTGTCGGACCTGGTGCTGCCGCTGTTCGGATCGATCGCCGGCGCCGAGTCGGTGCTGCTGGCGCTCGACGCGGACCTCCGCCCGACGGTGGTCATGGCCGAGGCCCCGCACGGGACGGCGCCGGCGCTCGAGGGCAAGGACGTCGCCAACCCGATGGCGATGATCCTCGCCGCCGCCGCGGTGCTGAGCTACGCCGGCGAGCGCGGCGAGCCCGACGCCGGACGGGCGGGGTCCGCTGTCCGCCGCGCGGTTCTCGACGCGACCTCCGCCGGCATCCGGACGACCGACCTCGGCGGCCACTCCTCGACGACCGCGATGACCGACGCCGTGATCGATCTGGTGCGACGCCAGCTCCGCGACGGTTCGAACCAGCCCGCATGAGGTAGGTTCAGCGCATGGAGGCAGGTGCCCTCGCCGCCACCAGAGATAGAGGATCGGCCCTCGCCCGCGTTCGCGCCTACGCGTCGGATCACCCGGCGCAGATCTTCCTCGCGATCCTCGGGGCGATCGCGATCGCATTGATCATCGGCGAGGGGCTGCAGCCGTTCGGCCAGACGACGATCAACGGCCTCGTCGCCGGCGGGTACTTCGCCCTCGCGGCGATCGGGCTGACGCTCGTCTACGGGATCCTGAAGCTGGTCAACTTCGCCCACGGCGACATGCTGACGTTCGGGGCCTACGTCGCCTTCCTCTTCAACGTCACGATCGGGATGCCGCTGGTGGTCGCGCTCGTCGTCGCCGTCGCGGCGACGGCGGCGGTTGGGATCTTCCTCGAGCTCGCGATGTGGCGGCCGATGCGCAAGCGCAAGGCCGGGATGCTCCAGCTGCTGCTGATGGCGATCGGGCTCGCGTTCGTGATCCGCAACGTCGTCCAGTTCATCGCCGGGACCCAGCCGCGGACGCTCGACGTCGACCGCACGAGCGCGATCTCGTTCCTCGACCTGACGATCGGGCGCACCCAGCTGATCGTGCTCGTGAGCTCGGTCGTCGTCCTGCTGGCGGTAGCGCTGATGCTCCGCTACACCTCGCTCGGGCGCCAGATGCGCGCCCTCGCCGACAACTTCGACCTCGCCGAGACGACCGGGATCGACACCGGCCGGGTGGTGATCGTCACCTGGATCCTCGCCGCCGGGCTCGCCGGGCTCGCCGGGGTTCTGATCGTCGCCTCGACCGGCAGCCTGACGCCGAACACCGGCTTCCAGCTTCTCCTGGTGATGTTCGCGGCGGTGATCCTCGGCGGGATCGGCAACGCCTACGGCGCGCTCGCGGGCGGGCTGGTTCTCGGACTCTCGCAGGAGTGGGCGACGCTGCTGATCGCGGCGCAGTGGAAGATCGCGATCAGCTTCGTAGTCCTGATCCTGGTCCTGATCTTCAGGCCGCAGGGGATCTTCGGGCGGGCGAGGACGCTGTGATCGCCGGCGCGCTCCCACTCGCAGTCTCGTTCGACTTCCTCACCGCCTGGGACTTCTGGATCGGCGTCTTCATCATCGCCGGCGTCTACGGCGTCTTCACCCTCGGCCTCCAGATCAACGTCGGGTACACCGGGATCATCAACTTCGGCCAGGCGGGTTTCATGGCCCTCGGCGCCTACGCGACGATCGTCTTCACGGTCACGC
This sequence comes from Solirubrobacterales bacterium, assembly GCA_035461385.1. Taxonomy (GTDB): domain Bacteria; phylum Actinomycetota; class Thermoleophilia; order Solirubrobacterales; family 70-9; genus DATHVI01. The sequence goes on from DATHVI010000051.1 coordinate 55,054, forward strand.
TCGGGATGCCGATGCTGGTCGGGCTGCTGCTCGCGACCCTGGTGACGATCGCGGCCGGCCTCTTGATCGGCCTCCCGTCGCTGCGGCTGCGCGCCGACTACTTCGCGATCGCGACGATCGCGTTCGCCGAGATCATCCGGCTGACGGGACAGAACGCCCGCGGCCTCACCGGCGGCAACCAGGGAACGATCTCGATCGAGCTCGAGCAGGAGCGGTTCTTCATCGACGGCTGGACGACGGTATCGAGATCGATCGAGGACAACGTCCTCGACCCGATCGGCCTCGGAGCGAGCGAGTTCAGCAACCTACCCCTCCTGGCGCTGATCTGGATCACCCTGATCGTCCTCGTCATCGTCCTCAACCGGCTGATCGCGTCCCCCTGGGGCCGGGTGCTGAGGGCGATCCGTGAGGACGAGGATGCCGCCCGCGCACTCGGCAAGAACGCCTTCGCCTACAAGCTCCAGTCACTGACGATCGCATCGACGCTCGGTGCCCTCTCCGGGTTCTTCATCCTGCTCCAGCTTCAGACGGTCAACCAGGACGTCTTCCAGCCTCTGGTCACGTTCGTCGGCTACGCGATCCTCGTCCTCGGCGGCCTCGCGAGCTTCGCCGGCGTGATGGTCGGCGCGGTGATCCTCTGGACCGTGCTCGAGGGGATGCGGTTCCTCGACCTGCCGCTCGGAGCGGACAAGATCGCCGCCATGAGGTTCATCTTCGTCGGCCTGATCCTGATCTTGCTGATGGCCTTCAGGCCGCAAGGAGCGCTCGGGAAGCGGGAGGAGATGGTGCTCGGTGAATGACGACGCCAAGGCAGCCCGAGGCGACGGAGCGAAGCCGATCCTCGAGATCGTCGACGTCTGGAAGCATTTCGGCGGCATCCACGCCGTCGCCGGAGCGAGCTTCGCGGTCCCCGAGGGGTCGATCACCGCGCTGATCGGCCCGAACGGCGCCGGCAAGACGACCCTGTTCAACGTCATCACCGGCTTCTATCGCCCCGATCGCGGCGTGATCGCCTACGAGGGCCGCTCGGTCTTCGGCAAGCGCCCGCACGCGATCGCCAAGGCGGGGATGGTGCGCACCTTCCAGATCACTAAGGCGCTCGCCGCGATGCCGGTGATCGACAACATGATGCTCGCCGCCCCCCACCAACCGGGCGAGCAGCTCCCGACGCTGATCGCCCGCCCGCTCGCGTCGCTCAATCGCGAGCGTGAGGTCCACGACCTGGCGCTCGAGCTGCTCGAGCGCTTCGACCTGCACACCAAGGCGGAAGACTACGCGGGCACGCTCTCGGGCGGCCAGCGCAAGCTGCTCGAGCTCGCCCGGGCGCTGATGGCCGAGCCGCGGATGGTCCTGCTCGACGAGCCGATGGCCGGCATCAACCCGACCCTCGGGCGGCGGCTGCTCGACCACATGCACGAGCTGCGCGAGCGCGAGGGCGTGACCTTCCTGTTCATCGAGCACGATATGGAGGTGGTCATGAACCACTCCGACGAGGTCGTGGTGATGGCCCAGGGCGATGTGATCGTCAAGGGCCCCCCGCACGAGATTCGCAACGACAAGCGCGTGATCGACGCCTACCTCGGCGGCGGCGGCGGGGAGCTTGCCGACGGCGGGCCGAGCGAGGCCGGCGCCGGCGAACCGGCCCGGGAGCCGAACCGATGAGCGCCCCGGTGCTCGAGACCGAGGGCATCGTCGCCGGCTACACGCCGGAGGTCGACATCCTCACCGGCGTCGAGATCAAGGTCGACGAGGGAGAGATCGTCACCATCGTCGGCCCGAACGGCGCCGGGAAGTCGACCCTGATGAAGGTTGTGTTCGGACTCGTCATCCCGCGCGAGGGCCAGGTCCTGCTGCGCGGCGAGGACGTCACCGGCAGCCTTCCGCACGAGATCACCCGCAAGGGGGTGAGCTACGTCCCCCAGCTCGACAACACCTTCCCGAACCTGACCGTCGAGGAGAACCTCGAGCTCGGCGCGATCGCCGGCGGCGACGACCCGGTGCGGACGCGGATCGAGCGGATGTACGAGCTCTTCCCGCGCTGCGCGGAGCGCTACAGCCAGCCGGCGGGGACGATGTCGGGCGGCGAGCGCCAGATGGTCGCGATGGCGCGGGCGCTGATGCCCGACCCGCAGATCCTGCTCCTCGACGAGCCCTCAGCCGGCCTCGCGCCGGCGTTCGTCGATGCGATCTTCGAGAAGGTGATCGACATCAACCGCTCCGGTGTGACGATCCTGATGGTCGAGCAGAACGCGCGGCGGGCGCTCGGGATGTCGGATCGCGGCTACGTCCTCGACCTCGGGCAGAACCGCTTCGAGGGCCCGGGGCGCGAGCTGATCGAGGACCCGAAGGTGGCCGAGCTCTATCTCGGCGGAGCTGCCAGGGTCGACCGGGTCGCCGAGGCCGAGGAGATCCTCGAGGGGGAGTGAGCCCCGAGACGACGGGGCCCCCTTGCGGGGGCCCCGTACGTTCGGAATTGCTGCGTGGCGGCGGCTACTCCTCCGCGGCGATGTCCGTCTCCTCCTTGACGCTCAGCTTGCCGTTCTGGTAGGACCACTCCTCGTAGGTCGCGGCGGTCGGATCGCCGTTGTCGTCGAGGTTGATCGGACCGGAGACGCCCTCGAAGTCGATGTCGTCTCCGGCAAGCAGCGCCTCGATCGCCTCCGTGAGCTGCGTCCAGTCGTACTGGTCACCGGGCGGCGCGGAAACCGCCTGGACCTGCTCCTGGATCGCCGTGCCCTCATTCGACCCCGCCGCAATCGCCGCGAGCGCGCAGAGCATCACCGCGTCGAAGTTCTGCGCGTCGAAGGTCTGGCGCCCGGGACCCGGGGCGCTGGTGAACAGCTCGTCGAACGCATCCGCCGCGGGCCCGGAGCGGACCGAAGGCCGCGTCCCGCTGGCGCCGTCGAGCGCGTCCGCCGGAATCGAGTCCGGGATCTGGTCGAACGCCAGCCCGTCGGCGGTGAACAGGTTCGCCGGGTCGAAGTCGCCGGTCCGGGCGAGCGCCGAGCCCACCTGGATGTACGGCTCCTCGAAGTCGATGATCACGTACCCGTCGGGGCCGCCTTCGACGATCTGGCCGGCCTCGGAGTTGTACGAGGCCTGCTCGACGTCGTAGAGAACCGGACCGGTCGCCTGACCGCCCTTTTCCTCCCAGTTCTCGACGAAGTTGGTGATGATGCCCTCGCCGTAGGCGTCGTTGCGGGCCGCCGTCGAGATCACGGCGTCGGTCCCGAACTTCGCTTCGACGGCGTCGGCCAGGACGATGCCCTGAAGGGCGTCGGACGGAGCCGTGCGGAAGACGAAGCCGTCATCCGGGAGATCGGTGATCTCGGGGCTCGTCGAGGCCGGTGAGATCAGCGGTATCTGCTGCGCCGCGGCGACCGTGCGACCGACGGGGATCGTGTTCGCGGAGGCCCAGGCTCCGGCGAGGCACGTTGCGCCGTCGGAGACGAGTTGCCGGGCGGCCGACTGCGCAGCCTGGGGCACCGTCTCGGTGTCGGCGTGCGAGACGCTGACGGTGACGTCCGCATCCGTCTCCCCGATCGCGTTGTTGAGCTCGTCAACAGCGAGATCGGCAGCCTTCTCGCCGGGAGGCCCGAACTGCGACAGGTCGCCGGTCAGCGGCACCAAGTCGCCGATTTGAAGCTCGAACGAGACGTCTTCTGGTGCTTCGCCATCGCCGTCGTCGTCATCGCCACCGCAGGCGGCGAGGCCGAACGCCAGCCCGGCGACCGCAAGGGTCAGCAGAAGCAGCTTCAGTTTGCTCATCGACTCTCCTCTCTCGGATTCCGGATCGTCCTGATCCACACGCATAACGGAACATACCCTTATCACGCCCGGCGGGGGGAATCGCGACCGATTCGATGCATGATTCCTGCCCACGGACGCAACGTTCGGTCGCCGATCGGCGCGCGGCGACGACTCGAGCGCCCGCCTCGCTTGACATCGGCCCCTCCGTGTACGAACATCTGTTCGTATCGTGATCGCCTGCGCCCTCATCCCCCGCCTGCCGCTTCTCGCGGCGATCGGAGGACGCCGCGAGATGCTCGGGAGGCCGGTCGCGCTGGCGCCGGAGCCCGAGGGGCCGCAGGTCGTCGGCGAGGCCTCGGGGTCCGCCGAGGCCTATGGCATCCACCCCGGGATGCGGCTCGCCGAGGCGCTCGCCCGCTGCCCCTCGCTCGCCCTGGTCCCTTCCGATCCGGCGCGCGCAGAGGCGGTCTGGGAGGACGCGCTCCGGCGGCTCGAGGCGATCGGCGCCGCCGTCGAGCCCGGGCGCCCGGGCGAGGGGTTCTTCTCGGTCGAGGCCCTGCGAGGCCTCTACGGCTCGCCCGAGGACGTGCTCGCACGGGCGCGCCGGGCGCTCGGGCGCCGGGCGCGACTCGCAGCGGGACCGAGCAGGCTGTGCGCCTACGCGGCCGCGCTCCGGGCCCGTGCCTCGAAGCCGCCGCCGGTGATCTCCGGGCCGAGGGCGCAACGACTCGTCGCCGGGCTGCCGGTCACGATCCTGCACGACCGGCTCGCCGGCGATCGGATGCGCGGCGCGGCCGGCCGCGCCCGATCCGATCGCGAGGCGGCGGAGGTGGCGGCGATCGACGCGCTCGCGCGGCTCGGCGTGCGGATGCTCGGGGAACTCGCCTCGCTGCCCGCGGAGGCGATCGCCGATCGCTTCGGCGAGCCGGGGCTGCGGGCGCTGCGGATCGCCCGCGGCGCCGAGGGGCCGCTGCGACCCCGCCAGGCGCCCGACGAGCTCGCCGAGGTGCTCGAGCTTCCGGAGGCGGCCTCGGGCCAGCAGCTCGAACACGCCCTCGGGCTGCTGATCGACCGGCTGCTCGCCAATCCGGCACGGGACGGCCGCAGCTTCCGCCGGCTGCGGCTCGAGGCCCGCCTCGCCGGCGGGGGTGGCTGGCGGGCCGAGGCGGCGCTCCGCCGTCCGGGTGCCGAGCGCGAGCGTCTGCGCCTGGCGCTGGCACCGAAGCTCGACCGGCTCCCCGGCCCCGCGCGGGCCCTCGGGCTGCGGGCGCTGGTGATGGGCGAGGCGGCAGGCGACCAGCCGCAGCTCGCCCGCTCGCCCTCAGACGAGCGCAGGGATCGGCTCGCCGAGGCGGTTCGCCAGACGCGAGCGGTGGCGGGACGAGACGCCCTGCTGCGGGTGGTCGAGGTCGATCCCGATTCTCGGATCCCCGAGCGCCGATCGCTGCTGGCGCCGTTTCCGGAGTGCCTGTGAGCGAGCGACATTCATGTCGCGAGAGCAGCATGTGCCGTGAGGTATGCCTGTGAGCGCCGACGCGGGATGCCGTGGCGTCGACGGGCCGGGCGCCTACTGGCCGCGGCCGGTGCCGGTCGTCGCCGGCGACGACGGCGCTCCGCGCGCGGTCGCCGGCGTCGCGGTCGAGGCGGTGCGCGAGGAGTGGCTGGTGGAAGATCGCTGGTGGACCCCGGAGCCCCTCCGCCGCCGCTACTTCGAGCTCGTGCTCGCCGACGGGCGGAACCTGGTCGTCTTCCGTGAGCCGGCGGAGACCGGCCGCTGGTTCGAGCAGCGGGCATAGCGATGTACGTCGAGCTGCACGCTCACTCCTCGTATTCGTTCCTCGATGGCGCCTCGCTGCCCGAGGAGCTGGCGGCGACGGCTGCCGAACGCGGCTACGGGGCGTTCGCGCTCACCGACCACGACAACCTCTGCGGAGCGATGGAGCTCGCGCAGGCGTGCGCACCGCTCGGGGTCCGCCCGATCCACGGGGCCGAGGTGACACTTAGCCCGCCGTCTCCTCCGCTTCGCGTCCGGGGACGGCGGGGTTCGTGGCGGGGCGGGCTGAGCGAACCCCCGTTCCACCTCACGCTCCTGGTCGAGAGCGCCGCTGGGTGGCGCAACCTCTGCCGGCTCCTCACCGCGGCCCACGCCGGGACCCGGCCAACGCCCGGTCGCGAGCCGCTCCCCCCCTCGGTGTCGCTCGACCAGGTCGAGCGCCACGCGGAGGGGCTCGTCTGCCTGTCGGGGTGCGCGCGCGACGGGGCGCTGGCGGCGGCCTTCGCGCGCGCCCGGGGGCGACCGGGAGCAGCCGAGGCGAACGCCGTCGCAACGCTCGGCGAGCGCCTCGTCGCGGCGTTCGGGCGCGAGCGCTTCCGGGTCGAGCTCCAGCGGCCGCTCTGGCGTCGCGACCGGGCGCGGAACCGCTGGCTTGCGGGATTGGCCGAGCGGCTCGGCGTTCGCTGCGTCGCGACCGGGAACGTCCACGCCCACGACCGTTCGCGGGCCGAGCTCCAGGACGCGCTGGTCGCGATCCGCTTGCGGGGCACGCTCGAGGAGACCGAGCCGCAGCGGCGGGGCAACGCGAGCTCGGTGCTCGCCACCCCGGCCGAGATCGCAGCGCGCTTCAGCGACCACCCAGACGCGGTCGCCGAGACGGCGCGGCTGGCCGAGCGACTTCGCTTCGACCTCCGCCGCGAGCTCGGCTACCGCTATCCGGGATCCGAGGACCCCGACGCCGACCGCACCCTGGCCGAGATCTGCCGGGCGCGGCTCGAGCACCGCTATGCGGGCACCCCCGAGCGCCCCGAGGCCGAGCGGCGGCTCGAGGAGGAGTTGCGAGTGATCCGCTCGCTCGGGCTGTCGGGGTTCTTCCTGCTGCACTTCGACCTGCTCGAGCTCGCCCGCGAGGTGGCGATCGAGGTCCGCGGGCGAGAATCTGCGCGATCTTTGCTCCCGCCGGGGCGCGGGCGAGGGTCGAGCGTCAGCTCGGTCGTCTGCTACCTGACCGGCCTCTCGCACGTCGACCCGGTGCGTGCGGGCCTGTTCCTCGGGCGCTTCCTCAACGACGAGATCACCGAGATGCCCGACATCGACCTCGACTTCCCGCGCGACATCCGCGAGCGGCTGATCCCCCGCGTCCACGAACGCTACGGGCCGGAGCGCTCCGCGCTCGTGGCGGCGTTCTCAACCTACCGGTCGCGCGGAGCCGTCCGCGACCTCGGCAAGGCGCTCGGACTGCCGCCGGCCGAGGTCGAGCGCGCGGCGGCGATGGTCGACGCTTACGCGCACCCGCGCGAGGTCGAGCGCGATCTCGCCGAGGCGCTCGGCGCCGGCCGGGCGGGGTCGGTGCGCTGGCGGGTCCTCGCGCGGCTCGCACGGGAGGCCTGGGGGTTGCCGCGCCACATCTCCCAGCACCCCGGGGGGATGGTGCTCTCGACGACGCCCTTGATCGATCTCTGTCCGATCCAGCCGGCGGCGATGGAGGGGCGGCAGCTCGTCCAGTGGGACAAGGACTCCTGCTCAGACGCCGGGTTCTTGAAGATCGACCTGCTCGGGCTCGGGATGCTGTCGGCGGTCGAGCGCTGCGTCGAGGAGGTGGCGCGTGCGCGCGGCGAGCGGATCGACCTCTCGCGAATCCCGCTCGACGATCCCGAGGTGTTCGCCGCAATCCGCGCCGCCGAGACGACCGGCGCGTTCCAGATCGAGAGCCGGGCGCAGATGCAGATGCTCCCCCGCAGCCGTCCGGAGTCGATCGAGGACCTGACCGTTCAGGTCGCCCTCGTCCGCCCGGGGCCGATTCAGGGAGGGGCGGTGCACCCCTATCTCGAACGGCGCCGCCGGCTGCGCGATGACCCCGGCTACGAGGTCCCCTACGAGCACCCGGACCTCGAGCCGATCCTCAGCGACACGCTCGGGGCGATCGTCTTCCAGGACCAGGTGATCCAGGTGGCGATGGCGCTTGCGGGCTTCAGCGCCGGCGAGGCGGAGGGGCTGCGGCGGGCGATGAGCCGCAGGCGCTCGGAGGCGGCGCTGCTCGCCTACGAGAAGCGGTTCGTCGCCGGCGCCGTCGCGCGCGGGATCGACCGCGGGCTCGCCGAGCGGGTGTTCGAGCAGGTCCGGGGGTTCTCGGGCTTCGGGTTCCCGAAGTCGCACGCCGCCGCCTTCGCGTTGCTCGGCTACCAGTCGATGTGGCTGCGGGTCCACTACACGCCGGAGCTCCTGAGCGCGCTGCTGAACGAGCAGCCGATGGGGTTCTACCCGCCGGACTCGCTCGTCCACGAGGCCCAGCGCCGCGGCGTCGAGGTGCGGGGCGCCGACGTCAACCGCTCCGGGGTCGAGTGCACGGTCGAGGGCGCCGCCGGCCGCGAGCCGGTGGTTCGGATCGGGCTCGGCTACGTCAAGGGGATCGCCGAAGAGGAGGCGCGGGCACTGGTCGGCGAGCGCGAGCGCCACGGTCACTACGCGGACCTCGCGGGCCTCGCCTCACGCTCGGGCATGGGGGGCGACGGTCTCGAGCGACTCGCCTGGTCCGGGGCGTGCGCTTCGCTCGGAGTCCCCGCGGGGGAATCCGGGAAGGCCGGCGGTCGCCGCCGTGACCTCTGGCGGCTCGGCGTCGCTAGTGGAGCTCGCCGGATCCGCCGCCAGGCCCCAACCCAGCTCGCACTCCCCCTCCCCCTCCCCTCCCCGCCCCGCCTCCCCGAGCTCGAGCCGTGGGAGCGGATCGTCGCCGACTACGCATCGACCGGGATCGCCCTCGGGGAGCATCCGCTGGAGCTACTTCGGGCCGAGCTCGGGCCGGATGTCCTGCGAGCAGGCGACCTCGACTCGGTTCGCCACGGGAATCGGATCGAGGTCGCCGGGCTGGTCGTCGCCCGCCAGCGTCCGGCGACCGCGCGCGGCGTCGTCTTCATGCTGCTCGAGGACGAATCGGGAACCGTCAACGTGATCGTTCCGCCTCCCGTCTACGAGCGCTGCCGCCTGGCGGTGCGGACCGCGGCCTACGCTCGAGTCGAGGGCAAGCTCGAGCGGCGCGAAGGCGTCACCAACCTGCTCGCAGCGACGGTCGCGGCGCTCGCCGTGCCGAGCACGTCGGGCGCCGAGGTGCAGACGATCGAGCCCCCGGCCGAGCGCGAGACCGGACGCGAGCCGGTTCGGCCCCCGGCGGAGCGGCTTGCAACTGCCGCAGGGAGGGCGGGGGCGCTCGCCGCCGTCGCACCACGCCCGCACAGCTTCGGGCGCCGCCAGTAGCCGATCCGCCGCGCACTCCGGAGCGCGGCTGCAAGATCCGTTTCAGAACGTACGTTCCGTCCGCTGCGAAGCGTAGGTTGCCGAGCGCGATGAACCGACGACCCCAACGCTTCGCCCAGCGGCTCCTCGGAGCTGTCGACCGGGCGATCGACTTCGCCACCCTGGGCGAGTACGGCCTCGAGACCGTTCCCGCGGATGGGCCATGTCGCGAGCGGCCCGGTCGCAACAAGACCGGATGGGAGGCGCTCGCGCGGCCCGCCGCCGGGCGCGGTCGCGAGCCGCGCCGGGCTCCTGCGGGCTGTGCCCGCAGCGAACGCATCCCCGCCGCCGCCGCCTAGACACGACGCGGTCGGCTCAGTCCGCGTCCCCCCGGTCGATCGCTCGGATCAGCTCCCGGCCAACTTCGGCGGCGCGGCCGAGCACCTCGCTCGAGACGTTCGCGGGGTCGTCGGTCGGCTGGTGGTAGTTCGGGATCGCGTCGTCCTGGGCGCTCACCGTGAGCGCGCGGCCGCCGGTTGCCATCACCTGCGTCGCGTCGTAGGTCAGCCCCACCAGCCGGTCCGCCGGTTCGAGCCTCAGATCCGGGCGTGCATCGGCGACGATGCGCGCCGCCCGCAGCAGTCCAGGGTCGGCTGCAAACGTCCGCAGCAGGCCCTCCCGGGGCAGGTAGCGGAGGGTCGCCCGCGCGCCGACGCCGTCGAAGTTGAGGAACAGCCAGCCCGACGTGTCGTGTGAGCGCAGGAACGCATCCGCCCCGAGCGTGCCGGCCTCCTCGGCGCCGCTGACGAGGAGCACTAGCCGCGTCGACTCGAGCGGCGCGGCTGCGACTTCCGCCGCGAGTGCCGCCGTCAGCGCCGCTCCCGACGCGTTGTCATTGGCACCTGGCACGTCCTCGCCGCGCAGCTCGCGTTCGGCTAGCAACGCGAGGCCCGCAGCCAGCCAGACCCTCGCAGCGGCCACCGCCACCCGCCCGGCGCGGCGCCGCCGAAGCGCCTGTCCGAGTGCCTGGAGCCCCAAAGCCGCCGCGGTGAGGGCCAGCAGGGGCCGGATCCGCGCCGCGACCGCGGGATGGAAGAGGAGGCCGCTGCGCGAGCTGTCGATGTGGGAGACGAGGCACAGCGTCCGCCGCGATTCCCCGCGGGGATCCACCGCCGCGACCAGGTTCTGGCTCGACCGCCGCGCGAGCAGCCGCGTCAGCGGTCGCAGCCGGAGGTCGTCCTCGGCCGCCGCGAGCAGCAGCGCGGCCCCGCCGAGCGCCGCGCTCGTGCGCGCGAGCCCGATCGCCTCCGCGCCCGCGGCGGCGAGTGCGGTCAGCGGCGCTGCCGCGAAGCTCGTCGCAAAGGTCCGATGCGCCGGGAACGGCTCGAGTCGCGCACGCAGGCCGGCGTCTGCGAGCTCCCGACGCAGCCACTCGGCCGCTGCCCGTTCGGCGCTCGAGCACGGCTGCCGTGGCCCGATCGATCCTGCGAGGCCCTCCGTCCAAGCGGCGATCCGGGCAAGGCCCGGGGTTTCGACCGCCGCGTCCGGCTCCACCTCCGGGATCGTAGGCCCGAACGAGGACGAGCCGCCCGGAGGCGGCTCGTTGACTGAAGACCGGCGGCGACCTACTCTCCCAGGCGCTTGCGCACCAAGTACCATCGGCGCTGAGGGGCTTAACTGCTCTGTTCGGAATGGGAAGAGGTGTATCCCCCTCGCTATGGCCACCGAAAACCGGCGAGACCGCGGCCGCCCGCAGACGGCTCCGCGCCCCGACGGGGCTTGAAAACTGCACCTTGGCCAGGAAAGGGTAGTGTCAAGACCTCGACCCATTAGTACCGGTCTGCTGAGCGTGTTGCCACACTTGCACAGCCGGCCTATCAACCTGGTGGTCTACCAGGGGTCTTACTCCCTCACGGGGATGGGAGAACTCATCTCGAGGTCGGCTTCCCGCTTAGATGCCTTCAGCGGTTATCCGATCCGCACGTAGCTAATCTGCGGTGCCCTTGGCAGGACAACAGATACACCAGAGGTGCGTTCATCCCGGTCCTCTCGTACTAAGGATGACTCCTCTCAATTCTCCAACGCCCACGGCGGATAGGGACCGAACTGTCTCACGACGTTCTGAACCCAGCTCGCGTGCCGCTTTAATGGGCGAACAGCCCAACCCTTGGGACGTACTCCCGCCCCAGGATGCGACGAGCCGACATCGAGGTGCCAAACCGGGCCGTCGATGTGGACTCTTGGGCCCGATAAGCCTGTTATCCCCGGAGTACCTTTTATCCGTTGAGCGACGGCACTTCCACTTGCTACCGCCGGATCACTAAGCCCAACTTTCGTTCCTGCTCGACCCGTCGGTCTCGCAGTCAAGCTCCCTTGCTGCCTTTACACTCTGCGCACGATTTCCGACCGTGCTGAGGGAACCTTTGGGCGCCTCCGTTACTCTTTAGGAGGCGACCGCCCCAGTCAAACTGCCTGCCTGACACTGTTCGCATCCCGGATCACGGCGATGCGTTAGAAGCCCAGAACACCAAGGGTGGTATCTCAAGGGTGACTCCCCGGCGGCCGAAGCCACCGGTTCGCAGTCTCCCACCTATCCTGAGCGAGATATCCCAGACTCCAATATCAAGTTGCAGTAAAGGTTCACGGGGTCTTTCCGTCCAGCCGCGGGTACCCGGCATCTTCACCGAGACTTTAATTTCACCGAGCCCCTCGTTGAGACAGCGTCCAAGTCGTTACGCCATTCGTGCAGGTCGGAACTTACCCGACAAGGAATTTCGCTACCTTAGGACCGTTATAGTTACGGCCGCCGTTTACCGGGGCTTAGCTTCGCTGCTTCGCGCCGAAGCGCTAACAACTCCGCGTAACCTTCCGGCACCGGGCAGGCGTCAGCCCCTATACGTCGTCTTGCGACTTAGCAGAGGCCTGTGTTTTTGTTAAACAGTCGCTTGGACCTATTCACTGCGGCCCCCTCGAGCTCCATCCGTACGGACTTCACCCTACCGGGGCGTCCCTTCTCCCGAAGTTACGGGACGATTTTGCCGAGTTCCTTAACGAGGGTTAGCTCGCTCACCTCAGTATTCTCTACTTGTCCACCTGTGTCGGTTTTCGGTACGGGCACGAGCATCCTGCCTAGAGGTTTTTCTCGGAGGCATGGGTACGGGGACTCGCCGGCGGTCAAGCCAGCTGGCATCGCACCTCGCGTAATAGCGCCGCGGCGGGTTTTCCAACCACGACTGGCTACGTGCTTGCCCCAGGACGACCATCGCCTGGGTTCCCTTGCCCTTCCTCGTCACCCCATCGGTCATAGCGGATGCGACGTGGTACGGGAATATCAACCCGTTGGCCATCGGCTACGCCTTTCGGCCTCGCCTTAGGTCCCGACTAACCCTGAGCAGACGAACTTTACTCAGGAAACCTTGGACAATCGGTGGAGGGGATTCTCACCCCTCTTTCGTTACTCATGCCGGCATTCTCACTTCCTACCGCTCCACGGCCGCTTTCGCGCCCGCTTCGCAGCAGCAGGAACGCTCTCCTACCGCTCGGCCGCCCGCAGGCGGCTCGAACCCATAGCTTCGGAGGTTGACTTAAGCCCCGTTGAATTATCCGCGCCCGAACACTTGACCAGTGAGCTGTTACGCACTCTTTCAAGGATGGCTGCTTCTAAGCCAACCTCTTGGTTGTCTCGGCGTCCGAACATCGTTTCCCACTTAGCCAACACTTGGGGTCCTTAGCTGATGGTCTGGGTTGTTCCCCTCTCGCGTACGAAGTTTATCCCCCGCACGCTGACTCCCGAGATATACGGAACGGTCTTCGGAGTTTGCCTGAAGTCGGTAACCTGGTAGGGCCCCTAGTCCAAGCAGTGCTCTACGGCCGAAACGCACTCACTCGAGGCTATACCTAAATATATTTCGGAGAGAACCAGATATCTCTGGGCTTGTTTAGCCTTTCACTCCTATCCACAGGTCATCCGCCCAGTTTTCAACCTAGGTCGGTTCGGTCCTCCACGAGGTCTTACCCCCGCTTCAACCTGCCCATGGATAGCTCGCCCAGTTTCGGGTCTACCGCCGGTGACTGGATCGCCCTGTTCGGACTCGCTTTCGCTGCGGCTCCGCTCATCGCTTAACCTCGCCACCGACGAGTAACTCGCCGGCCCGTTATGCAAAAAGTACGCCGTCACACCCGATGGTGCTCCGACCACTTGTAGGCACGCGGTTTCAGGTACTATTTCACTCCCCTTCAGGGGTGCTTTTCACCTTTCCCTCACGGTACTAGTTCACTATCGGTCACCAGGTAGTACTTAGCCTTGGAGGGTGGTCCCTCCGGATTCAGACCGCGTTTCACGGCAGCGGTCCTACTCAGGAATCTCGATCGACAGGCCGGTGCCCTTTCGCCTACGGGACGATTGCCCTCTATGGCGCGAGGTTCCACTCGACTTCGGCTAGAACCCGACTTGGTAACTGCCGCCGGACCGGGCACGGTCCGGGCACGAGATCCTGCAACCCCCGATGGGCAACGCGTGCCCGCTTACACCCATCAGGTTTGGGCTGATCCCCTTTCGCTCGCCACTACTCAGGGAGTCTCTGTTGATTTCCTTTCCTCGGGGTACTGAGATGTGTCAGTTCTCCCGCTTACCTTCCGCCACCTATGTGTTCAGTGACGGACGACGCCGCATTACCGGCGCCAGGTTTCCCCATTCGGAGATCCGCGGGTCAAAGGCTGTTCAGCGCCTCACCGCGGCTTATCGCAGCCGTCCACGTCCTTCTTCGGCTCCTGGTGCCAAGGCATCCACCGTGTGCCCTTATTCTCTTGACGGTGAGCTCCACCCGCGCCCGAAGGCACGGATGGGGCAATACCCTTTTCTGGCTGTTGGTGCAGTTTTCAAGCTCCGTCGAGGCTGCGAAGGCGGAGGTCTTCCACCCGCGGTCTCTCAAAACTGAGCAGCGTCGCGAAGCGCCTCCCTCGAGCCGCCGCCAAGAGCGGCTCGGGGGCCATCGGAGCGGACTCCGATGCTTCGCGCAGGTCCGGTCGACATCTAGAGAATGTCTCCCTAGAAAGGAGGTGATCCAGCCGCAGCTTCCGCTACGGCTACCTTGTTACGACTTCACCCCAATCACGAGCCCCACCTTCGACGGCTGCCTCCCGAGGGTTAGCTCACCGGCTTCGGGTGTTGCCCGCTTTCGTGGTGTGACGGGCGGTGTGTACAAGGCCCGGGAACGTATTCACCGCGGCGTTGCTGATCCGCGATTACTAGCAACTCCACCTTCATGGAGGCGAGTTTCAGCCTCCAATCCGAACCGAGACGCGCTTTCTGGGATTTGCTCCACCTCGCGGTATTGCATCCCTCTGTACGCGCCAATGTAGCACGTGTGTAGCCCTGGACATAAGGGGCATGATGACTTGACGTC
>DATHVI010000052.1:0-13842 GCA_035461385.1 Solirubrobacterales bacterium
GAAGTCGGAGGCGTCCTCGGAGTGGGTGACGTCGAAGTCCTCGGCGGCGGCGAGGTCGTCGAAGGCGTCGTGGCCGGCGTTGATCGCCGCCGTGTGGCGGAAGCCGGTCGTGCGCGAGAAGACGAGGACGGAGTAGCGGCCCTCGCCCTGCGCCACCGCCGGCACGGGCGCCGTCGGCGCCGATCCGCCGAGCGCCGCAATCGCGGTCAGCGCTCCGAGCAAGAGCGCGAGGGTCCACGCAGGCCAGGCGAACGGATGCCGAGGCGCCGTAAGAGTCATCCCGTTCTCTCCTCCTCCTGTACGTCCCCTGTTTCCGACTGGCGGAAAACCTATTCCCACCGCTCGGCCCGATGGTCCCACACGTGGGGTGGCGCGTCAAGGGAGATTTCGGGAAAGTCGCGAGGGGCCGCCGCCACGGATCTGGCCGAGGACGCGCCCGCCGCTCTCGCTACGCCCCGCCGTACGCCCGGTCGAGCACCTGGATCGTGTGCAGGACCTCGGGGATCCGGTCGCCGTTTGCCGCGGGGAGGTGGGTTCGGATCTGGGAGAGGCAGCCGATGTTGCCGGCGGCGACGAGGTCGGCGCCGGTGGCGATCAGGTTGGCCGCCTTGCGGGCGCCGAGCTCGGCGGCCGTCTCCGGGCGCTCGATGTTGTAGGTGCCGGCCGAGCCACAGCAGATCTCCGGCTCGGCCGGGGTCACGACCTCGTGCCCGGTCGCCGCGAGCAGCCGCCGCGGCGCGGCGCGGACGCCCTGGGCGTGGGCGAGGTGGCACGCGTCGTGGTAGGCGATCCTGGCCGGGCGCTCGGGGGCGGGCGGCGGCTCGGCGAGGCCGAGCTGGTCGAGGAAGACGCTGACATCGAGGACCCGCGCGGCGAGCGCCTCCGCCGCGGCCTCCTCCCGCTGGCCGGCGAACAGCAGCGGGTACTCGCGCATCCCCGAGCCGCAGCCGGCGGCGTTGGTGATCACTGCGTCGACGTCGCCGGGGAACGCTGTCAGCGTGCGCCGCGCCAGCCGGCGGGCCTGGCGCGCGCGGCCGGTATGCATGTCGAGTGAGCCGCAGCAGCCCTGGTCGGCGGGCACGACGACCTCGACTCCGTTTCGCGCCAGGACGCGGCCGGTCGCCCAGCCGATCTCCGGGTCGAGCACCTGCTGCGCACACCCCGCGAGCAGCGCGACCCGGGCGCGGCGGCGGCCCTGGGCCTCGAAGACCGGCGGGAGCGGGCGCGCGGCCGGCAGCGACTCCGGCAGCAGGCCGAGCATCGGGCGAAGGCGCGCCGGGGCGAAGCGGGCGAGCCCCCTTGTCAGCATCCCGAGCCGGGCGGCGATCCGGAACCGATGCGGCCTGGTCAGCGTCGCCCCGACCAGGGTCCGCTGGGCGCGCTCGCCGGCGGGGCGCTCGCGGTGCTCCTCGGCATGAGCGCGGTAGGCGGTGATCAGGTCGCCGTAGGGGACGCCCGAGGGGCAGGCGCTGACGCAGGCCTGGCAGCCGAGGCAATTGTCGATCGGGTCGGCGACCTCGGTCGCCGAGAGCTTGCCCTCGAGGACCTCCTTCATCAAAACGATGCGGCCGCGGGGCGAGTTCTCCTCCTCCTCCATCACCAGGTAGGTCGGGCAGGTCGGGAGGCAGAAGCCGCAGTGGACGCAGCTCGCCACCGCGCCCGCCATCGCCTCGCCCTGAGGGCCGAGGCGCTCGGTATCGATCTCGTGCTGCATCGCGTTCAGCGCTCCCGCTCGTAGGAGGCGAAGACTCGGTCGGGGTCCAGCCCCCGCCGGACGCGGGCGCCGAACTCCCCCGCCTCGAGGCTACCGAGCAGCGGATCGCGCGCCGGGCCGGTGAGCCAGACACCTCCGGCGCCGAGCTCGCGGAGGACGGCGTCGAGCGCCGACGGCGAGCGGTCGCCGGGCCACGCGATCCAGCAGAGGTGGCCGGCAGCCGAGTACCGGCGAACCGCGCCGGCGGGCTCGAGCAGCGCCTCCGCCGCCGCGATCCGCCCCGGCGTCAGCGCCGCCTTCGCGACGGCGAAGCCCGCCGGCGCCCAGGCGAGCTCGCGCGCCCCCGTCCACAGCGCGGCCTCGTCGCTCCCGAGCAGTCGCTCGCCGCTCTCGCCGAGGGCGGCGACGACTCGCTGCGCGCGCGGCGGCAGCGTCCCGGCCGGACCGCCGATCCGGACCGAGATCCGGCCCGGGGGCTCGAGGTCGACCGCCTCGAGGTCAAGCCCCGCCGACGCGAGGCGGGTGAGCGCCGCGAGCGCCGCGTCGAGCGATCCGAGGTCGGCGACGACGGTCACCCACTCCGCCGGCGCCGGAAGGACCTTGAGCGAGAGCTCGACGATCGCCCCGAGGCGCCCGAGGCTGCCGACGAGCAGCTTCGGGAGGTCGAAGCCGGCGGCGTTCTTGACCACCCTTCCGCCACCGGCGACGAGCTCCCCGGTGCCGGTGACGAACCGGACGCCGATGACGGCGTCGCGGACTCCGCCATGGCGGACGCGTCCGGGCCCCGACGTCCCCGCCGCGACCACACCGCCGAGCGTCGCGCCGGCGGCCGCCAGGGGCGGGTCGAACGGCAGGTACTGGCCCTGCTCGCCGAGCGCATCGGCGAGCTCCGCGACCGGCGTCCCGGTGAGCGCTGTCAGCGTCAGCTCCTCGGGGTCGTGCTGGACGATCCCGCGCAGCTCGCTCAGGTCGAGGCTGCGCTCGTCGCCGATGGGGGTCGACAGCGCCGGCTTCGTCCCGGCGCCGCGCGGCAGCATCCGGATGCCGTCGCGCCGCGCCGCCCGGACCGCCTCGGACAACGCGGTGACGCGGGGGTCCCCGGCGAGCGCGGTTGGTGTGCCCGGACCCCGGCGCGCGGAGCGGCCGTCGCCGGCCGGCTCGGGGAGCATCTTGCCGCGGTTGGCGAGCTCGTCGGGATCGATCGCGGCCCGGAGCCGGCGCATCAGGTCGATGTCGGGCGGCGCGAACATCCGCTCGAGGAACTCGCGTTTCTCCATCCCGACCCCGTGCTCGCCGGTGATCGAGCCGCCGAGCCCGATGCAGAGGTCGAGGATCTCCCCCGCGAGTGCGTGGGCGCGGTCGACCGCGCCAGGCTCGCGGCCGTCGAACAGGATCAGCGGATGGAGGTTGCCGTCGCCCGCGTGGAAGACGTTCGCGACCCGCAGCCCGTGTTCGGCGCTCATGCGCTCGATCGCAGCGAGTGCCTCGCCCAGCCGGGTCCGGGGGACGCAGCCGTCCTGGACGATGTAGTCGGGCGAGAGCCAGCCGACCGCCGAGAAGGCACTCTTCCGACCCTTCCAGATCATCGCCCGCTCGTCGGGGTCGCTCGTCGATCTGACCTCGGTCGCGCCCGAATGCGAGATCACCGCCTCGAGCCGCCCGAAGTCGGCCTCGACCGCGTCGCGCTCACCGTCGAGCTCGACGATCAGCAGCGCCGGGACGTCCGGATAACCGGGCCGCACCGACGACTCCGCCGCGCGGATCGCGAGCGAGTCCATGATCTCCATCGCCACCGGCAGGATCCCCGCGGCGATCGTCGCCGCGACCGCGTCCCCGGCCGCCTCGAGGCTCGGATACGCGGCGAGGACCGTGCGCGTGTCCTCGGGGAGCGGGAGCAGCCGCAGCGTGACTTCGAGCGCGATCCCGAACAGCCCCTCCGAGCCGACGAAGACCCCGAGCCAGTCGGGGCCGACCGGCTCGGCGCTGCCCGATCCGAGCCGGACGAGCTCGCCGTCGGGGAGGACGACTTCGGCCGCGAGCACATGGTTGCTTGTCATCCCGTACTTGAGGCAGTGGGCTCCGCCGGAGTTGAACGCGAGGTTGCCGCCAATCGTGCAGACCGACTGGCTCGAGGGGTCGGGAGCGTAGAAGAGGCCGTGCGCGGCGGCGGCCACCGACACCTGGGCGTTCATCACCCCCGGCTCGACGACCGCGATCCCCTCGGCCGGGTCGAGCCGGCGGATCCGGTTGAGGCGGTTGAGCCCGATCACGATCCCGCCCTCGACCGGGAGCGAGCCCCCGGAGAGGCTGGTGCCGCTGCCGCGCGCGACGAACGGCACCCCCTCGGCGTGGCAGCGCCGGACGAGGTCGATCACCTCGTCCCTGCTCTCGGCGAGGACGACCGCCTCCGGGCGGGCCCTGAACGCGGTCAGCGCATCGGACTCGTACGGGGCGAGCCGGCTCGGCTCGGTGAGGAGCCGGTCGGCGGGATAGCGGTCGCCCAGCGACGCGAGGAGCTCGGTGACGGCCACCGGCGGCCCCTAGTCTGAGACCGTCGCTGCGCCCTTGCGTCCCGCGCCCGCCCCGTCGCCCTTCACCGGCCGGCCGCGCTTGCCACCGTTCCCCGCCGCCGGCGCAGGTGCGGCGCCGTCCTTGCCGGCGCGCGCCCCGTGTCCGAGCGCCCCCGAGACCTCGTCGGCATAGCCACGCAGCAGGTTGCCGAGCTCGCCGGTGTCGGCGTGGACGATCCTCGCGGTGGGGGCCGAGACGCTGAGCGCCGCGCAGGGATGATCGGTGTGGTCGAAGATCGGGACCGCGACGCAGCTCACGCCCTCCTCGTGCTCCTCGTTGTCGATCGCGTAGCCCCGCCTGGCGATCCGGTCGAGGTCCTCACGCAGCTCCTCGACCGTGGTCAGGGTCCGGGCGGTGAGCCGCTCGAGCTCGGCGCCCTCCGGGTAGAGGCCGGCGACCGTCTCCGGCGGCCCGAAGGCGAGCATCGCCTTCCCCGACGCGGTCGTGTGCGCGAGCGCGGCGGCGCCGACGGTGGTGAACATCCGCACGCTGCGGGTGCCCTCGATCTGGTCGACGTAGACGACCCGGTCGCCTTCGAGCACGGTCAGGTTTGCGCTCTCCCCCGTCGCCTGCTGGATCTTCTCGAGCTGGGGCCGGGCGACGCTGCGCAATCGGGCGAGGCTCTGCTCGAGCCCGCTCGCGAGCTCGACCACCTTGTAACCGAGCACGTAGCGTCCTGAGGAGGAGCTCTGGGTGACGTACCCGCGCTTGGTCAGCGTCGCCAGCAGCCGGTGCGCCGTGCTCGGCACGAGCCCGGTGCGATCAGCGAGCTCGGTCACCCCGAGCTCGTCGCCCCCCGCCAGCGCCTCGACGAGGTCGAAGGCTCGCTCCACCGACTGGACGCTGTTACGACGCGCGTTCGTCACGTCCCCATCCTACCTCCTGGCGGTTCATCGTTTCCACGATGCGGTTAACTCGGCCGACGCAGGCTGTTCAGTCGATCCGATCGATCGCCGGCAGGGTGAGGAACTCGACCAGCTCGTCGCCGAGCGCGACTTCCTCGAACAGCTCGGCCGCCTCGTCGAAGCGCCCGCGGTCGTAGTCGTCGGGTCCGTATTGCTCGTGCAGCTTCGCCAGCTCCTCGCGCTCGAGCTCGCGCACCAGCTCGGCGTTGACCGTGCGTCCGTCGCTCAGCGTCGCCCCGTGGTGGACCCACTGCCAGACCTGGGAGCGCGAGATCTCAGCCGTCGCCGTGTCCTCCATCAGATTGAGGACCGCGGCGGCGCCGTTGCCCCGCAGCCACGACGCGAGGTACTGGATCCCGACCGTGATGTCGTTGCGCAGGCCCTCCTCGGTCACCTCCCCACCGGGGACCGACGGGTCGAGCAGGTCGGCGGCGCTCATCGCGACGTCTTCGCGAGTGCGCTCGAGCTGGTTCGGCCGGTGACCGAGGACCGAGTCGAAGACCTCCCGCACCGGCTCGACGAGGTCGGGGTGGGCGACCCAGCTCCCGTCGAAGCCGTCACCGGCCTCGCGCTCCTTGTCGGCGCGGACCTGCGCGATCGCCTTGCGGTTGACCTCGGGGTCGCGGCGCGAGGGGATGAACGCCGCCATGCCGCCGATCGCGTGGGCTCCACGGCGGTGGCAGGTGCGGACGAGAAGCTCGGTGTAGGCGCGCATGAACGGCACCGTCATCGTCACCTGGGCGCGGTCCGGCATCACGTAGTCGGGACGCTCGGGGAACCGCTTGATCATGCTGAAGATGTAGTCCCACCGTCCGGCGTTGAGGCCGCTCGCGTGCTCGCCGAGCTCATAGAGGATCTCGTCCATCTCGAACGCGGCGAGGATCGTCTCGATCAGGACCGTCGCGCGGATCGAGCCGCGGGGGATGCCGAGCGCGTCCTGCGCGGCGCAGAAGACGTCGTTCCAGAGCCGCGCCTCCTCCCGGCCCTCGAGCTTCGGCAGGTAGAGGTAAGGCCCGCTGCCCTTGTCGAGGAGCGCCTTCGCGTTGTGAAACGCGAACAGGCCGAAGTCGAACAGCGCCCCCGACACCGGCTCGCCGCCGATCAGCAGATGGCGCTCGGGGAGATGCCAGCCGCGCGGGCGGATGACCAGGGTCGCCGTCTCGTCGGCGAGCCGGTACTCCTTGTCGGCCGAGGTCAGCGAGATCGTCCCGGCGACCGCGTCGGCGATGTTGACTTGGCCGTTGATGACGTTTGCCCAGCTCGGGGTGAGCGAGTCCTCGAAGTCGGCCATGAACACCTTCGCGCCCGAGTTGAGCGCGTTGATCATCATCTTCCGCTCGACCGGGCCGGTGATCTCGACACGGCGGTCGGCGAGGTCGCTCGGCGCCGCCGGAACCCGCCAATCACGCTCGCGGATCTCGGCGCTCTCGGTCGGGAAGTCGGGCATCTCGCCGGCGGCGATCCGCGCGTGGCGCTCGGCGCGCGCGTCGAGCAGCGCCCGCCGACGGGTCTCGAACTGATCGTGCAGCGCGGCGACGAACCCGAGGGCGTCCTCGGTGAGGACGCGCTCGGCTGCCTCGCCGCGCGCGCCGGCGATCTCGATCTCGGTGGTCGTCGTCATCGGCAGTCGCTCCTTCCCGCGTCAGGCCGGCTCCGCGCCGGCCGGCACCCCAAATGCGCGGATTTCGCATCGCGCAAGCAGATCTTCCGTATTACGCTACGGCATCATACGCACAAGCCCGGCGGCTCGCGCTGCGGCTGCGTCCGCGCCACGGGTCCTGAGTCGGTGCCGCCGCGTTCGAGGCGGGCGACGCCGGTGGGGCGTCGAACCGCCCTATTCCTCGGGCGTCGGGCGGTAGATCGGCCCGCGCGCTACCACCGCGGCGAGCAGCCCGTTGGCCTCGTAGTCGGGTGGGTCGGATTCGACGATCGGAACCGCCTGCTGGCCGTGATAGTCGAGCGCCTCGCGAACGCCGGGATCGTAGAAGTAGCCGCCGGCGACGACGGTGGTCAGGAGCCCGAATCCGGCAGCGTCCTCGGCCTCGAGCCGGGCGACCGCACCCGCCGGGTCCTCGCCCTTGGCCGTCGCGAGCAGCTCCCGCAGCCCGTCGACGAGATCGGGCCTGATCCGGATCACCGCTGCGAGCACATCGCGACCGATGACCACCTCGCCGCCGGAAGGCATGTCGTCGCCGGGCGGGATCAGCACGTCGGCCAGCCCGGCGAGGGTCGCGCGCAGGTCGTCGTCGATCGTCACGTCCGAGGCCGGGACCGGGGCGTCGGGCGCCGGCGAGGCGGGCTCGTTCATAACGCCTCCCGGATCGCGCTTCGCCGCGGAATCCCGTCTCCCTTGTCCTGGCTCCGCGCTCATCAGGCTCCCTTCTGGTCGCGGCGGGTCTCGATCAGCTGGTCTGTGAACCGCGACGCCATCGCGGCGATCGTCGCGGTCGGGTTCATCCCCGACGACGTCGGCCATGTGCTGCCGTCGAAGACGTAGAGGTTGGGGACGTCGTGAGTCCGGCCCCAGCGGTCGACGACCGAGGTCTCGGGATCGTCCCCCATCACGCAGGTGCCGAGCAGGTGCCAACCGGTGGCGCGGATCTGCGGGGCGACGATTGCCTCGTAGGCGCCCGCCGCCTCGAGCGACTCGCGGGCCCGCTGCTCGTGGAAGGCGATCATCCGGTTCGAGTTCTCGGACATCTCGTAGACGATCTTCGCCGCCGGGATGCCGGCGCTGTCGGTCTTGTCGGGATCGAGCTCGACCCGGTTGTCCTCCTCCGGCAGGTCCTCGAAGATGAACCCCCACATCGCCGAGTGGCCGAGGCGGCGGCGGATCTCGAGGTGGAACTCGGGGCCCCAGACCGAGTTCTCCTCGCCCCATGGATAGGCCATCGTCATCGCCAGCGGGCCACCGGTCGGCTGCAGGCCCCACTTCGCTCCGCGCACGAAGCCGCGGTCGGGGTCGGTCTCGTAGAACTCGAGCGAGTGGAGGTGCTGGCCCCAGACGCCCTGCGAGCTGCCGATGTCGTCCTCGAACAGGCCGACGACGGTGCCGAACGGGTGCATCATCAACCGCTTTCCGACCAGCCCCGACGAGTTCGCGAGGCCCTCCGGCTGGCCGTCGGTGGCTGAGAGCAGGAGCAGGCGCGGGGTGCCGATCCCGTTCGCGCACAGCAGCGTCACGTCGGCGGCCTGAAAGTGCTCGTTCCCGTCCGCATCGACCCAGGTCGCGCCGGTGACGCGACCCGACCCGTCGACCTCGAGCCGCTTCGCGCGTGCCCCCGTGACGAGCTTCGCTCCGAGCTCGACCGCATCCGGCCAGTAGGTCAGGTCGACGCTCGCCTTCGCCCCCTCGGCGCAGCCGCGCAGGCAGGTGGCCCGTTGGACGCAGGCGCGCAGCCGGCCGTAGGGCTTGGTCGCGATCGCGTTCGGCGCCGGCCACCAGTGCCAGCCGAGCTCGTTGTGAGCCTTCGCCACCCGCCTGCCCATCTCGGCGAGCGGTACCGGTGGCATCGGCGGGCCCTCGCCGGGTGGGAACGCGGTGTCCCCAGCGAGTCCGGAGACGCCCCAGTCGCGCTCGACCCGGACGTAGTAGGGCTCGAGCTCCTCATAGGTCAGCGGCCAATCGTCGGCGACCCCGTCGAGGGTGCGGACGCGGAAGTCCGACGGCATGTTGCGCTGCCAGTGGGCGGCGTAGACGACGGTGCCGCCGCCGACCCCGTTCCACATCAGCGCGGTGATGTCGGAGTCGGAGTCGTCGACGGGATAGTCGGCGGTCCAGGCGCGCTCGTTCGGATCCCAGCTCCAGTCGCGGGCGGCGGTGAGCTCGAAGTCGGGGTGTCCGGCGCGCGCCTTGGCGTAGTCGGGCCAGTCCCCCTGCTCGAGGCATACGACGTCGAATCCTTCCTCGGCGAGCCGCTTCGCCGCCACCGCTCCCGATGCTCCGGCGCCGATGATCAGCACATCGGCGCGCCCGTTGCGGTCAGTCACTCGCTCCCACCTCCTGGTTCGTGTCTCGGCCGCGATCCCTGGTGACCGCGGCATCCGCCACCCGGGGGCCGAAGACCAGCCCGAGTACGAGGCCGCCGACGTATCCGGTGTCCTGGATCCCGCCCATGTCGGCGCCGGCGGCGTAGAGGCCGGGCACCGGCGATCCCCCGGCGTCGAGCGCCCTACCTTCGCTGTCGGTGCGCAGGCCGCCGAAGGTGAAGGTGATCGACGGCTGAACCTCGAGCGCGTGGAAGGGCGGCTCGCGGAGCGGGTGCGGCTCAGCCGGAAGCGGGGCGTCGAGCGTGACTCCCCGGTCCCCGGCGGCCGCGGCCTCGTAGCGGGCGAGGGTCTCGCGCAGCGCGGGGCCGTTGACGTCCCAGCCCTCGACCTCGGCGACCAGAGCGTCGATCGTGTCCGCCCGAGCGATCCGGCCGCCGGCTTCGGCGGCGACGGCGAACCGGTCGACCACCTGGCCGTGGGGGTACGGCGGCCCGACCGCGAACTCCCCGCGGACCGCCTCGTCGCAGAGCAGGATCGCGCGCCCGCCCGGCTGGCGGAGTGTGAACTGGTTCGAAACCTCGTCCCCCCGGGACTCGTCGACGAATCGCCGGCCGAAGCGGTTGACGAGCACGCAGGCATGGGAGTGGTATTGGGTGAGGGGCAGGAAGTCCTCGGGCTCGAGGTCGTCGATCGGATCCGGCAGCAGATGGCCGTAGAAGCTGTCGAGCGAGCCGCTTAGCGCGCCGCCGGCGGCGAGGCCCATCCGCAGCCCGTCGCCGGTGCTGCGCGGGTTCGAGCGCACGATCAGCTCCTCGGCGCCGGGCCCGATCAGCGCCCGGACGCGCTCCGGGTCGCCCTGAAAGCCGCCGGTCGCGAGCAGCGTCGCCGCCGCGTCGATCCGCTGATCGCCGTCCGGGCCTGAGACCGCGGCGCCGGTCACCGCCCCGCCGTCGGCGAGCAGCTCCCGGGCCGCGGTCTCGAACAGCACCGTCCCCCCGGCGCTCTCGATTCGCTCCCTCCAGATGTCGAGCAGGGTGTGGATGTCGATCCGATGGGCGATTCCGAAGCCCATCTGGCCCTGCCAGCGCTCGCTGACCTCGACCCCGGCCTCCCGCGCCGCGTCGACCGCGGCGTCGAACCCGTCGACGAGGATCCGCCCGAGCTCGGGGTCGCCGTGCGGGCAGATCCGGTGCAGGGTCTCGTAGTCGGGGGCGGTCCAGAGGATCCCCGCAGAGAGCGCGCCGGAGCCGCCGAGGTGGTCGCCCTTCTCGACGACGACGACGCGGGCTCCGGTGTCGGCCGCGTGGGCAGCCGCCGCGGTGCCGGCGACGCCCCCGCCGACCACGAGCAGGTCAGCGCTGATGCTCAATACGGGTACTCCACCTTGGTCCGCTGGATCCCGATCCAGCGCCGCTCGGTGAACTCCTCGAGGTTGGCGTCACCGCCGGAGCGCCCGCCGAGCCCGGAGGCGCCGATGCCGCCGAACGGGACGTGAGCCTCGTCGAGGCAGGTCGAGTCGTTGACGTGGACCATCCCCGACTGGACGCGCTCGGCGAACGCGAGGCCGCGCTCCATCGATCCGGTCAGGACCGAGTTGACGAGGCCGTATTCGGTGTCGTTGACGATCTCGAGCGCCTCCTGGTCGGAGTCGAACGGGATCACCGGGGCGATCGGCGCGAAGATCTCCTCCCGCCAGAGCGGCATCTCGGTGGTCACGTCGACGACCACAGTCGGCCGGTACATCAGGCCCTCGTAGGTGCCGCCCTCGACCACCCGCGCGCCGGCCTCGCGCGAGCGCTCGAGGATCGCGTGGCCGCGGTCGCGCTGGGCCTCGCTGATCATCGGGCCGAGCCCGACCTCGTCGGTCGCCGGATCGCCGACGACGATCGACTTCGCCCGCTCGGCGAGCCTGTTCACGTACTCGTCGAAGAGCGGCCGAGCGACCAGGTGGCGGCCCGCGGTGATGCAGGTTTGGCCCTGGTAGTGGAACGCCGACCAGGCGCCGATCATCGTCGCCTCGTCGATGTCGGCATCGTCGAGGACGACGAGGGCGTTGTTGCCGCCGAGCTCGAGCGAGACGCGCTTGAGCTGGCCGCCCGCGACCTTCGCGACCTCACGGCCGACCTCGGCCGAGCCGGTGAAGTGGATCATGCTGACGTCGGGGTGGGCGACCAGGTGCTCGCCGATCTCGTCGCCCCCGCTCACCACCTGGAGGATCCCCGGCGGCGCCCCGGCGTCGGCGAACAACTCGGCGATCACCAGCGCGCCGGTGATCGGCGTCGCCGGTGCCGGCTTCAGCACGACCGTGTTCCCGAGCGCGATCGCCGGGGCGACGACCCGCGAGCCGAGCACGAGCGGGAAGTTCCACGGCGTGATCGCGCCGACGACGCCGACCGGCATCCGCTGGACCAGGCTGAGCTTGCCGGTGTTGTGCGACGGGATCACCTCGGCGGTCGCGCGCGAGGTCAGCGCCGCCGCCTCGTAGAACTCGTTCACGCTCGCCCCGACCTCGTAGTCGGCCTTGCCGCGGATCGCCCCGGTCTCGCGGACGATCAGGTCGGCGACGTCTCCGGCGCGCTCCTCGAGCAGCTGCGCGACCTTGCGCAATAGCCCGGCGCGAACGTCGTATCCCTCCGCCGCCCAGCCCGGCTGCGCCTTGCGCGCCGACGCGACCGCCCCCTCGAGGTCGTTCGTCGAAGCGATCCCCGCGCTCGCGAGCTCCTCGTTGCGCCCCTTGTCGAGCACCGGCGCCTGTTGCGAGCCCTCAGCATCCCGGAACTCGCCATCGACGAAGATCTTCCCGGCCCACGGCCGCCCTTCGAGCTGCGTCGTCATCCGGCTACCTCTCTCCCGTTATCTCTGTTCCCTCGCGCTGGCCTGCCCGGGTCGAGTGATCCGATCCGATCCGGCAGAGCCGCGGCCCGACCGGCGGGGCGGCCCGATCCGGAGCGATCGGCCGGTCCCGTCGAGATCCGGCCTGACCCCTGCGCGAGCCGACGGTTAACGTTTTCCTTCACGTTACAAGAGCCGTCCGCGGCCTGTCAAGCAGCCGAGCTGTAATCTCAGGAAAACGCTTCCCCACCCACCCACCCCAACCCGGTTTGCTCAGAACTGACCCGTTAATGGCGACGACGACCCTGGGCATCGGCGACGGACGGCGTCGGGCGTCCAATGTGGAAGCGCCCTGTGGGCGCGGCGACGGACGGCGCCGGGCGGGCGGCCGCTGGGATGTGGAGCCGGAGGGGCGTCCGACCCGGTCGTCAGGTTTGCCGAGATGACGCGGGTGGAGCCACCGAGCGGTCGCGCGCGACCAGTTCGCGGCGGCACGGCGGCACTCCGGGTCGCCGGCGGGAATGGCCGGTAGTCCGAAGCGGCCGCGGGGATCGCTCGCCGAGGTCGCCGAACTCGCCGGCGTCTCGATCGCGACCGCGTCGCGAGTCGTCAACGACTCGCCGCACCCCGTCGCGGAGGCGACCCGCGCGCGGGTCCTCGCGGCGGCCGAAGAGCTCGGGTACTCGCCGAGCGCACTCGCGCGGGCGCTCGTCACCCGCCGCAGCCGGATCATCGGGGTGATCGTCGGCGACATCGTCGATCCGTACTTCGCCGAGATCACCCGGGGGATCGAAGACGTCTGCTCGAAGGCCGGATACATGACGATCGTCTGCAACGCCGACCGCAGCACCGAGGTCGAGATCGAGCAGCTCAAGCTGCTCACCGACTACCACGCCGAGGGGGTCGTGTTCGCCGGCAGCGGCTACATCGAGGACGATCGCGGCGACGAGCTCGCCGCCCTGGTCGAGCGGGCGTCCGATCAGGAGATCAAGGTGCTGTCGCTCGCCCGGCGCGACTTCGAGGCGCCATCGGTGCGGATCGACAACCGGGCGGTGGCGCGCGAGCTGACCGAGTACCTGATCTCGCTCGGGCACCGTCGGATCGCGTTCATCAAGGGCCCCGAGGGCCTGTATGCGAGCGCCGATCGCCTCGGCGGGTACGAGGATGCGATGGGCGCGGCCGGGCTCGAGGCGGGGCCGGTCCACGAGGGCGACTTCACCTACGACATGGGCCACGCGGCGGCGGTCCGGCTGCTGGCCGACGCCGAGCTCCCGGACGCGGTGATCGGCGCCAACGACGAGACGGCGATCGGGGCGCTCGCCGCCCTGCGCCAGGCGGAGATCGCGGTCCCTGATCGAGTCTCGGTCGCCGGGATGACCGACACGCGACTGGCGCGATTCAGCGATATCACCACGGTCAGCATCCCGCTCTACCAGTTCGGGGCGATCGCCGCCCGCCGGATCATCGCCGGCGCCGGCGACGCCGACGTGGGCGGCGACACCCTCCTGCCCCACCGGCTGGTGCCGCGATCGACCACCGCGCGACGCTGATCCTCGCGAGCTCGAACCGCTACCCGGCCGCCGATCGCCGATCCGGGATCGACAGGAACCCTGGCTACAAGATCGAAACGAACGCTGGCTACAACGGAGGCACCGAACGTACCCTTCACCCCCGGCGGCCGAGGCGTCGCTTCCGACCCTCGCCCTGCTCGCGGGCCGACTGGGTCCCCGCCGCGCCCGCGGTCGCTGACAACGCGCCGCGACACGCGCGGCGACCGCGCGGCGCGCCGCGGCAGCTTGACACGACGGGGGCGAACCTGGTAAAAGTTTT
>DATHVI010000053.1:0-30726 GCA_035461385.1 Solirubrobacterales bacterium
AGCGCCGTAGCCGCGGCCCGCAGGCATCGATTCACCCACCTCGTGGGTGGGTGAAGCCACGTTCGTCCCGCGGAGCGGCCTACTTCATCACCGCCCGGACGAGCGGCGTCCAGTCGCCCGGCCACGGCGCGAGCGCCCGGGCGGACGACTACGCCGCCGAGCGGATGGCAGAGGACATCGGCGCGGTCATCGAGGCCCTGCGACTCGATCGGGCCGCGATCGTCGGTCACTCGATGGGCGCGATCAACGGCCTGCTGTTCGCCGCCGCCAACCCCGAGCTCGTAGAACGGCTCGCGATCGTCGACATCGGGCCCGAGAGCCTCGGGCCCGGTGCGGTGGCAGGCTGGAGGGCTTCGCTGCGCGCCGCCGCCCGGACCTCGTACGCCGCCCCCGCCGAGGCGGTGGCCGAGTGGCAGGCGGGCAATCCGAGGGCGCGCGCGCCGGAGCTCCGCCGCTTCATCGACAGCAACCTCTCCGAAGGCGAGGACGGCCGGTGGCGGTGGCGATTCGACGCCGCCGGGCTCGAGAGCTTCCTCGACCAGGTGCCGAGCGAGGATGCGCTCTGGGCGGCACTTCGCCGGCTGGAGAGCCCGACCCTCGTCGTCCGTGGGCAGCACAGCGATGCCCTGAGCGCGGCTACGGCCGAGCGGATGACGGCCGAGCTCGCCCGGGGCGCGCTCGTCGACATCGCCGACGGCGCGCACGACCTGACCGTCGAGCAGCCCAGCGCATTGGGCCGCGTCCTCGACGAGTTCCTGGCCCAGGCCTGAACGGCATCCGCACGCCGACCGCGTGCGGGTGCTCGAGCTCGGCTGCGCTCGGCACACCAGGCACGAATCGGAGGTAGCGGGTCACGCCCCGGCGCCCTTGGGTAGTCTCCGCCGCCGTTCATGAGGATCGGAGTGCCGAAGGAGTCCCGGGAGGGCGAGCGCCGTGTCGCGCTCGTGCCCGATGTCGTTCGCTCGCTGACCGCGAAGGAGATCGACGTCACCGTCGAGTCCGGCGCCGGCGAGGGTGCCGGGCATCCCGACTCCGAGTACACCGCTGCCGGAGCCGACCTCGGCGAACCCTGGGGCGCTGACGTCGTCGTCAAGGTGGCGCTGCCGAGCACCGACGAGATCTCGCGGTTGCGCTCCGGCCAGGTCCTCGTCGGTCACCTCGCGCCGCTGACCTCGGGCGAGACGACGAAGGCGCTCGCGGACGCGGGCGTGACCGCGATCGCGATGGAGGCGATCCCGCGGATCACCCGCGCCCAGGCGATGGACGCGCTCTCCTCGCAGGCGAACGTTGCCGGCTACGCGGCGGCGCTGCTGGCGGCGCGTGAGTGCGGACGCTTCTTCCCGATGATGACCACCGCCGCCGGGACCGTAGCGCCGGCGCGGGTACTGGTCCTCGGCGCCGGCGTCGCCGGCCTCCAGGCGATCGCGACCGCGAAGCGCCTCGGCGCGGTCGTCACCGGCTTCGACATCCGCCGCGCCGCCTGGGAGCAGATCGCCTCGCTCGGCGGCCGCCCGCTCGAGCTCGACTTCATCCCCGACGCCGAGGCCGAGGGCGGCTACGCGCGGCCGCTCACCGACGAGGAGAACGAGCAGGTGCGCGAGGCACTGGCCGCGAACGCGGCGAAGCAGGACGTGATCATCACCACCGCCCAGATCCCGGGCCGGCCGGCGCCGCTACTGATCACCGCTGCCGCCGTCGCCGGGATGCAGCCCGGCTCGGTGATCGTCGACCTCGCCGGCGACTCGGGCGGCAACTGCGAGCTCACCGAGGCGGGCCGGACGGTCGTCTCCGAGAACGGCGTCAAGGTGATCGCGCCCACCGACCTGCCGTCGGACATGGCCGCGCACGCCTCGCAGCTCTATGCCAAGAACATCGAGAACCTGCTCGGCCTGGTGATCGGCGAGGATGGGGCGCTCGCGGTCGAGTTCGACGACGAGGTCGTCGCCGGCGCCTGCATCACCCACCAGGGAGAGATCCGCAACGAGCGTGCCCGCGAGGTCGCGGGCGTCGCGCAGCCAGCCGGCGAGGGAGGCTAGTCGTGCCTCTCACGACCCTGCACAACGTTCTCGGAGGCGCCACTAGATGGACCTGATCACCCAGATCACCGTCTTCGTGCTCGCGGCGTTCGTCGGCTTCGAGGTGATCTCGAAGGTGCCGACGACGCTGCACACGCCGCTGATGAGCCAGACGAACGCGATCCACGGCATCGTCATGCTCGGCGGGCTGATCGTGATCGGCCACTCTGACGCCTTCCTCGACAACCTGATCGGCGTGATCGCGATCATCTTCGGAACGGTGAACATCGTCGGCGGCTTCATGGTCACCGACCGGATGCTTGGAATGTTCGGGCGCAAGCGCCCGACACAAAAACCTGACACGTCCTCCGCTCCGCGTCCGGGCGTGTCAGGGTCTGAGGAGGGACGGGGTTGATGGTGGACGTACCCCCCGTCGCCCTGCTCGAGCCCGGCGGCGCTCCCTCGACGGCGCTCTACATCGTCGCGTTCTCGCTCTTCATCCTCGGGATCCGGCGCGGTACGCACCCGACCACCGCCCGCCAGGGGAACATGACCGCAGCCGTCGGGATGGCGATCGCCGTCGTCACCACCCTGCTGCTGGACGGGATCGGGAACTGGGGGCTGATCGTCCTCGGGCTGGCGATCGGGACCGCGATCGGCGTCGTCGCCTCGTTGCGGGTCCAGATGACGGCGATGCCGCAGATGGTCGCGCTCTACAACGGCCTCGGCGGCGGCGCGGTGGCGCTGATCGCCTGGGCCGAGTTCCGCCAGGGGATGGGGCACGAGGTCCCGCTCGAGACCTTCGTCCCGATCCTGTTCTCGGCCGTCGTCGGCTCGATCTCGTTCTGGGGCTCGAACGTCGCCTTCGGAAAGCTCCAGGGGATCCTCCCCGGGCACCCGATCAAAGCTCCCGGCCAGCAGGTGATCAACGCGCTGCTCTTGATCGGGGTCGTCGCCGCCTGCATCATTCTCGGCGCGACCAACGACGATCCGTCGCAGACGCTGTTCGTCGCCGTCCTGATCGCCGCTGCGATCCTCGCCAACCTGGTGGTGCTGCCGATCGGCGGCGCCGACATGCCGGTCGTGATCTCGCTGCTCAACGCGCTCACCGGGCTCGCCGCCGCCGGCGCCGGGTTCGCGCTCGACAACGTCGCCCTGATCGTCGGCGGGACGATCGTCGGCTCGTCGGGAACCATCCTCACGCTCGAGATGGCGAACGCGATGAACCGGTCGGTGCCGAACATCCTCTTCGCCGGCTTCGGCGCCGCCCCGGCCGGCGCCGCCGCGGCGACCGAGGAGCGCCCGGTGACCTCGATCAACGCCCAGGACGCCGCGATCAAGCTCGCCTACGCCGACTCGGTCGTGATCGTCCCCGGCTACGGCCTCGCGGTCGCCCAGGCCCAGCATGCGGTCAAGGAGCTGGCAGACGAGCTCGAGCAGCGCGGCGTGACGGTGAGCTACGCGATCCACCCCGTCGCCGGCCGAATGCCCGGCCACATGAACGTCCTCCTAGCCGAGGCCGACGTCCCGTACGAGAAGCTACGCGAGATGGACGACATCAACCCGGAGATGCCGCGGACCGACGTCGCGGTGGTGATCGGCGCCAACGACGTCACCAACCCGGCGGCGAAGAACGACCCCAACTCGCCGATCGCCGGGATGCCGATCATCGAGGTGAACGAAGCCCAGCAGGTGATCGTGATCAAGCGCTCGCTCAGCCCCGGGTTCGCGGGGATCGACAACGACCTCTTTTACCAGCCGAACACCTCGATGGTCTTCGCCGACGCGAAGCAGGCGGCGGGGGAGATCGCCGCCGAGGTCGAGAACCTCTAAGGCGAGCCCGGTCCACCCCAAGGAGCCGCCCCAAAACGAACCCCCGCGACTTGCTCCCCCGCCGCCGTCGGGCGTATGCTCGGGCGGTTGCCGCAGGTCGAGGGTGAGGCGATGAGCGTCGCCGGGAGCGGAGAGCTACTCGAGCGAGAGGGAGAGCTCGGACGGATCGAGGCTGCGATCGATGGGGCCTGCGCCGGGACCGGGTCGATCGTACTCGTCGAGGGGCCGGCTGGAATCGGGAAGACGGCGCTGCTACGGGAGGCTCGCCGGATCGCCGCCGGGCGGATGGGGGAGCTGACCGCCCGGGCGACGCAGCTCGAGCGCGAGTTCGCGTTCGGGATCGTTCGCCAGCTTCTCGAGCCGCCGCTCCGGGCGGCCGCGGAGGGGCGCCGACGGGAGCTGCTCGGCGGACCCGCCGCCCACGCGGCGCCGGCGCTAGGCCTCACGGACGGGGGCGTCGGCGCGGAGCCGGGGTTTGCGACGCTGAACGGGCTCTACTGGCTGCTCTCCGATCTCGCCGAGGAGCAGCCGCTGCTGCTGGTCCTCGACGACGCTCATTGGGCCGATCGCGACTCGCTGCGGTTCCTCGCCTTCATCGCGCCGCGGGTTGCCGATCTCCCGGTGCTGTTGCTGCTCGCGGCTCGAAGCGACGACTGGCGGCCCGACGCGGCGCTTGCGGCGACGGCCTCGGATCCGGCGGCGAGCGCGCTGATGCTGGCGCCGCTCTCGTCGGATGCGAGCGCGCGACTCGTCGCCGGGGTCTTCGACGCTCCGGTGCATCCGGAGTTCGCGCGCGCCTGTCACGCGGCCACCGGCGGCAATCCCTTCTACCTGCGGGCGCTCGTCGACGAGCTCCGTCGCGACCGCGCGACCCCCTCCGAGGAGGCGGCGGCGCGGGTGCTCGGACTCGGTCCGCATGCGGTCAGCCGGGTGATCCTCGCGCGCCTCGGGTCGCTCAGCGCCGCGGCGCCTCGCCTCGTCGCCGCGGTCGCGGTCCTCGGCGATGTCGCCGACCCGGGGCG
Source organism: Solirubrobacterales bacterium (assembly GCA_035461385.1). Taxonomy (GTDB): domain Bacteria; phylum Actinomycetota; class Thermoleophilia; order Solirubrobacterales; family 70-9; genus DATHVI01. The sequence goes on from DATHVI010000053.1 coordinate 4,871, forward strand.
CGCCGCCCGCCTCGCGGGACTCGATCGCGACGGCGCTCGCTCGGCCGCGGCCGAGCTCGCCGATGTCTCGATCCTCGAGCCGGGGGAGCGGTACCGGTTCGCTCATCCGATCATCCGCAACGCGGTCTACGAGGAGCTCGGGCCACGCGAACGCGCCGGCCTGCACGGCCGGGCGGTCGACCTCCTCGGCGCCGATCCGGAGTTCGCCGACCGGGTGCCGGGTCACCTGCTGGCGGTTGAGCCGGCCGGGGATCCCGAGGTGGTCGCGACGCTGCGGCTGGCGGCCGGCGCCGCGCTCAAGCGGGGAGCGATCGGCGCCGCGGTCTCCTACCTGCGGCGCGCCGTGGCCGAGCCGCCGCCCGACGACTCGCGGGCGGAGGTGACGCTCGAGCTCGGCGAGGCCGAGGCCCAGCTGCTCGATCCGGATGCGCTCGGCCACCTCGAGGCCGGTCTCGCCGGTGTGCACGATCCCGTAACCCGCGGCCGCGGGCTCGCGGCGCTCGGGCTCGCTCGCTATCTCCATGGCGACGCGGCGGGCGCGGCGGCGGCGCTTCGCGAGGCGATCGAGCCGATCCCGCCCGGCGCCGGCGGCACCGCGGAGGCATACCTCCTGCTGACCCTGTTCATGGCCGGCCGCGCGGTGCCCGCGCTCGTCGACGATCTCGGTGTGCTGCTCGAGCCTCCCCGCACCGGCTCCGGGGGCGAGCCCACCCATGCCGAGGTCGCGCGCGGGCTCGCGCTCGCCTTCGACGCCTTCCTCAGGGGTCGGCGGGAGCAAGCGCTCGGGCGCCTCGACCGGGCGGAGGCGCTCCTGGCCGAGATCTCCGCATCCCTTCCCGAGACGCTGATGCTGGGCGCGTTCCAGTGCGTCCTCGGACGCTACGGCGGTGCGAGGTCGAACCTCGATGTCGCGTTCGAGTACGCGCGGGACCGCGGCAGCCCGATGCTGATGGCACTCGCCCTCGAGGGCAGAACCCACCTCCGCTGGATGACCGGCGACCTCACGGGGGCGATCGCCGACGCCGAGACGCGGGTGCGGCTCGGCGGCAGGGAGTGGGACCCGGCGACGACGCTCGTCCGGGTGATGCTCGCGATCTGCCTCGTCGACCGCGGCGACACCGAGGCGGCGTCGCAGGCGCTCGACCTTCCCGAGCGGGCCGAGAAGCTCCTTCCCGGGATGTGGGGCTGGCTGTGGCTCCCGTACGGGCGGGCGAGGGTCGCCCTCGCCCGCGGAGACTGGGAGGCCGCACGTGACGACGCGCTCGCCGCCGGCGAGCGACTGCTCGAGATCCAGGCGCCGACGCCCGAGTACCTGCCGTGGCGATCGCTCGCCGCGCAGGCTCTCGTCCAGCTTGGCGAGCGCGGTCGGGCCGCCGAGCTCGCCCGCGAGGAGCTCGAGCTCGCGCGCGAGATGGGCTCGGCGCGCGCTGCCGGGGTCGCGCTGGGTGCGCTGGCGTCGATCGACCGGGGAGGGGACGAGCTCGGGCTGCATCAGGAGGCGGCGGAGCTCCTTGCCGGCTCCCCGGCGCAGCTCGAGCACGCTCGCGCGCTCGTCGGCCTCGGCGCGGCGATCCGCCGCACGGGCCGACGCGCCGACGCCCGCGAGCCGCTTGCCGAGGGGATGGAGCTGGCGAAGCGCTGCGGCGCCGTGGCCCTCGCCGATCGCGCCTACGCCGAGCTGCGGGCGAGCGGCGCGCGCCCGCGAAAGCCGAGCCGCACCGGGCTTGAGGACCTCACGCCCTCGGAGCTCCGGGTGGCGCGAATGGCGGCCGAGGGAATGACCAACCGGGAGATCGCCGAGAGCCTGTTCGTGACCGTGAAGACGGTCGAGTTCCACCTCGGCCAGACTTACCGCAAGCTCGAGATCTCGTCCCGTGACGAGCTCGGGCCGGTGCTCCGGTAGCGGGCCGAAGCGGATACGCGGACCGCGGAGCGCCGATCGGAGGACGCAGGAGGCGGCCGCTGACGGCCGCCTCCCGGACCTCGCGCGATCTCGCCCCTAGCAGGCGACCTGGAGTGAGAACGAGCGCGGGTCGCCGACGCCGTCCGTGTCGCGGGTGACGACGAGCACCGCGTTGGCGTTGCCACCATCGGGGCTGGCATGGGCAACCCCGATCTGATCGCCACCGGTGATCTCGGTCAGGGTCACGGCGTAAGAGCACTGCGAGACGTTGCGGTTGAACTCGACGCTGTAGACGAAGGTGGAGACCCCGACCTTGCCGGAGTCGACCGCGCCACGGCCACGCTCGAGGTTGCCGTTGTGATGGACCACGGCCCATCGGGGCCGCAGCGGGTTGTGGAGCTTGCCGACCTTGACCGCGTTGGCGCCGATCTTCTTCGTCTTCACCGCGCCGTTCGCCATCTTCTTCGTCTTCACGGCGCCGTTCTTCAGGTCGGCGGTTCCGATCTTGTGGGTATGGGTGGCGTACGCGCCACCGCCGAGAACGACGAACACGGCGATCGTCGCCATCGCGTTCGCGTAGGTCAGCCTTGGCCTGAGCCTTCTCATTCCTTCCCTCCTGACTTGCCTTCACCGTCAGGAGGCGGCTCGCGGATCGCCTCCAGCGCCGCGACGAGCTGCACGTAGCCCTCGAACGCGAGCCGGCGGCCGTCAGGCAGGTCGAGCCTCCCGGAGATCGGGTTGCTCCCCCTCTCGATCGTCAGCCTGACCTCGTCCGCGGTCGCCTCCACCCGGCGACGCTCGCATCCTCGGAGCGGCTTCGCACCGGGGGGCACCCCAGCATCGACCCCAGCATCTGGTCGGCCGCCTGCGGGGGATGCCCGAGGCTCGGAGGGGGTCCCGGTCAGCCGCGGTCGTGGCTGCGGATCCGCGGCACCGCCCACCCGATCACGGCACCGAGCACGCCGGCGATCAGGAGGGCGAAGACGAGCGGCGTCTCGGTGGTCGTGAACAGGAAGTCGACCTCGACCCGCTGCGAGTTCTGGATCACGAAGATCGCAAGCACGATCACCGCCACGACCGCGATCCAGAACCGCGGCCCGCGACCGGCCTTGCTCCGACCCTCGGCTTGCGGCGGCTGGGCCACGAAGGCGACTCTATCGCGCCCGGCGGCGGTCGCGGTCGACCTCGACCGCTCGAGTCGGACGCGCATGCAAGCCGTGACGATCGCCGCGCCACTCGCGCGCCGGTGGCGCCTAGCGTCGGCGCGTGGCATCGCAGGAACGCGGTCAGGGGACGGTCGAGTGGGTCGGCCTCGTGCTCTTGGTCTCGCTTGCCGCGCTCGCCGCCGCAGCGGCGGCCGGGGGCGTCCCGGGCGCCGAGGTCGGGCGGGCGATCGGGTCGAAGCTCGCCTGCGCGGTGCGGATCGGCGCCGCGTGCGACCCCGAGGCAGACCCGCTCGCGGCCGAGTACGGGCCGAAGGTCGCGGCGATGCTGCGCGAGCACGCGCCGACGATCCACCTCAGCGGCGATGCCGACCAGCTCCCGGTCGACCACCGCCGCTGCCGCGAGCCCGCGTGCGCAACCGCGTCGCGATCGGGCCGGGTTTCGCGGACCGCCGCCGGGCTTCCGGCGACCGCGTTCACCAGGGTCGTCGACTGCCGTCCCGAGGCTGCCGAGCGCACCGAGTCCGCCGGGGCCGACTGCTCGGGCGAGCGGGCCGGGAACGTCTACCTCCAGTTCTGGCTCTACTACCCCGACAGCCGCACCGAGCCGTGGGGTGAGTGGGGCCACCACCGGGACGACTGGGAGTCGCTCCAAGTGAGGGTCGGCTCGCGCGTCGACGGCCGCGCGAGCTCTCATCGCTCCTACAACTACCGCGGCGGGATCCGCAACTGGGCGAGCGATGCCGGCATCCGCCCGAGGCCCGGCTGGGGGCCCTACACCGGCGAGCTCCACGTCACCTCGGCGAGCCACGCCGGCCACGTGCGGAGCACCCGTCGCGGCACCCGCCGCGTCCCCGCCCGCCGTCTGCGCCTCGTCCCGATCGAGCCGCTCGACGCCGCCGCCGGCTCCGAGCACGACTTCGCGGTCGTCCCGCCGTGGCTGAAGCCGGTCTACACCGACCCCGAGGAGACCGGGACGTGAGCGGGGCTACTTCGGCGGCATCCGCAGCGCGCCGTCGAGGCGGATCGTCTCCCCGTTCAGCATCGGGTTGGCGACGATCGCCGCCGCGAGCTCGGCGTACTCCCCGGGGCGGCCGAGCCGGGCCGGGAACGGGACCCCGGCGCCGAGCGCCTCGCGCTGCTCGTCCGGGAGCGCGGCGAGGAGCGGGGTGTCGAACAGCCCCGGGGCGATCGTCACCACCCGGACACCGCGTCCGGCGAGGTCGCGGGCGGCGGGCAGGGTGAGGGAGACGATGCCGCCCTTCGAGGCCGCGTAGGCGACCTGGCCGATCTGGCCCTCGTAGGCCGCGATCGAGGCGGTGTTGATGCAGACGCCGCGCTCGCCCTCGGCATCGGGATCGTTGTCGTTCATCGCCGCGGCGGCAAGGCGGAGGACGTTGAAGGTGCCGATCAGGTTGACCTTGACGACGTTCGAGAAGATCTCGAGGTCGTGCGGGCCACGCCGGGAGACGGTGCGCTGTGCCCAGCCGATCCCGGCGCAGCAGACCGAGATCCGCAGCCCGCCCTCGGCCGCCGCCGCGGCGTCGACCGCGGCCTCAACCTGGTCGGGCTCGAGCACGTTCGCCTCGACGAACGATGCCCGCGGCAGCTCGGCGGCCAGCGCCTCGCCCTTCTCGGCGTTGAGGTCGGCGATCACTACGCCGGCTCCCCGCTCGGCGAGCAGCCGCGCGGTCGCGGCGCCGAGCCCCGAGGCGCCGCCGGTGACGAGCGCGCTGGCTCCATCGATCAACATCGGACGCGGACTCTAATCGCCGCCTCGGCCGGGCGCCCCGCCCGCACCGAAGGACCCCGGGCCGGCGACGGGGTCCCGCGGGCCGACGTCGGTAGCCTTTCGCCATCGCCGTCCCTGCCCAGGCCAGCCTCGAGGAGCGGATCGCGGAGCGCCTTGCGGAAGCGCGCCGGCGCACGCTTGCGCTGGTCGAGCCGCTCGACTCCGACCAGCTCAACACCGTCTACTCCCCGATCCTCAGCCCGCTCGCCTGGGACCTCGGGCACATCGCGAACTTCGAGGAGCAGTGGCTGGTGCAGAAGGTCGGCGGCCGTGACCCCCTGCGGGGCGAGCTCGGCCGGCTCTACGACGCGATCGAGAATCCCCGCCGGAGCCGCAACGAGCTCCCGATCCTGCGCGGGGCCGAGCTTCGCGCCTACATGGCCGAGGTCCGCGAGCGGGCTCTCGACGTCCTCGCGGGGATCGACCTCGACCGGACCGGTGACCCGCTGCTCCGTGACGGGTTCGTCTACGACCTGATCATCACCCACGAGCACCAGCACAACGAGACGATGCTCCAGCTCCTGCAGATGGTCCCCGGCTACGAGGTCGAGCGCGACCCTCGGCCGGGGCTCGAGCCCGCCTCCGAAGGACCGGAGATGGTCGCCGTCGCAGGCGGGGAGATCGAGATCGGCGCCGGTCCGGAGGGGTTCGCGTACGACAACGAGCGGCCGCGGCACAGCGTCGAGATCGAGCCGTTCCGGATCGACCGCACGCCGGTCACGAACGCCGCCTACGCCGAGTTCATCGCCGACACCGGCGCCGACCCGCCGATGTACTGGGAGCGCGACGGCGACGAGTGGGCGCGAACGGTCTTCGGCCGCGCTGAGCGGCTCGATCCGGCGCAGCCGGTCGTTCACGTCGACTGGCACCAGGCGGATGCCTTCGCCCGCTGGGTGGCGAAGCGACTGCCGACCGAGCTCGAGTGGGAGGCGGCGGCGCGCGGCGCCGACCGCCGGCGGGCGAACCTCGACCAGCTCGCGTTCGGATGCGCGCCCGCCGGCGCCTACGGCGACGCCCCCAGCGCCTGCGGCGCCGTGCAGATGCTCGGCGACGTCTGGGAGTGGACCGCGAGCGAGTTCGCCGGCTACCCCGGCTTCCGGGCGTTCCCCTACCGCGAGTACTCGGAGGTCTTCTTCGGCGGCGGCTACCGGGTGCTGCGCGGCGGCGCCTGGGCGACCCGTCGCGATGCGATCCGGCTCAGCTTCCGCAACTGGGACCTTCCCGAGCGGCGGCAGATCTTCGCTGGGCTACGTTGCGCGAGCGACTCGTAGGGGGAGCGGTGGAGTCACGGCTGACCGCCGAGCCGATCGCGATCGACGTCCACCTGCCCCCGGACGGCGTCCTCGCCGGAATGGCCGAGGAGGTCCGCGAGGGCCTGTCGGCGCCGTTCAAGGAGCTGCCGCCGAAGTACTTCTACGACGAGCGGGGCTCGCAGCTGTTCGAGGCGATCACCGAGCTCCCCGAGTACTACCCGACCCGTGCCGAGCGCTCGATCCTCACCGCACGCGCGGATGAGATCGCCGCCGCCGGCGCCGGGATCCTGATCGAGCTCGGCTCGGGCTCCGCCCAGAAGACGCGGGCGCTGCTCGACGCGATGAGCGACGCCGGCAAGCTCTCCGCCTACGTCCCGGTCGACATCTCCGAGGAGATCACGCGGCGGACGGCCGGCCAGCTCGTCGCCGAGTACCCGGGCCTGCGCGTCCACGGGGTGATCTGCGACTACGAGAGCCACCTCGAGCGGATCCCCCGCGGAGAGGGAGCGCTGATCGCGTTCCTCGGCGGGACGATCGGGAACCTCCGCCCGGCGCCGCGGCGCGCCTTCTGCGCCCGGATCGCGACCCTGATGTACCCCGGCGACAGGTTCCTCCTCGGCACCGACCTGGTCAAGGAGGAGGCCCGGCTCGAGGCCGCCTACAACGACTCGGCCGGGGTGACCGCGGAGTTCAACAAGAACGTGCTGCGCGTCTTGAACCGCGAGCTCGGCGCCGAGTTCGACCCCGACCGGTTCGAGCACGTCGCCTTCTGGGATCCCGACAACCGCTGGATCGACATCCGCCTGCGCTCGCTCGCCGGGCAGATCGTCGCGGTCCGCGATCTCGGCATGCAGGTCCACTTCGCCCGCAACGAGGAGATGCGGACCGAGATCTCGACCAAGTTCACCCGCGAGCGCGTCGAGCGCACCTTCGCCGACGCAGGCCTCGAGCTGGTCGAGTGGTGGACCGACCCCGAGGAGCTCTACGCGCTGTCGCTGGCGCGGCGTGCTGGGTGAGCGGGAGGCTCAGCGGCGGCGGAGCCGGTAGAAGCGCTCCTCGAACCTGAACAGGCGCGCGATCGAATCGGGATCGGTGTCCGCGACGACGTCGTCAGTGACCGCCCACCCCGCGAATGCGGACTCGACCTCCGCGCGACTGGCCCCGCGCGGCAGCGGCCCCCGCCACCGGGGGGCGAAGCAGTCGAGGATCAACGTTGCATCGGCACTCGCGATCCGGCTCACCTCGCGCGCCATCTCCCCGTGCTGCCCGGCCGGTAGGCCGTGGAAGGTGCCGGTATCGAGGATGAGGCGGAACCCGGAGCCGAGATCGGTGCCCCAGAGCGCCGTGACGTCGCCGCGGACGAGACGCATCTCGACCCCCGCCGCCGCGACTCGCTCGTGCGCTCGGCGCAGCGCCTTCTCGACGATGTCCACCCCCGTCACCTCCCAGCCGCGCCGGGCGAGCTCGACGCCCCAGACCGCGCTCCCGCAGCCGAGGTCGAGCGCGCGGCCGTACGGGGGTCCGCGCCCATCCTCCTCGGCCGCGATCAGCCGCAGCAGGGCATCGCGGAAAGGCGGATGCTCGGCGAGCTCCTCCCAGGGGTGGAAGCCGAGCGCGTACGCGAGCCGGTAGTTCATCGCCGTTCGCCCACGGTCCGCCCGAGCGCGACGTGGAGGGCGTCGAGGAACGCCTCCGGCTGGTCACGCGCTGGGTCGTCCGCTGACCCCTCGATCACGCGGAGCGGCCATCCGTAGCGTGCGCTGGCCTGCTCGGCGATCCCCAGCCGCAGGGCGCGGTCGTGGCGGCCCCAGATCAACGCCGTCGGGATGGCGATTCGCTCGAGCTCCTCGGGCGGGATGCGGGGCAGGCCGAGGGCGCGGAAGAGCCGGCCTGCCGCCTTCGAGTTCGGCCCACGCGCCTGTTCGAGGTTGTAGGCGACGAACGCCTCCCAATCCGCGCCCATCTCGTCGCGCAGGGCGTCGAGGTCGAACGCGCACTGCCGCATGAACCGCGTGTAGGTCTGCTCGCTCGGACGCGCCTGGAAGCCGATGAATCCGGCGGCGAACCGCAGCGAGGGGCGGAACCGCGCCAGGCCGAGCGAGTCGACGAGCACCAAGCGGTCGAGCTCGCGCCCGCGGCGGGCCGCGAACCTGGCTGCGATCGCGCCGCCGAGGACATGTCCGACCAGCGCCGGCGCCGACGCGCAGGTGCGAGCGATCAAATCTCCCAGCCACGCGAGTACGCGATCGGCGTCGAGGGGCCCTTCCGGGGCTCCCGTAGCCCCGTGGGCCGGGAGATCGGGCGCCACGACCCGGTGCGTCCTGATCAGCTGCGGCATCACCCAGCGCCAGTTGACCGCAGACTCGCCGGGTCCGTGGAGGAGGACGATCGGCGCGCCGTCGCCACCCTCGAGCACCGTCGTTGGGATGTCAGCGGCATCGACCGAACGCTCCTCGACCGGGATGCCGGCCAGAAGCTCGCGGCGGGCGCCGTCCCGAGCCTCCGCAGCGCGAGATCGATCGGGGGCTTTACCACCTTCGCTCGCCGGCTGGGCCTGCTGGTTGGTTGTCATCTGTCCCGCTCCAGCACGGTATCGCCGGGCTGTGGATCGAGTGCGTCGATCAGCCATTCGCGGACCGGCGCGGATACGTCCTCGATGAACTCGCGGCGCCGTGCCCAGGTCGGGGCGATCGCCTCCGCGATCTCGTGGAAGTCGTTGCGGGGCTCTTCGACCGTCGTCATCGTCGGCCCTCCTTCGCGTGTCGACCAAAGCCCACGGAGCGAACCTACGCCCGCGGCGTGGCCGCCGCATCGTCTACATGCACCAACTTGCGATCCGGGCCGGGATGGTCAGTCCTGACCATTCCGGTGGCCCGGCCGCCCGGACGTCAGACCAGGTCGTGCTCGAACGCGTACGCGCTCGCGGCTGTCCGGGACGAGACGCCGAGCTTGGCGAAGATGTTCTGGACGTGGCGGGCGACGGTGTGCTCGCTGATCACGAGCGTGGTGGCGATCTCCCGATTGCTCTCGCCGGCGGCGAGGTGTCGCAGGACCTCGAGCTCGCGCCCGGTCAGCCCGTGAGCGCCGTCACCGCGGCCGCGGCCCAGGAGCGAATCGACTCGGGCGACATCCGGCGCGGCCTCGAGGTCGGCGAAGGTCGAGCGTGCGGCCTCGAGCTCGAGTGCTCCCGCCTCCTCGTCGCCCAGCTCCCTGCACGCGAGCCCCACCCCGACACGCACCCGTGCGGCCTCGTAGGGCACTCCGAGCCCGTCCCACAGCTTCCACGCCCGCCGCAGCGTCGCGAGCGCCGCCCGAGGGTCGCCTCCGGCGAGCTCGACGGCTCCGCGGGCGCTGGCGGCGACCGCCTCGAGCATCGCGCCGACTCCGCCGGCGGCGATCCGCTCGAGCTCGTCGCAGGCGCGGCGAGCCTCGGCGTCGTCGCCCCCCTCGATCATCACCTCGACGTAGGCCGGCAGCAGCCGGGCGCGTGCCGGGCGGTCGGCGGCCTCCGTCAGCGCACGGCCGACCGCGGCCGTCGCCGCGTCGGTCCTGCCTTGCGCGAGCCTGAGCAGCGCGAGGCCCGGTTGCGGCTCGCGCCCCGACCGGTTGGCGGCGCGGTAGGCCTTGTCCGCGGCGGCGAACTCACCCCGCAGGCGGTGGACCTCACCCTGGAGATACTCCGCTTCCGCGACCGCCGCCCGGTTGTCGCCCGCCGCGCTCCGCTCCTCGGCTCGCTGCGCCTCCACCAGGGCATCGGGCCAGGCGCCGCGAAGCTGCATGATCTCGGCGCGGTGCACACGGCAGCGCCCGGTGAAGGCGACGAGATCCGGTTGGCGCTCGCACCAGTCGCTGAGCGCGGCTGTCCACTCCTGTGCCCGGCGGAGCTCGTAGGCCTCCTGGCAGGCGAGAATCACGCCGCAGTAGACGATCCCGGTGACGATCGGCGAGAGCTCGCCGGCGGTGGCGGCGACCATCGCCTCGTCGAGAAGCGTCATTCCCTCCGCGGCCCGTCCCTGCCGGATCAGGATGTGGCCCTGCTCGTGGACTGCGAGCGCGAACAGGTCTCGATCACCGAACCGCTCCCCGATCTTGGCTGCCTCGGCGGCGGTCCGCGCCGCCTGCTCCCATTCGCCGGCGGCCTCGTGCTGGAAGACGCGTGGGATCAGGAGGTAACCCTGCTCGGCGCAATCCCGGCCTGCACGCTCGAGCACGCGCTGCGCCCGCCCGAGCCAGCCGCTCGCCCGCCCCGTCTCGCCCTGCCGGACGAGGTTGACGCCGATCCAGAACGCGCTTCTCCCGGCTCGGGCCTCCGCGCCCGCCTCGAGGTAGGCCCGGTGCGCTCGCTCCAGAGTGGCGAAGTAGCGCTCCTGGAGCCCGAGCATGTAGGCGCTGGTCGCCAGCAGGTCGAGGTCCTCGGGGGCAAGCGGCTGCGCTCGATCGGCGGTCGATAGCGAGTCGAGCGCCGTGGGCCACTCTCGTCGCTCAAAGGCCTCGCGTCCCCGTTGGACCTCGTCGGTCACCTCCACTCGTGCCTGATTATCCCTTCTCGCCCTAGCTTCGGCGGCGGCCCGGGGCCCGGCGCCGTGGCTGACGGGGGTACGGTGTCCGCGTGGCGAGAGGCTCGGGATCGGATGCCGACCGCCTTGCGGGCGAGGAGGCGCTCGCGCGGGGAAAGTGGCGCGAGGCGCGGGCGAGCTTCGCCCGCGCGCTGGCCGCCGCGGAGACGCCTGAGGCGCTCGAGGGCCTGAGCTGGGCAGCGTGGTGGCTCGACGACGCAAAGACCGTGTTCAGCGCCCGCGAGCGCGCGTACCGGCTCTACGAGCGGGCGGACGACCGGGCAGGAGCGGCGCGGATGGCAACCTGGCTCGCCGTCGATCACCTCGACTTCAACGGCGCCGCGGCGGTGGCGAACGGGTGGCTCCAGCGGGCACAGCGGCTCCTCGAGCCGCTCGAGCCCGGGATCGAGCACGGCTGGCTCGCGTTTCAGCAGGGATACCTCGCCCGCGCAAATGGCGAGGACGAGCGGGCTCGTGAGCTCGCGGGGCGGGCGGCCGACCTCGGTCGGCGGCTCGGGGAGCCGGATCTCGAGATGCTCGGCCTCGCCCTCGAGGGCTCGACGCTCGTCGCCGGGGCCGAGGTCGATGCGGGGATGAGATGCCTCGACGAGGCGACCGCGCTCGCCCTTGCCGGCGAGGCTCAGGTGCCGATCGCCGGCGCCTGGGCGTGCTGCTTCATGGTCTCCAGCTGCATCACCGTGAGCGACTACGACCGGGCGTCGGAGTGGTGCGAGCGGATCGCCGAGTTCGCCGATCGCTACGGCAGTCGCTACATGCTCGCGTTCTGTCGCGCCGAGTACGGCGCCGTCCACCTGTGGAAGGGCCGCTGGACCGAGGCCGAGGAGATGCTCGAGGCGTCGGTCGAGGACTTCAGCCGCTCGCGTCCCGCCTGGATCGGGGGGCCGTTGACCCAGCTCGCGGAGCTCCGGCGCAGGCAGGGACGGGCCGCCGAGGCCGCGCAGCTCCTCGATCGCGCCGGCGCGAGCGCCACCGCGAGCCTCTGTCGGGCACGCCTCTCGCTCGACCGCGGCGACGCCGAAGCCGCGACCGAGCTCCTCGAACGGCTGCTGCGCCAGCTCCCGGACGCGGCGAGCGAAGATCGTCCCCCCGCGCTCGAGCTCCTCGTCCGCGCCGCGGTCGCCGCCGGGCGGATCGAGCGCGCCGCCGCCGCCCTCGAGGCGCTCCGCGAGGCCGAGCGCCGATTCGCCACCGCTCCGCTGCGGGCGTCGTGCGACCTCGCCGGCGGGATCGTCGCCGCCGCTCGCGGCGAGCACGGGGTGGCTCGGCGGCTGCTCGAGGACGCGGTCGATCGCTTCGAGCGCGTCGGCGCTCCGTTCGAGTCCGCCTGCGCGCGGATCGAGCTCGCGGCGACCCTGCGTGCCCTCGAGCGCGGCGACGCTGCTGCGCGCGAGGCCGCGGTCGCGCTCGAGCAGCTGACCGCGCTCGGCGCCGCAGTCGCCGCCGAGCGCGCCCGCGAGGTGCTCGAGCAGGACCGCGCCGGCGCGACGGACGGCGTGACCCCGCGCGAGAAGGAGGTGCTCACCCTCCTCGCCGAGGGCCTCACCAACCGCGAGATCGCCGAGCGGCTGGTGGTCAGCGAGCACACCGTGCATCGCCACGTCACCAACATCCTCCGCAAGCTCGAGCTCCCGTCGCGGGCGGCGGCGGCGGTTTACGCCGCGCGTTCCGGGCTCCTCGAGTGATCGCAGCCGCGACCCCTGACCACATAGCCAAACCTGGCCATTCGCGGCCGCCCCCGATTTGGCCGCTTCTGGCGAAGTCGCCGGGCCGCGCCCGGCTTACGGTGCGAGGGCGATGGATCACCCACCCGCGTCGATCCGACTCCTGGCACAGGCCGCCGCCGCTGCCAGGATCGGGGAGATCGCGGGCCGAACGCGGAGGTGGCGCAACATGGCGACTGACCAAGCCGGGGTCACGGAGCGCGACGGCAAGACGGGGGCCGGCCAGGTCTGGGCGCTCGGCGACTATCACCGGTTCGCGAAGGAAACGGTCTGGGAGCTCGGACCGCAGCTCGTCGAGGCCTGCGGCATCGGGCCCGGGCAGCGGGTGCTCGACGTCGCGGCCGGGACCGGGAACACCGCGATCCGCGCCGCCGAGGCGGGCGCCGAAGTGGTCGCATCCGATCTCGTCGCCGACCACTTCGACGCCGGCCGGCGCGAGGCCGAGGCTCGGGGAGTCGAGCTCGAATGGGTGGTCGCCGACGCCGCGGCGCTGCCGTTCGCCGATCGCGAGTTCGACGTCGTCACGTCGTCGTTCGGCGCGATGTTCGTCCCCGACCACCGCGCGGTGGTCGACGAGCTGAGCCGGGTCTGCCGACCGGCCGGGACGATCGGGATGCTCAACTTCACGCCCGAAAGCCTCCTCAGCGACTTCTTCGCGGCGCTGGCGCCGTATTCGCCCCCGCCTCCTCCGAAGTCCTTGGCACCGACCCTTTGGGGGAGCGAGGACCACGTGCGCGAGCTGCTCGGCGATCGCGTCTCGACGCTCGAGATGAGGCGTCGCGAGTACGTCGAGCGGGCCGAGAGCCCGGAGGCCTACCGCGAGCTGTTCCGGCGGACCTTCGGCCCGGTCGTCGCGATCTACGCCGGCCTCGCGGACGATCCCGAGCGGCTGGCCGCGCTCGACCGCGACTTCCTCGCGTTCGCCGAGCGCTCGAACCAGGGCCCGGCGGGCGGCGGGGCCGAGTACCCCTACGAGTACCTCGAGATCGTCGCCACGAAGTGAGCCTCGCCGCGGCCGCCGCGATCGCGGCCGGGGGCGAAGGGTCGGGTAGGCTCGCCACCGCGTGGACTTCTCGCGCCTGAACCCGAGGCGAACCGTGTTCGGAGGGGCGGCGTCGCTGCTGCTGGTGATCAGCGTCCTCTTCCTGCCCTGGTTCTCGCTCACCGGGAGCCCTGAGCGGATGAACGACCCCGAGCGCAACTTCATCTGCGGCGAGGGCGAGCTGAGCTGCACCGGATGGGAGACGTTCCCGGTCCTCCGCTGGCTGCTGCTGCTCGCCGCGCTCGCGCCGGTGATCCTCGCCTGGATCCTCGTCCGCGGGCACGCGCTGTCGTGGGCGCCGGGCGAGCTGACGATGGTCGCCGGGTTCGCCGCGGCGATCCTGATCGTCTACAACGGGATCCTCGACCGCCCCGGTGATACGTTCGGGATCGGGCTCGACTACGGCTACTGGATCGCGCTCGCAGCCGCGCTCGCGATCGCGGCGACGGGGTTCTCCCGCTCGCTCGAGAGCGGCGGGGCCAAGGCCCGCAGGGCGCCGGGAACCGTCTGAGGCGGGTAGGGGGAAGTGCATTGAGACAGGCAATGGAGGCATCGAGATGGATCAGCAGCACGAGGGAGTCATCTCCCAGGACGTGCGCTCGGGCACGAAGCCCGATCGCAACCTCGCGCTCGAGCTCGTTCGGGTAACCGAGGCGGCGGCGCTGGCCGCCGCGCGCTGGGTCGGGCGTGGTGACAAGGAGGCAGCCGACCAGGCCGCGGTCGACGCGATGCGCCTCCTCCTCGACACGGTGCCGATGGACGGGACCGTCGTCATCGGCGAGGGCGAGAAGGACGAGGCGCCGATGCTCTACAACGGCGAGCTGATCGGCGACGGCAGCCCGCCCGAGGTCGACATCGCGGTCGACCCCCTCGAGGGGACCCGCCTCTGCGCCGAGGGCCGGCCGTCGGCGCTGGCGGTGATCGCGCTCGCCGAGCGCGGGACGATGTTCGACCCCGGCCCCTGCGTTTACATGGAGAAGATCGCCGGCGGCCCGCAGGTCGCCGACCTGCTCAGCCTCGACCGTCCACTCGCCGAAGTCGTCGGCGCGGTCGCCGAGCGCCGCCACGTCGACGTCGGCGACGTGACCGTGATCATGCTCGATCGCCCGCGGCACGCCGACGCCGTCGCCGAGCTGCGCGAGGTCGGCGCGCGAATCCGCTTCATCACCGACGGCGACGTCTCGGCGGCGCTGCTCGCGGTCAGCGAGGGCACCGGCATCGACCTGCTGTGGGGGATCGGCGGCACGCCGGAAGGAGTGCTCTCAGCCGCGGCGATCAAGTGCCTCGGCGGCCAGATGCTGGGCCGTGTCTGGCCCCGCGATGACGACGAGCGTCAGGCGGCGATCGACGCCGGGTACGACCTCGACGAGATCCTCGACGTCGACCGGCTCGTGCGCGGCAACGAGACCTTCTTCGCCGCCACCGGGGTCACCGACGGCGACCTGCTCGAGGGCGTGCGCTACCTCGGCGACGGACACGCCTCGACCGACTCGCTGGTGATGCGCTCGCGGTCGGGGACGGTACGCGAGGTGAAGGCGCGCCACAATCGCCCGAAGCTGCGCGAGGTGACCGGCGCGCGCTACGGCTGAGTACGGGGATTCGGGCGGCGGCTCACTCGCCTGAGCCGGTCTCGAGCGAGCGCACGAGCTCGACCAGCTCGCCGGGCGCACGCTCGGGCGAGCCGGCGTCGAACGGCGGCGCGGGGTCGTATTCGATCCCGAGCTGGATCGCCTGCGCGACCTCGTCGCTCGCGATCCGGGCGGCGAGGGTCAGCGCCATGTCGATCCCGGCCGAGACGCCGGCGGCGGTGATCAGCTTCCCGTCGGTGACCACCCGCTCGTCGACCGCCGTTGCGCCGAAGCCGGCGAGCCGGTCGCGGTACGCCCAGTGCGAGGTCGCCCGCCTGCCCTCGAGCAGCCCGGCGGCGCCGAGCAGCAGCGAGCCGGTGCAGACGGAAGTCGTCCAGGTCGAAGCCCGATCGGCGCCGCGCAGCCAATCGAGCATGCGCTCGTCGCGCATCAGCGGCCGGTTGCCCTCGCCGCCCGGAACGAGGAGGACGTCGGGCTCGGGCAGCTCATCGATCGTCGCCTCGGCGACGAGCGCGAGCCGGTCGGTGTCGGTTCGCTTCGGTCCGGCCTCGGCGGCGACGAAGGTCAGCTCCGAGCCGGGGATCCGCGAGAGGACCTCGTAGGGACCGACCGCGTCGAGGGCCGTCAGCCGATCGAAGATCAGGATCGCGATCCGCATCGGCCGCCAAGCATGACCGATGCCGCCGGGCCGCGCCGGTTCCGGCGGGGCACCGCCCTCATCTCGGCTCCCAGCATGGCTCGTCGACGCTGCCGGTGGCGCGAAGCTCGTAGCGCAGCGCGTTGATCACCGCGCCGGCGAGCAGGGCGAGGCTGACGAGGTAGAACCAGAGCAGGGCGATCAGGATCAGGCCGACCGCGCCGCCGATCCGGTCGATGCTCGAGTGGGCGAGGTAGAAGGGGAAGACGGCGTTCGCGATCGCCGTCGTCGCGGTCACGAACAGCGCCCCGGGCCAGACGCCGTGCCAGGGGACGTGGCCCTTGGGGACGAAGTAGTAGATCAGGCAGCAGACGCCGAACGCGAGCGCGAGCCCGACGGCGAGGAGGCCGGCACGCCGCAGGGCGCCGACCTCGTCGAGGCCGAACGGGAGGTCCTCGGCGCTCGAGGCGAGCAGGCCCTCGGCGATCGGAACGACGACGCTCGCGGCCAGGAACAGGGTGACGACGAGCAGCATCGCGAGCGCGAACCGCTTCTGCTCGACCCACTTGCGGCACCTGACGTGGTAGATGCGGCAGAAGGCGGTGTCCATCGCGCCCCAGAACGAGGCGCCGATCCACAGCGCCCCGAGCGCGGCGGCGATCCCGATCGTCGTCGAGCGATCGCGGATCCGGTCGAGCGCGTCCTGGAGCGAGGATTGCCCGACAGCGGGGAACAGCGCCTCGAGGTCGCGGAGCACGCTTTCGCGGATCTCGGCGTTCTCGATCACCTGGCCGAAGACGAACAGCAGCAGGAGCGCGAACGGGAAGACCGCCAGCGCGAGGTTGTAGGCGACCATCGCCGCCATCCCGGTGACGTTCTCGCGGTAGGCGCGCTCCCAGAACGCTCGCAGGTAGCGGAGCGGGTGGTGGCGGCGGGGCCTGCCCGCCCTCGCCGGGGCATCGGCGTCCTCGCGGCGGTGACGGGCAGACGTCAGCGCGGCGGCCTCTGCCGGCCGGCGCCGGCCTCGAACAGGCGGTTGGCAAGCCGCACGCCGAGGGTCGCCGCCTCCGCCGCGACCGCGATCCCGCCCCACGCCAGCTCTTCGATGCTGCGCTTCGGGGGCGGCCGCTCGCCGGGCGCCTCGGGGCCGCGGTCCGACCGGGGGGGTCCCCGGCGCGGGCTGCGGGTTCCGAGGCGATCGCGCGGCAGGCTGCCGAGCACGCTCGCCGCCGGATCGCCGGGCTCGGGGTCTGGGATCTCGCTCGTCACCGGTCGCGGTCGGATCGTTCGGGCGCGGGCTCCGCGGCCCGCACGTCTCGTGCGTCAGCGTAACTGCGCCCCGCCGGCGGTGTTCAGCGGATACGTTTGCAGGGGCGCCTTCGCGGGCACCCCGGTTGTTGACTACAAAAAGTAAAGTGACTACGATTCTCTCAGCAGCTTGACCATCATCAAAGCCGGGAGCCACGCGGTGGGATGCGGGCCCGTGCGGTCCGCGTTTTCTTCCGCGA
Organism: Solirubrobacterales bacterium; assembly: GCA_035461385.1. Lineage (GTDB taxonomy): Bacteria > Actinomycetota > Thermoleophilia > Solirubrobacterales > 70-9 > DATHVI01. Next base: position 22,056 of record DATHVI010000053.1, read on the forward strand.
CGTTGGCTCGAGGGGCCTCGTGCAGGGTCGCTGGCCCCCCCGAGACGGCCGCGCGACGGAGCCAGGCAAACCGGACTTTGCGAGCAGAAAGGCTAGATCCGAACAGATGCTGATCGCCGAGCTTCAAGAGCTCGAGGAGGTGAAGGGCCTTCTCAGCAAGGGCCATCAGGAGGGCGTGATCACCTACGGCGACGTCGCGACGGCGCTCGCCGAGGTCGAGGTCGAGGAGGGGGACATCGAGGAGCTCTACGGCTACCTCGAGGGCCAGGGAGTCGAGCTGGTCGACGACGTCGACCCGGTCCAGGCCGCCGCCCCGACGCCGGCCGAGCCGTCCGACGGCAAGCGCAAGCGCCGCAAGCAGACGACGCTCGACCTGAAGCCGGACATGACCACCGACTCCTTGCAGCTGTTCCTCAAGGACATCGGCAAGGTCAGGCTTCTGACCGCCCAGGAGGAGGTCGACCTCGCGAAGCGGATCGAGCGCGGCGACCTCGACGCGAAGCAGAAGATGGTCGAATCGAACCTCCGCCTCGTCGTCTCGATCGCGAAGAACTACCGCAACCAGGGGCTGCCGTTCCTCGACCTGATCCAGGAGGGGACCCTCGGCCTCGTCCGCGCGGCTGAGAAGTTCGACTACCGCAAGGGGTTCAAGTTCTCGACCTACGCGACCTGGTGGATCCGCCAGGCGATCGCCCGCGCGCTCGCCGACAAGGCGCGGACGATCCGGATCCCGGTCCACGTGGTCGAGAAGCTGAACAAGATCGGCCGCGCCGAGCGCAAGCTCGTCACCGAGCTCGGCCGCGAGCCGACGCCGGAGGAGATCGCCGAGGTGACCGGGATCGACCCCGAGGAGGTCGACCAGATCAAGCGCTCCGCCCAGGCGCCGGTCTCGCTCGAGAAGCCGGTCGGCGACGAGGAGGAGTCCGAGTTCGGCCAGTTCATCGCCGACGAGAAGGCCGAGTCGCCGTTCGAACGCGCCGCCGACCTGCTGACCAAGGAGGCGCTGCGCGAGGCGCTCGAGAACCTCTCCTACCGCGAGCGCCGGGTGCTCGAGTTGCGCTACGGGCTCGGCGGCGAGCACCCGCGGACCCTCGACGAGGTCGGCCGCACCTTCAACGTCACCCGCGAGCGGATCCGGCAGATCGAGAATCAGTCGCTGAAGAAGCTCCAGTCGCTGGCTGAGGCTCAGAAGCTTCGCGAAGTCGCCTGAGGAGCGATAGGCGGCGCCCGGCGGCGTCATCGGCCGCTTGCGTGCAGAGCACGCGGCGCTCCCTGCTTCCTTGCCGGTCTTGCCTCTCACCCCTCAAGAGCGTCCAGTTCGCTTAACGCGAACGCGGGATGCGCCGATAGCGGGGGTGATGGGATTCGATGTCGATGCTGCGCTGCGCTACCTCGTCGAGCGAGGGGGGTCGGACCTGCACGTCAAGGTGCCGGCGCCGCCGATGGTGCGGCTCGACGGGGAGCTGCGGCCGATCGAGGGCGCCGAGCCGCTGACCGCTGCCGACACCGAGGCTGCGCTCGACCAGATCCTCACCGACGCCGAGCTGCGGCAGGAGTTCGAGCAGGCGGGCGAGGCCGACTTCGCCTACTCGGTGCCCGGCGTCTCGCGGTTCCGCGTCAACGCGTTCCGCCAGCGGGGGAGCGTCTCGATCGCGCTCCGCGCGATCCCCTACCAGGTGCGGACCATCGACGACCTCGAGCTGCCGCAGGTGATCCGCAACCTCGCCGACGAGCCACGGGGGATCATCCTCCTCACCGGGACCACCGGGTCGGGGAAGTCGACGACGCTGGCGGCGATGATCGACCACATCAACTCCACCTACCCCCGTCACGTCATCACCCTCGAGGACCCGATCGAGTACCTGCACGCCGACAAGCGCGCGATCATCAACCAGCGCGAGATCGGCCAGGACACGGAGAGCTTCGCCCGCGCGATGCGGCGGGTGCTGCGGCAGGATCCCGACGTGATCCTGGTCGGCGAGATGCGCGACGAGGAGACGGTGCGGACCGCGCTCGGCGCCGCCGAGACCGGGCACCTCGTGCTCTCGACCCTCCACACCCTCGACGCGACCGAGACCGTGAACCGGATCATCGACTTCTTCCCGCCGCACCTACAGCAGCAGGCGCGGGTGATGCTCGCGGCGACGCTGCGCGGGGTGATCGGGCAGCGCCTCGTCAAGCGCGCCGACGGCGACGGGAGGATCGCGATCTGCGAGGCGCTCGTCGTCACCGGCCGCGTCCAGGACCTGATCCTCAACCCCGAGGAGACGGCGCGGATCGGCGAGGTGATCTCCGAGGGTGGCTATTACGGGATGCAGACCTTCGACCAGGCGCTGCTCGGGCACGTCATGGAGGGCAAGGTGACCGAGGAGGTCGCGCTCGAGGCGGCCTCGAGCCCGCACGACTTCAAGCTGATGCTCGACGCCCGCGGCCAGCGCGCGAGCGGGATCGAGCAGGTGATGGCGGGGGCCGGCGCGACCGACGGATCCGGGTAAGCCGGGGCGAAACCCCACTTCAGTTGGTAAAGCGTTAGCTATACTCGCCTCAAGCGGCGCGATGGGGAGCACTGTCCCCCGGCCGGCGAGAGCGATGGCTGAATCCCCCTGTCCAGTCGGATCATGTGCCGAGATCATCTCCGGCAAGTGGACGATCCTCGTCATCCGTGACCTCGCCGAGCACAGCCGGCGGTTCTGCGAGCTCGAGCGTTCGCTCGAGGGAATCAGTCCCCGGACGCTGTCCCTGAGGCTGCGGGCGCTCGAGGAGCACGAGATCGTCGAGCGGCACACCTATCCCGAGGTCCCGCCCCGGGTCGAGTACGCGTTGACGGAGAAGGGCCGCGCGCTCGTCCCGCTGATCGAGGACATGCGCGCCTACGGGCGCCGCTGGCTGCTCGGCGAGGACCAGGGCAAGCGCGAGCGCCGCCGCCCGGTCGCGGCGTAGGCACGGGCCGGCCCCACAGCTCGCTGCAACGCCGGTTGCACCCGCAGGAGCGCGGGGTGACCGCAAGAAGCGTTTGGCATGCGCGACTTGGTGGTCAGAGAAGGCCTGCAGACGATGGCCCGCGACGCGGCGAAGCTCTTTCGCGAGCTGATCGCGGCCGGCGCGGAGATTCCCTACGAGGTCCGGGAGGCCGGCAACGGCACACCGCTCTGCCGCTACGAGCCGCTGACCGAGCGGTTCGTTCGCGACCACGCCGGCGAGCTGCGGGAGCTCGACTCGTTCGGCGCCGCCTGCGCTGCGATCGAGTCGGCCGACCTCGCGGCCCCGTACCTCGAGCAGCTGGGGATCGCAACGCCGACCGAGGCACGGGCTCGAGCCGAGCTCGCCGGGGTCGTGTTCCTCTGTCGCCTCTGGCTCGACAGCACCGACTTCTCGCTCGATCGCGAGCGGCTCGTCGCCGCGATCGAGGAGCTCGAGGCCGGGGGCGAGGCCACGGCCGACGAGATCGACGTCGTCGTCCCCCTGCGCGGCTTCCAGATGCCGGTCACCCGCCTCGAGCTGGCCTCGGCGACGATCGTCCGGGCCGACACCGTCGACGTTCCCGCCGACGCACGGGGCGGCGACCTGATCGGCGCCTCGCCCTGGGAGCCGACCTTCCTCGCCGTCACCCGGATCGCGCCGTCGGAGGGCGACGAGGACGGAGCGACGGCCGGCACCGACGCCTTTCGGCGCCTGATCACGACCCTGCGGCTGTTCAAGGCCGGCGGGGTCGGGCTCGGCCCGCACGCCTGGGTAGCCACCGGGGCGAGCCGCTGGCGGCGGATCTCGACCGGCGCCGGCAGGCCACGTCCCGGCGGATACCGGCTCGCCGAGACCGAGGTTGCCGCGCTGGCGGCGTTCTCGCGCACGCTCGAATCGCCGGAGACTCCATTCGACCGCCGCGAGGGCGGTCTGCGCAGCCCCGCGCGCGGCCTCGACCGCGCGATCTCGCGGTTCGAGGCGGGTCTCGAGCGCCCAGTCGTGGTCGAGGCGCTGAGCGACAACCTGCTCGCGCTCCGGTTCGTGCTCGAGGGCGGCGGCCCGGCGGACCTCGGGCTGCCGATGCGGGTCGCGGCGCTGTGCGCCGAGCCCGGACAGCGAGCGGAGGTCAAGACGGTGGTGGAGCGCGCCGCGGCGCTCGAGCGCGAGCTGTGGAGCGGCGAGCCCCACGGCGCCGGGCCGGTGCCGGCGCAGACCGCGGTTGAGCTCGAGGAGCTCGTGCGAGCGATCCTCAAGGACGCGGCGTGCGGGCACCTCGGCGCCGACCTGCGAACCACCGCCGACGAGATCCTGCTCGCAGACGGCCTCGCCGTCGGCGAGGGCGCCCGCGACCAGCGCGGCGAAACGGCCGAGTGGGCGATCGCCGATCAGCTCGACGACGCGATCGAGGGCGCGGAGGGGTCGGAGCCGGGCACGCTCGCGCCGGCGGGCGAGCGCCGGACCGAGGACGAGTCCGGCGGCCTGCCCGACGCGCGGCCCGGCGCCGGGCACGACCCGGAGCCGGCGGAGATCGAGTTCGAGCCCCGGATCGAGATCGTGAAGGTCTCCGAAGCCGCGCGGCGAACCAACCAGGGACCGGGCGACCCCGAGGAGGTTGAGCAGCAGATGACTTTGCACGCACGGATTCCGGAGACGACGGCAGAGCGGCTCGACAACGGATCGACGACGGTGATCGAGGCCGTGCCGGACCTCCCCGTCGCGGGACGCGAGGAGCCGGATCTCGACCGGGTTCCGCGCGAGAGCCCGGTGCTGCGGCTGATCGAGCAGAGCCGCACCGAGCGCCGTGAGCGCGCCGACCGGCTCGCCAACCTCTTCCCGCGCGTCGAGACCGAGTGGAACGTGCGCGAGGTCGGCTACGACCGCAGGCGCCGCGCCGAGGTCAACACGGCCTCCTGAGCACAGGCTTCCTCCTCCGATCACCCAGGAAGAGCAGGCCCGGCCACCGGCACACCCCGGTGGCCTGGGCCTGCACAGCTTCGCCGCCTCCTCGGCTCCCGCCTTGAATACCTGGCCCGCGCTACGCCGCGGGCCATTCATGCTCCTCCCGCGTCCGGGGGCGGCGGGTCAGGGCTCAGGCGCTCGGCACTCAGGGGGCTCGCGCAGCGATCGCCGCCCGCTCACGGGCGCCGGAGGCGAACAGGTAGCGGTCGAGCTCGATCAGGCCGGCGAGGTCGTGGACGTCCTCGTCGAGGTGGGGGACCTGGATCACGGCCTTGGTTCGCATCTCGGCCGCGAGGTGGGCGACGGCGCGGCGGTCGCGGGCCGAGAGCGCGCGGTAGTCGTCGAAGTTGTCCCGCACCCGCCGCGCGAGGTCCTCGTCGCCGAGCTTGCCCCCGAGCTCGCGGGCCAGCTCCTCGCCGCCCGCGGGCAGCTCCTCCTCGTAGTGGACCTTGTTGACGATCACGCCGCCGAACGGGAACTTCGCCTCGGCGAGCTTGCGGTGGAAGTACACAGCCTCGTCGATCGGCTCCCCCTGCGGGCCGCAGACGACCAGGAACGTGGTCTGCTCGTCGGCGAGCAGCTCGTTGACCCGCTTCGCGCGCTCGCGGAACCCGGCGACCATGCCGCTGAACGCCTCGAAGAACTCCGCCAGGTCCTCGATCAGGTCGACGCCGGTGATCCGGCGCAGGACGCCGAACATCACCCCGGCGCCGCGACCGAAGAGCTTCATCCCGAAGCCGGTCGGCTTCATGAATACCTGCATCGCCCGGCCCTCGATGAACTGGGTCAGGCGCTGCGGCGCGTCGAGGAAGTCGAGCGCGTTGCGGCTCGGCGGCGTGTCGAGGACGAGCAGGTCGTAGCGGTCCTCGCTCCAGATCTCGAACAGCCGCTCCATCGCCGCGTATTCCTGCGAGCCGGCGAGCGCCGCCGAGAGCTGCTGGTAGATCCGGTTGTCGAGGATTCGCTCTCGCGTCTCGGCGTCGGGCGCGTGCTTGCGGACCATCTCGTCGAAGGTCGCCTTCGCGTCGAGCATCATCGCCCACAGCTCGCCACCGGATGTGTCGACGCCGAGCTCGGTGAACAGCGCCGGGTCGACCTGGCGCTCGGTGTTGCCGAGCTCCGGAAGGCCGAGCGAGTCGGCGAGGCGCTTGGCCGGGTCGATCGTCAGCACCGCGACCTTTCGCCCCCGGGCCGCCATCCCGGCCGCGATCGCCGCCGACGACGTCGTCTTCCCGACCCCGCCCGACCCGGCGCAGATACAGACCCGCTTGCCGTCGAGCAGCTCCGTGATCCCTGCCATCACAGCCCCCCGCGGCGCGTGTCACTCCGGATACCCATCGGCCTCGGCACCGCGCTCACCCGCCCAGGTCCTCTGCGAGCAGTCGCGCCTCTTCGACTCCGAGCTCGGGCTCGAACAGGAACGAGAGCGTGGTGACCGGGGAGGAGGTGAGCTCGGTGAGGCGGGCGAGTTGCTCCCGCTGGGAGCGCGCGCGGCGACTCTGGCTGACCGCGGCCCGGCAGGCAGCCCGGACCGCGCCGTTGGGGCCTGCGGCGACCTCCGCGAGGCGCTCGGCTTCGGCGTCCGAGAACCGTTCGGGATAGAGCGCGTTCATCACGATCCGATCGACGGCGACGCCGACCCCGTCGACGAGGTCGCGCTCGAGCGCGGCGGTCTCGTTCACCGGCATCTCCTCCGGCGTGGCGACGATCGCGACCCCGGTCTTGCGGTGGTTGCAGATGAACGCGTCGAGGGTCTCCGCCTGGGCGTGGATCGGCCCGACCCGGGCGATGCCGGCGAACGTCCGCGGTGTCTGCAGGAAGCCGACGCCGTGCCCCGTCGCCGGCGCGTCGACCACGACGACGTCGTAGCTGCGCGCCCCCTTGACCTTGCGGTCGGGCTGGGCGAGCTCCCACAGCTTGCCGATCGTCACCAGCTCCTTCAGCCCCGGCGTCGCCGCGGCGAGGTAGGTGAAGATCCGCGACCGGAAGAGCAGGTCGCGCATCGCCTTGACCTTGAGCTGAAGGAGGACGTACTGGCGCATCGCCTCGTCGGGATCGACCGAGATCGTCCACAGGTTCTCCGCCATCTCGACTTCGTGGAAGCCGACCTCGGCGCGGTGGAACACGCTCGAGAGCCGTTCCTGCGCCCCGACCTCGCAGAGGATCGTCCGCTTGCCGCGCGCCGCGGCCGCGAGGCCAAAGGCGAGCGCGACGGTCGACTTTCCGACGCCGCCCTTGCCGGTGACGATCACCAGCCGCTTGTCGAGCAGATCCACGATGCGATTCTTTCAGGGCCTGGGATACGAAGCCCAAGGGAGGAATGCCCGCGTTGCGTGCGAATAGTCGCGACGTATGGGTCTTTTCAAGCGTGGATCTCGCTCCGACCGCGAGCACGATCAACAGTCAGACGGTCCGATCGAGGCCGTGAACGGCAACGGCGGCGCGCCCGAGCCGCGCCGCGAGTCGCCCCCCGAGCCTGCGCCGACGGAGCGTGCCAGCGGGGCTGAGCAGGCTGTCGGTTCCGAGCCTGCGCAGACGGAGCCCTCGCCGGCGGCTGAGCCGGCCGAGCCCGCCGCGCCGCAGACGGAGCCCTCGCCGGCGGCTGAGCCGGCCGAGCCCGAGGCGCCGCAGACGGAGCCCTCGCCGGCGGCTGAGCCGGCCGAGCCCGAGGCGCCACGAGCGCCTGCCGACCCGCCGCGGGCGCCGACCCGACCGCCTGTCAACCCGACAGCCGCCGAGCCCGATGAGGAGCACCGGATCACCGCCAGCCAGGCGCTCGGGCCGAGCCGCTCCCAGCGAGAGGGCGACGGCGAGGGCAACGGCCGCCGGCGCCGGGCGCAGGTGTTCTCGTTCGCGAACCAGAAGGGGGGCGTCGCGAAGACGACGACGACCCTCAACCTCGCGGTCGCGTTCGCCGAGTCGGGTCACGAGGTCCTCGCTATCGACCTCGATCCGCAGGGGAACCTGACGATGAGCCAGGGGATCGACCCCGACAAGGTCGAGAAGTCGATGTACGACGTGCTCGTCCAGCACATCCCGCTGCGCGAGGTGATCGAGGCGCGCGAGATCGACATCGCCGTGGCGTCGATCGACCTCGCCGGGGCCGAGATCGCGATGTCGACCCAGATCGGACGCGAGCGCTCGCTCGAGAAGGCGATCGCGGGGGTCGCGGACGACTACGACTTCATCTGCATCGACACGCCGCCAAGCCTCGGTCTGCTGACCGTGAACGCGCTCACCGCCTCCGACAAGGTGATCGTCCCCGTCCAATGCGAATATTTGTCGATGCGAGGGCTCGTCCAGCTCCAGAACACGCTCGAGATGATTCGCGAGAACCTCAATCCCGACGTCCGGATCGAGGGCATCCTGCCGACGATGCTCGACTCGCGCACCGTCCACGCGAAGGAAGCGGTCGAGATCCTCGAGGAGAACTTCGGCGAGCTCGTCTTCCAGTCGCGGATCCGCAAGGCGATCAAGTTCGCCGAGGCCCCCGTCCGCGGCACCTCGGTGCTCAAGTACGACCCGCAGGGGAACGCCGCCAAGTACTACCGGGAGCTCGCCGACGAGGTGCTCTCCCATGGCTAAGCGCGCCTCGGGCAAGGGCACCAAGAAGCGGGCGGCCGCGACGAAGAAGCCGGCGGCGAAGAAGCCGGCGGCGACCCAGCCCGCGGCGAAGAAGCGCGCCAGCATGCGCGAGGGCCCCCTCGCCGACCTCTTCCGCTCGACCGAGGAGTCGGTCTCCCCGGACGAG
>DATHVI010000054.1:0-21000 GCA_035461385.1 Solirubrobacterales bacterium
GCAAGCGCGCCGGCGAGCACCCGCTGCCTCACGTGCTGTGCGTGATCGACGAGCTCGCCGACCTGATGATGGTCGCACCGTCCGAGGTCGAGGACTCGATCATCCGCTTGGCGCAGAAGTCGCGGGCGGTCGGAATCCACCTCGTGCTCGCGACCCAGCGCCCGTCGACCGACGTGATCACGGGGACGATCAAGGTCAACATCCCGGCGCGGATCGCGTTCGCGGTCGCCTCCCAGGTCGACTCGCGGGTGATCCTCGACCAGGGCGGAGCCGAGAGCCTGCTCGGGCAGGGCGACATGCTGTTCCGGCCGATCGGGACCTCGAAGCTGCAGCGGATCCAGGGCGCATTCGTGACCGAGGAGGAGATCGCGCGGATCTGCGGCCACTGGTCGAAGCAGGGCGAGCCCGACTTCGATCCCGAGCTGCTCGAGGACCACAGCGAGCCCGACGAGGGCCCGTCGGACGGCGAGCTCGACGCCGACTCCGACGACCTGCTCGCCGACGCGGCGAAGATCGTCGTCGAGAGCGAGACGGCGTCGGTGTCGATGCTCCAGCGCCGCCTGCGGGTCGGCTACACGCGCGCCGGAAGGCTGATCGACATGCTCGAGCGACGGGGGATCATCTCCGGGTACGAGGGGTCGAAGCCCCGGCAGGTGCTCGTCTCGGCCGCCGATCTCCCACGTTTGCTCGCGAACGAGGGCGGCGCCGGGGCGTCCGATGACGACCGGCCCGATCGCGCTCCCGAGCCCGGAGTCGCCGACCCCGCCGACCTCGAGCGCCTGAAGACCTAGTGCGCCCCGCCGGCGGCGGCAAGGCGGGGTAGCGACAATAGGCCCGGCATGGCGGAGTACGACGAGCGCGGCACGATGCAGATCGGCGAGGTGCTGAAGGGCGCCCGCACGCGGCAGGGACTCGACATCCGCACGGTCGAGGAGCGGACGAAGATCCGCACCAAGTATCTGCGGGCGCTCGAGAACGAGGAGTGGGACGTCCTCCCGAGCGCCGCCTACGCGAAGGGGTTCCTGCGCACCTACGGGCGCCTCCTCGGGCTCGACGCCGACGCGCTCGTCGACGAGTTCCGGCGCCAGGTCGAGGTTCCGTCGCGCCCTTCGTACCCGGTCGGCGGAGAGCCCGTCCTCGAGCGCCGCCGGCGCCTCGACGAGCGCCGGGGCGGCCCGCGCTGGGGTGCGATCCTCGGGGTCGCGGCGGCAGCCGTGGTCGTCTTCCTCCTCGTGCTCGGGCTCACCGGCGGGGACGACGACGGGGGCGGTGACCGCGCCGACCGCCGCGGGACCCGCCAGGAGCGCCAGGAGCGCCGGCGCGAGCGCCGGCAGCAGCGCCGGCAGGCCGTGCGCCGCGAGGCCGAGCAGGCCGCTGCCGGCCCGGTGCGCCTGCGGCTCGTCCTCCGCGACGACGTCCGCGTCTGCCTGATCGGCGACGGAGGCCGGCCGCTGATCGACGGCCAGGTGCTCCCGGGCGGGAGCGAGGAGCTGTTCGAGGCCGACCGGTTCAGGCTCGGGTTCCCGTCCGGATTCGCTCCCGACCAGCTCGGCCTCTTCGTCGACGGCGAGCGCAGGAGCCTGCCGGAGGTCGACGGCCCCGCTTCGTTCCGGATCCGCCCGCTCGGACGGATCCGCCGCGCCCCCGACCCCGGCCCGGGATGTCCGTGACTGCCGATCAAGGGCGCGCCGCCGAGCGCCCGGGGGATATCCGCGCGGGAATCCTGGTCACCGGGACCGAGGTGATCACCGGTCGGATCAGCGACCGAAACGGTCCCTGGATCTCGGAGCGGCTCGCCGAGCTCGGGATCGAGGTCGCGCAGATCATCGTCGTCGCCGACCGCCCAGCCGACCTCGAGGCGGCGCTTCGGTTCCTCGCCGCCGAGGGCTGCGACCTGATCGTCACCAGCGGTGGCCTCGGGCCGACCGCGGACGACCTCACGGCCGAGATCGTCGCCCGCTTCGCCGGTCGGCCGATGGTCCTCGACCGCGAGCTCGAGCGCCGGATCGGCGAGATCGTCTCCGGGTTCACGCGGCGGCTTCGCTTCGACCCCGAGGCGATGCGCGAGGGAACCCGCAAGCAGGCGATGGTCCCCGAGGGCGCGACGCCGATCGACCCGGCGGGCACCGCCCCGGGCCTCGTCGTCGCCGGCTCGGGCGGCCCGGTGATCGTCGTCATGCCGGGGCCGCCGCGCGAGCTCCACGCGATGTGGCCGCAGGCGCTCGCGACTCCCGACGTTCGAGCGGTGATCGAGCGGGCCGCGCCGGCGGCGACGCGGACGATCCGGATGTTCGGCGTCACCGAGTCGGAGGTTGCGAAGACGCTGCGGGAGGTCGAGGCCGAGGTAGATCTGGAACCGCTCGAGATCACCACCTGCCTGCGGCGCGGCGAGCTCGAGATCGACGTCCGCCACCGCCCCGGCGGAGAGCAGGCAACCGAGCGGCTCGTCGCCGAGCTGGCCCGGCGCCACGGCCGGGCGCTGTTCAGCACCGACGGCGCGAGCGTCGACGAGCAGGTGGCGGAGCTGCTCAGCGGCCGGACGATCGCGCTCGCCGAGTCCTCGACCGGCGGGATGCTCGCGGCTCGACTCACCGACCTCCCCGGAGCCTCCGCCTACCTCGCCGGCTCGATCGTCGCCTACTCGAACGCCGCGAAGATCAGCCTGCTCGGCGTCGACCCCGATCTGATCGACGCCCACGGCGCGGTCTCGAGGCAGGTCGCCGAGGCGATGGCCCGCGGGGCGATCGAGCGATTCGGCGCCGACGTCACCTGCGCGATCAGCGGCATCGCCGGACCGGGCGGCGCGACCGAGGCGAAGCCGGTCGGCTACACCTGCATCGATGTCCGCGAGGCGTCCGGCCGCACGCTCGCGCGGGACCCGGTGATCCCGGGCGACCGGGCGGAGGTCCGCGAGCGGACGACGACCGTGGCGCTGCACATGCTGCGCCGCCTGCTCGCCGGCGAGGAGCTCGACGATTGACCGCTCGCCGCGGCTCCCTGCCGGGATGCTGATCGCGATCACCGCCGATACGCACCTGCGTGATCCGAGCGGTCTCCCGGAGCGCTGCGCGGAGCTTGCGGCGGCGGCCGACCTGGTCGTGCACGCGGGCGACTTCACCTCGCTCGCGGCACTCGAGGCGTTCGATCGCCTCGCCAAGCGCCTGATCGCCGTCCACGGCAACGTCGATGCGCCCGAAGTCGTCGCCGCCCTGCCAGAGGAGACGACGGTGCGGGTTGGAGGGGTCGAGCTCGGCATCGTCCACGACGCCGGGCCCCGTCGCGGGCGCCTCGCCCGCCTGAGGCGACGGTTCCCGACCGCCGACGCGGTCGTCTTCGGGCACTCGCACCTTCCCCTCTGCGAGCGCGAGGAGGACTTTCAGATCTTCAATCCGGGCAGCCCGACGCAGCGTCGGCGCGCCCCGGCGCACGCAGTCGGCCTCGCCGATGCCGCCTCGGGTTCGATTCGCTTCGAACACGTCACGATTTCCTGACACCGGGCGCGTACTTCGCTCCGGGGCGCGGACTACGGTCTGGCGATGGCGAAGGAACGGCTGAAGAGCCCCCGGGCGCGTCTTTTCGTCGCGCTCGACCTGCCCGAGCGCGTTCGCGACGGGCTTGCCCGCTGGCAGAGGCGCGAATGCACCGATCCGGCGCTGCGGCCGGTGCCGGCGCACGCCCTGCACGTGACCCTGTGCTTCCTCGGCTACCAGCCGGAGAAGGAGATCGACCGGATCGCCGAGGTCGTCGCCGGGCCGGCGCCGCGGCCGGTGCCGATGCGCTTCGACCCCGATCCGGTGCCGCTGCCGAAGGGGCGCCCGCGCCTATTCGCGATCGGGGCCGATGCCGAGGCGGCGGTCGAGCTCCAGGGGGAGGTCTCCGACGCGCTCGAGGCCGAGCGCCTGTACCGGCCGGAGAAGCGCGACTTCTGGCCCCACGTCACCGTCGCCCGCGTTCGTCCCGAGCGCTCACACGGCGGCCCGCCGCGAAGCCGACGGGGGAGGCCACAGCGGGTCGAGCGTCCGCCTGGGGCGCTTCCGAGGAGCCTCCTGGACCCGTTTTCTGGCGTCCGGGTCGCTCTCTACCGTTCGATCCTCAAGCCCCAGGGGGCCGAGTACGTGTCCCTGGCGGGCGTCGACTTGCCGTCCGCGACGGGCGTTTGAAGAGGTGAATGAGAAATGGCTGCTGAGAAGAAGACGAACCTGAAGCCCGCCGACGCCAAGGAGGCGAAGGCGAAGGAGGCGGCGCTCGAGGCCGCGAAGAAGCAGATCGAGAAGGACTTCGGCCAGGGGTCGCTGATGAAGCTCGGCGAGCGCGGCGCGGTCGACGTCGACGCGATCCCGACCGGCTCGCTGTCGCTCGACCTCGCGCTCGGGGTCGGCGGGGTGCCGCGGGGGCGGATCGTCGAGGTCTTCGGCCCCGAGTCGTCGGGAAAGACGACGCTCGTCTACCACATCATCGCCGAGGCCCAGGCGCGCGGCGGGGTCTGCGCGTTCGTCGACGCCGAGCACGCGATCGACCCCGTCTACGCGAAGCGGATCGGGGTCGACATCGACGAGCTGCTGGTCTCGCAGCCCGACTACGGCGAGCAGGCGCTCGAGATCGTCGACGTCCTCGTCCGCTCGGGCGCGGTCGACGTCGTCGCCGTCGACTCGGTCGCCGCGCTCACCCCGCGGGTCGAGCTCGAGGGCCAGATGGGGGAGACCCAGGTCGGCCTCCAGGCGCGGCTGATGTCGCAGGCGCTGCGCAAGCTCGCCGGCAACCTCAACCGCGCGAAGACCGTCTGCGTGTTCACGAACCAGATCCGCGAGAAGATCGGGGTGATGTTCGGTTCTCCGGAAACGCAACCCGGCGGCCGCGCGCTCAAGTTCTATTGCTCGCAGCGGCTCGACATGCGGCGGATCGAGACCCTTAAGGAGGGCGCCGAGGCGGTCGGCAACCGGGTCCGGGTGAAGGTGGTCAAGAACAAGGTCGCCGCCCCCTTCCGCCAGGCGGAGTTCGACATCGAGTACGGGACCGGGATCTCGCACGAGGGCTGCCTGCTCGACCTCGCGCTCGAGCACGAGCTGGTCCAGAAGTCGGGCTCGTTCTTCTCCTACGGCGAGCTGCGGCTCGGCCAGGGCCGCAGCAACACGAAGCAGTACCTGGCCGACAACCCCGAGCTCGCCGGCGAGATCGAGCTGAAGCTGTTCGAGAAGCTCGGCGTCGACCGGGCCCCGCGGCCGGTCCCGGCTGCCGCGGAGCCTGAGGGCGGGCCCGAGATCGCCGCCGAGCCCGAGGCCGAGCGCAAGGCCGCATAGGCGTCGGCGTGCCCGAGGACGCGTTCGAGCGCGCGCTCGAGGCCCTCGACCGCAAGGAGCGCACGACCGCCGAGCTCGAGCGCTGGCTCGCCGAGCGCGGCTTCGAGCGCCCTGAGGTGGACGACGCGATCGGCAGGCTCGCCGAGGCGGGCGCGCTCGACGACGAGCGCTTCGCCCGCCGCTTCGCCGAGGACAAGCGCGAGCTTCGCGGCTGGGGGCCGGAGCGGATCCGCGAGGCGCTCGAGGCCCGCGGCTTGGCGCCCGAGCTGGTCGCCGGGGCGCTCGCTGCCGAGGGGCCGGACGACCAGCTCGACCGCGCGCTCGAGCTGCTCGAACGCCGCGGCGAGCCGGCCGGCGACGAGGCCGGCCGCGCCCGCGCGCTCGCCTACCTGGTCCGCCGCGGATACGACTCCGAGGTCGCCTATGCCGCGGTCCGCCGTCACGGCGCCCCGAGCCCGACCTGAGGCGCCGGTCGCCGGCCTTGCGTTCGCGGACGGCCGTCTCTACGATCCGAACTGCGGTCGTTGACCGCCCAAAGATGCCTAAGGTCAGCTGAAACGTAAGACTTCTCAACCGACTCTTTGAGACTTCGCAGATGATGCTCAGTCACAGGCAGGCAGGGAGGACCGCTCTCTAGCGACTCCGCCATCGGGCGTCGTCGCGCGCGGCCGTTGCCCGCGGGTGGCGACGAAGGACCAGCAGACCAACCGCCTCTTGGGCCGCGGCCGCGGTGGCCGGAGCCACCGGATAGCGAGAGCGACCAAGAACCGGTCGTCGGCCGGAGGGAGAGAGACCGATGGGAACACGCGCGGTATGGCTGCCATGGAGGCGCGGGCAGGCGGGAGCGGAGCGAGGCGCCGGGGCCTCAGCGGACCGGAGGGGCGCCGAGGAGGACGAGCTCAAGGCGCGCCGCGAGGAGATCGCGCGGATGGAGGAGCGCGCGCTGCGGGAGACGGAGTCGCTCGAGCTCCAGCGCGGCGATCTCGAGCGCCGCCTGCAGGCGGTCGAGGACCGCGAGCGGAACCTCGCCCAGCAGACCGACGAGCTCAAGCAGGCGAAGCGGGTCCAGCGGCGTGAGCTCGAGCGGATCTCCGGCCTCAGCGCCGCACAGGCGAAGCAACTCCTGCTGAGCGAGATCGAGCAGGAGGCGCGCCACCAGGCCGGCCTGCGGCTGGCGCAGATCGAGGAGGAGACCCAGACCGAGGCCGAGCGCCGCGCCCGCAACATCCTCGCCGTCGCCACCCAGCGGCTTGCGGCGAAGCATGCGAGCGAGTCGACCACCCGCCTGGTCGAGCTGCCGAGCGACGAGATGAAGGGCCGGATCATCGGCCGCGACGGGCGCAACATCCGCGCGCTCGAGAAGCTCACCGGCGTCGACGTGATCATCGACGAGACCCCGTCCGCGGTCGTCCTGTCGAGCTTCGATGGCTTCCGGCGCGAGGTCGCGCGGCTCACCCTCGAGCGGTTGATCGCCGACGGCCGGATCCATCCCGCGCAGATCGAGGAGACCTACGAGCACGCGAGGGAGGCGGTCGAGCAGCGGATCGTCGAGGAGGGGGAGCGGGCGGCGCTGGAGACCCGGGTCAACGGGCTCGACCCCGAGCTGCTGCGCCTGCTCGGTAAGCTTCACTATCGGACGAGCTACGGGCAGAACGTGCTCGATCACCTGGTCGAGTGCTCAAGCCTCGCCGGGCTGATCGCCGAGGAGCTCGGCGCGTCGGTGGAGACCGCCCGCCGGGCGGCGCTGCTTCACGACATCGGCAAGGCGGTGACCCAGGAGGTCGAGGGGCCGCACGCCGTGGTCGGCGGGAGGATCGCCCGCCGCTACGGCGAGAGCGAGGCGGTCGCCCACGCGGTCGAGGCGCATCACGGCGACGTCGAGCCGCGGACGGTCGAGGCGGTGATCGTCCAGGCCGCCGACGCGGTGTCCGGGGCCCGTCCCGGCGCTCGGGGCGATGCCCTCGAGCAATACATCGGCCGGCTCCGAGATCTCGAGGAGATCGCCTCCAGGCACGAGGGCGTCGAGCGGGTATTCGCGATGCGCGCCGGCCGCGAGGTGCGGGTGATCGTCGACCCCGGGGCGGTCGACGACGAGCGCGCGGCGCTGATCTCGCACGAGATCGCGGCCGCGATCGAACGCGAGGTCGAGCACCCCGGCCGGATCAAGGTGACGGTGATTCGCGAGAGCCGCGCGACCTCGTACGCCGACTAGGCCCGCCCGGTCTCTACTAGGATCGCGCCTGATGGCGGAGACGACGTTCTTCATCCTCGGCGGCGTGGCCGTCGCCCTGGCGCTGCTCCTTTCGGCGATCGGGCTGCGCCGGGAGGGCTTTCCAGGCACGGCTCGGAGGGCGGTCGCGATCGGGGTCCTGTTCGCAGCGCTCGTCGCCGCTACCGGGGCGTTCGCCTGGGTCCAGGCCGCCGAGCACCAGGAGGAGCACGCCGAGGAGCTGGCCGCCGAGCGGGCGGAGGCGTTCGCCGAGCGAGCCGCGCAGACGGAGGAGCAGATCGGGGCCGCCGAGGGCGCCACCGGCCCCGAGGGCGAGGCCGACGCCCCGCCCGCCGAAACCGCGGCCGAGGCGGAGACGACGCTCGACCTGACCTCGCCCGAAGACGGCAGCCTGAGGTTCGACACCGACTCGCTGGCCGCCGACGCGGGCGTGATCGCGATCGAGTACACGAATCCTTCACCGGTCCCGCACAACGTCGCGATCGAGGGCGACGGCGAGACGCTCGCCGAGGGCGAGGTCGTCACCGACGGCGGCACCAGCATCGCCGAGACCGAGGTCCAGTCCGGCGCCTACGTCTTCTTCTGCACCGTCCCGGGCCACCGCGAGGCGGGGATGGAAGGCGAGCTCACCGTCCGCTGAGCGCGTCCTAAGATCTGGGCGTGGCCAAGCGCTACCACGTCACCACCTTCGGGTGTCAGATGAACGAGCACGACTCCGAGCGGATGCGCGGGATGCTCGAGTCGCTCGGCTACGAGGAGGCCGCCGATCGCGACCGGGCGGACCTGATCCTGTTCAATACCTGCTCGATCCGCGAGTCGGCCGACAACCGGTTCGTCGCCCACCTCGGGCAGGCGAAGCGGCTCAAGTCCGAGGATCCCGGGCGGGTCGTCGGCGTCGGCGGCTGCTGGGCGCAGTCGGTCAAGGACGAGGTCTTCGAGCGGTTCCCGTTCGTCGACGTCGCCTTCGGCCCCGGGCAGATCCACCGGCTGGCGGAGTTCCTCACCTCCGACTCGCTCACCGCCCAGGGCTACTTCGAGTTCGAGGACTTCTCGGGCCACCTGCCGATGAAGCGCGAACGGCCGTTCCAGGCCTGGCTTCAGATCTCGCAGGGCTGCAACTGCGTCTGCTCGTACTGCATCGTCCCCTCGACCCGCGGGCGCGAGGTGAGCCGCGATCCCGGCGAGCTCGTCGCCGAGGTCGAGGCCCTCGCCGCCGACGGGGTCCGCGAGGTCACCCTGCTGGGGCAGAACGTCAACAGCTACGGCCGCGACCTGCCGAAGGAGCGGCGGACGAGCTTCGCCGAGCTGCTCGCGCGGATCGACGCGGTCGACGGGGTCGAGCGGATCCGCTACACGAGCCCGCACCCGAAGGACATGCGCGAGGACGTCGTCCGCGCCCACGCCGAGCTCGGGGCGCTCTGCGAGCACATCCACCTACCGCTCCAGTCGGGCTCGAGCCCGATCCTGAAGGCGATGCGCCGGACCTACAACCGCGAGCGCTACCTCGACCGCGTCGCGCTGATCCGCGAGCACGTCCCCGACGTCGCGCTGACCACCGACATCATCGTCGGCTTTCCGGGCGAGACCGAGGCCGACTTCGAGCAGACGCTCGAGGTGGTCGACGAAGTCGGCTACGACGGCGCGTTCACGTTCATCTTCTCTCCCCGCCGGGGGACCGAGGCGGCGACGATGGACGACCAGCTCCCGCACCCGGTGAAGCGGGAGCGGATGGAGCGCCTCGTCGACCTCGTCCAGCGGCGCGCCCGCGAGCGCGCCGAGCGGTTCGTCGGGCGAACGATGGAGGTCCTGGTCGAAGGTCCGAGCCGCACCGACCGGACTCGGCTGCGCGGCCGCAACCGCCACAACAAGACGGTCAACTTCGAGGGCAGCGCCTCGCCCGGCGAGCTGGTCGAGGTCGAGATCGACGCGGCGACGTCGACGACGCTCTCCGGCCACGAGCGACTCCTGAGCCGCGTCCGCTGAACGTCCTCGCGATCTTCGGCCCGACGGCGGCCGGCAAGACCGGGGTCGCGATCGAGGTCGCCGACCGGCTGCGCCGCCGCGGCGAGGACCCCGTCGCGGTCAACTGCGACGCGATCCAGGTCTACCGCGGGCTCGAGGTGCTGAGCGGAGCCGCGAGCGAGGCCGAGCGCAACCGGCTCGAGCATCGACTGCTCGCGATCGTCGCGATCGACGGCGAGTTCTCGGCCGGGCGCTTCGCGACGCTCGCCCACGCCGAGGTCGACCAGCTCGTCGCCTCAGGCCGGCGGCCGATCGTCGTCGGCGGCACCGGCCTCTACCTGCGCGCGGCGCTGTCCGACCTCGACCTGCGCCCGCCGGTGCCGGGGGCGATCCGCGCCGCGGTCGAAGCCGAGCTCGCCGAGCGCGGCCCCGGGGCCCTCCACGACGAGCTCGACCCTGACCTCGCGGCGACCGTGCACCCGAAGGACCGCAAGCGGATCGCGAGGCTGACCGAGCTCGCGCGCGCCGGGATCGACCCGCCGCGCTCGAGCGAGCGCCTCTGGGCCGAGGCGCTCCGCCACCCGACGGTGCTGGTCGGCCTGACGCTGGAGCGCGACGAGCTCGACCGCCGGATCGACGCTCGGGTCGGGGCGATGCTCGCCGCCGGCGCCGCCGAGGAGGCACGCGCCGCAGACGCCGCCGGCGCGTCGCGGACCGCGCGGGCGGCGATCGGGTTCGAAGAGCTGCTCCGGGGCGACGTCGAGGCGATCAAGGCCGCGCAGCGCCGCTACGCCCGTCGCCAGCTCACCTGGATGCGGAAGATGCGGGGGGTACGGCTCGTCGACCGCGCCGGCCGCAGCGACGCGGAGGTCGCCGGCGCGGTCGTCGCGCTGCTCGACTCCGCCGAGCGGGACGCCGGCCGCGGCGGGCTGGAATGATGCCCGGCCGATGCGGTTCGAGAAATGGCAGGCGCTCGGCAACGACTACATCATCGTCGAGCGCTCCGAGCTCCCCTGGGAGCTGACCGAGGCGCGGATCCGGCGCCTCTGCGACCCGCACTTCGGCGTCGGCTCGGATGGCGTCCTGCTGCTCTCGCCGGCGGCCGAGGAGCGCCACGTCGCCGAGCTGCGGATCTTCAACCCCGACGGGTCCGAGGCGGAGCTGTCGGGGAACGGCGCCCGCGAGGCGGTGCTCTATCTCCGCCAAGCCGGCTGGACCGACGCCGACACGTTCACGATCATCACCAGGGCCGGGGAGGTGACGCCGACGATCACCGGGCCCGGGAAGGTGGCGATGGACATCGGCCGTGCCTCGGTGACGTCCGCCGACTACCCGAGCGGCCCGCCCGACGGGGCCGGCACCCTCCGCGCCGCCGGGCGCGAGTGGCGCTTCCAGCACGTCAACGTCGGCAACCCGCAATGCGTGATCGACGCCGGCGGTGAGATCGAGGAGCTCGCGATCGCCGAGATCGGCCCCGACGTCGAGCGCCACGAGCTGTTCCCGAACCGGACCAACGTCTCGTTCGTCCGCGTCGACGGCTCGGCGGTGCGGGCGCGGATCTTCGAGCGCGGGGTGGGGGAGACGCTGTCGTCGGGGACCGGGGCGAGCGGGGCCGCGGTCGCCGCCCACCTGCGCGGCGCCGAGAGCCCGATCACGGTCGCCCTCGACGGCGGCGAGCTCACGGTCGAGGTCTCGGATCAGCTCGACGTCCGACTGACCGGCACCGCGGAGCCGATCTACGCCGGCGAGCTCGCGCCGGCGATGCTGAGCGCCCTCGCCGACTCCTAGTAGGCTGCCGCGCCCATGGCCCTGACCGACCCGTCGAAGCGGCTCGAGGCGATCCCGCCGTACATGTTCGCCGAGCTCGAGCGGCGAATCGCCGACAAGAAGGCGGCCGGGATCGACGTTATCAGCCTCGGGATCGGCGACCCCGACACGCCGACGTTCCCGCATATCGTCGAGGCGATGCAGGCCGCGGTCGCCGACCCCGGCACCCACCAGTACCCCTCGAACCGAGGCCGGGCCGAGTTCCGCGACGCCTTCGCCGGCTTCTACGAGCGCCGGTTCGGCGTCGAGATCGACCCCGGCGCCGAGGTGATCCCCGCGATCGGCGCGAAGGAATGCATCTACAACCTCTGCTTCGCGTTCTGCGACCCCGGCGACGTCGCGCTCGCATCCGACCCCGGCTATCCGGTCTACACCGGCGGCCCGCTGCTCGCCGGCGCCGAGGCGGTGCTGATGCCGCTCGTCCCCGAGCTCGGCTTCGTCCCCGACCTCGACGCGATCGCGGACGGGGCGCTCGACCGCGCCCGGCTGCTGTTCGTCAACTACCCGAACAACCCGACCGGCGCGGTGGCGCCGGAGGGGTTCTTCGAGCGGGTGGTCGCGCTCGCCCGCGAGAACGAGATTCTCGTCGTCCACGACAACGCCTACTCGGAGACGACCTACGACGGCTACGTCGCCCCGAGCTTCCTCGCCACGCCCGGCGCGAAGGAGGTCGGGGTCGAGGTCTTCTCGCTCTCGAAGGGCTACAACATGACCGGCTGGCGCTGCGCTGCGATCCTCGGCAACGCCGACGCCATCTCCGCCTACTGGCGGCTGAAGACGAACGTCGACTCGGGCCTGTTCGAGGCCGTGCAGCTGGCCGGCGTCGCGGCGCTCACCGGGCCGCAAACGGCGGTCGCGGAGATGAACGCCGTCTACGCGCGCCGGCGCGACCTGGTCGTCGGCGCGCTGCGCGAGATCGGCGTCGAGGTCACCCCGCCGAAGGGGACGATCTATGTCTGGGCCCCGGTCCCCGAGGGCCACACATCGGCGTCGTTCTGCGAGCTCGTGCTCGAGCAGGCGGCGGTCGTGATCTCGCCCGGCTCGATGTACGGGCCGAGCGGGGAGGGGTTCTTCAGGATCTCGCTGACGACCCCCGACGACCGGCTCACCGAGGCGGTCGAGCGGATGCGCGAGCACGTCGCGTAGCCGGTTCGCACCGGCCCGGTTGCCGGGCCGAGGTGGCCGTTCGTCTAGCCTCCGGCGCTTGGCCTCCTGGAGCGACCGCCGGCAGACGATGGAGGGGAGATGACCGAGCTCGGAATCGCTCTCGCCCTCGCCTGCGCGGCGACCGCCAACGTGGCGATGCTCTGCAAGCACCGCGGCGCGCGGGCCGCGCCGGAGGTCTGCATGCGGCGGCCGCTTCGCAGCGGCGCGGCGCTGTTCCGCTCGCGCTGGTGGACGATCGGGTTCGCGGTCGCCTTCGTCGCCTGGCTGCTCCACGTCGCCGCGATCGCGATCGCGCCGCTGTCGCACGTCCAGGCGGTGATCGCCGGCGGGCTCGTCCTGCTCGCGCTCCCGGCGCAGCGCTGGTTCGGCCACCGGATCGGCCGCCGCGAGTGGCTCGGCCTCGGCCTCGCCGCAGCCGGGCTGGCGTTCATCGCCTTCACCCTTCCGGGCGGCGGCGGTGGCGGCGGCTACTCGCTCGCGGCGATGATCGGCTTCCAGTCGGCGATGATCGGCGCCGGTCTCGCGCTGTTCGTCGCCGGGGCGCTCGGCAGCGAGCACCCCGGGAGGGGAATCGCGCTCGGGGTCGCCTCGGGCCTGCTGATCGGGGTTGCCAACGTCGCGATCAAGGCGCTCACCCAGACCGTCCCCGATGACGTCCTCGCGCTCGCGAGCCCGTGGACCGCGGTCGCCGCGTTCGCCGGAGTGGGGGCGTTCTTCGCCCTCGCGCGCGGGATGCAGCTCGGGGCGGCGGTCCCGGTGATCGCGACCGCCTCGGTGGCGACCAACTGCGGCGCGATCATCGGCGGCGTGCTCGTCTTCGGCGACCCGATCGGCTCCGGGTTCGTCGAGGGGGCCGCCCGCTGCGCGGCGTTCGCTGCGGTGATCGTCGCGGCGGCGCTGATGCCCTCGCCCGAGCACCGCCCGCGGCTCCAGCCGGCCTGAGGGTCTCGTCCGGCGGGGCGCGCTCACCCCTTGACGACGCCGATCGGGCGCAGCCGCGCGACGCGCGCCGCGAGCCCGGCACGCTCGACGACGTCGACCACCGCGTCGACCTGCTTGTAGGCGAGCGGCGCCTCCTCGGCGAGCCCGCGGCTCGATGCCCCACGGACGGTGATCCCCTCACGCTCGAGCGCGGCGCGGAGCTCGGCGCCGCCCACCTGCTTGCGTGCCGCGGTCCGGCTGAGGCGCCTGCCGGCGCCGTGGCACGTGGTCCCGAACGAACGCTCCAGCGACCCCGGCCGGCCGGCGAGGACGTAGCTCGCCGTCCCCATGCTGCCGGGGATGAACACCGGCTGGCCGACGCCCCGGTAGCGATCCGGCAGCTCCGGGTGCCCGGGAGGAAAGGCCCGGGTCGCGCCCTTGCGGTGGACGCAGAGCTCGCGCCCGCCGTGGCGCTCGAGCTTGGCGACGTTGTGGGCGACGTCGTAGACCTGGCGGGTCGCGGCGGCGACCTCGTCGCCGAGGACCGCTGCGATCGCCGAGCGGCAGGCGTTGGCGAGCGCGGCGCGGTTCGCCCAGGCGAAGTTCGCCGCCGCCGCCATCGCCGCGAGGTACTCGCGCGCCTCCGGGGAGTCGAGTGGGGCGCAGGCGAGCTGGCGGTCGGGCAGCTCGATCCCGTAGCCCTTGATCGCGGCGTCCATCAGCTTGACGTGGTCGGTGCAGACCTGGTGCCCGAGCCCGCGCGATCCCGAGTGGATCAGGATCGTGGCCGCTCCCGCCTCGATCCCGAACGCCGCGGCGGCCTCGGCATCGTCGATGCGCTCGACGCGCTGGAGCTCGATGAAGTGGTTGCCCGAGCCGACGGTGCCGAGCTGGCTCGCCCCCCGCTCGCGCGCCCGCGCCGAGACGGCGCCGGGGTCGGCGCCCGGCAGCCGCCCGCGCGACTCCGTGTGCTCGACGTCGTCCTCGGTGCCGATGCCGCGGGCGAGCAGCGCCGCCGGTCCCCGAGCGAGGACCCGGTCGAGCTCGTCGCGACCGAGCCGGAGCCGCGAGTCGCGTCCCGTCCCGGCCGGCGCGAGGCGGGCGACCTCGTCGACGAGCCGTTCCTTTCGCGGGCCGAGCTCGGCCGCGGCGACGGGAACCACGAGCAGCCGGACGCCGCAGTTGATGTCGTAGCCGACCCCGCCGGGCGAGACGACGCCGTCGGGCGGCGCGGTCGCGGCGAGCCCGCCGACCGGGAACCCGTAGCCCTGGTGGATGTCGGGCATCGCGATCGCGGCGCCGACGATCCCGGGCAGCGTCGCGACGTTCGCGAGCTGCTCGAGCGAGCGATCGCCGGCGATCGCGTCGAGGATCTCCTCGGAGGCGAAGACGCGTGCCGGGACGCGCATCCCGCGGCGCTCGTCGGCGGGCAGCTCCCAGAGGGTGTCGTCGATCCGGCTCAGGCCTTCCATCGGGCTAGACGTCGAAGACGACTCGCGCGCGCCACGCATCGCCCTGACGCCAGATTCCGAGCCGATGGTAGGTGACCGCCTTGACGAGGTGGGAGACCTCGAGGCGGACCGCGGCGAGGGTGGCGTCGAGCTGAGTCTCGGAGAGCGCGAGTCGCTCGACGCGCGCGGGTACGAGCCCGTCGCGCTCGGCCCGGTAGGCGAGCTCGGCGAGCCACTCCGCGAGCAGGGCGGGGGCGTCCGGAGCGTCGACGGCGACCGCGATCTCGGCCGGCGCGGGTGCTTCGTCGCTGCTCTCGGCGCGCTCGCTGAGCAGCTCGCCGAGGGCGAGCGCGGCTTCGACGAAGAGGCCCTCGAGGGTCCCGGCGCCGAGCTCGAGCTCGAGCTCGCCGGTGTGCTCCGCCCATGATCTCATCGCCGCCGCCTACACTCAGCGTACGTGCAGCGAAGCGACTACGGACGCCGAACGGAAGGCCGCGACGCGGCCGCTGCCGCGGGCGTTCGGAACCCGCGGGCGCGCCAGCGTGCGCTGGCGATCGGCGTCGTCCCCGGGCCGGCGGCCGACGCCCCGCTCGGCGAGCTCAAGGAGTTGCTGCGCACCGCCGGCGTCGCCACCGCGGGCGAGCTGATCCAGGTCCGCCCGGAGCCGGACCCCGACCGGTACTTCGGCCGCGGGAAGCTCGACGAGCTCAAGGCCGAGATCAAGCGCAGCGGCGCGAACATCGTCGCCTGCGACGACGAGCTCGCCCCGCGCCAGGAGCGGAACCTCGAGGCCGCGCTCGACGTTCCGGTGATCGACCGCGCGGCGATCATCCTCGACATCTTCGCCGACCACGCCCACACCGCCGAGGGCAAGCTCCAGGTCGAGCTCGCGCAGCTCGAGTACAACCTGGCCCGGATGCGGGGTCTGTGGACGCACCTCGAGCGGCTCGGCGCGGGACGGATCGACGGCGGCATCGGAACCAGGGGCCCGGGCGAGTCGCAGATCGAGACCGACCGCCGGCTTTCCCGCGACCGGATCACCGCCCTGCGACGGCGGCTGCGCCGGGTCGAGCGGACCCGGGGGGTGATGCGCGCGCGGCGCGAGGCGTCCCCGGCCCCGACCGTCGCCCTCGCGGGCTACACGAACGCCGGCAAGTCGACGCTGCTGAATGCGCTCACGGGCGCAGGTGTAGGGGTCGGCGCGCGCCTCTTCCACACCCTCGACCCGACGACGAGGTCGTTCGAGCACGGCGGGCGCCGTTATCTCGTCACCGACACGGTCGGGTTCATCCGCAAGCTCCCGCATCAGCTCGTCGAGGCGTTCAAGGCGACGCTCGAGGAGACGAGGATCGCCGACCTCGTCGTCCATGTCGTCGACGCGTCCGAGCCCGAGCCGCAGCGGCGCGAGGCGATCGCCGCCGTCGACTCGGTGCTCGAGGAGATCGGCGCCGGTGCGTCGCCCCGGCTGCTCGTCTACAACAAGCTCGATCTCGTCGACGACGACGAGCGCCGCGACCTGCTGATTGCGAATCCCGATGCGATCGGGATCTCCGCGACGAGCGGCGAAGGCCTCGAGGCGCTGCGCGAGCGGATCGAGCTCGCATTCGAGGAGACGCTGCGCCCGGTCGAGCTGCTCGTGCCCTACTCGGAGGGCTCGAGGCTGTCCGAGCTCCACGAGCTCGCCGGCGCGCTCGAGCGCGAGGATCGCGCCGAGGGGGTGCTGGTCCGGGCGAAGGTCCCGGCCGCGCTCGCGTACCGGTTCGCGGAGTTTGCGGTCAACGGCGCCGACGGCCGCGACCCCTCGGCCCGCGCCGCTTGAGATGACTGAGGCCCGGGGTACGCTGGCGCGGCGATGAAGCTGCGAGTGAGACGCCTGCGCGAGGACGCCGCGCTTCCCGCCCGCGCCCACCCCGGCGACGCCGGCCTCGACCTTCGCGCCGCCGAAGCGGCGACGCTGGGGCCCGGCGAGCGCGCGAGCATCGCCACCGGGATCGCGATCGAGGTCCCCGATGGCCATGCGGGCCTGGTCCTGCCGCGCTCCGGGCTCGCCGCCGAGCACGGGGTCGCGCTCGTCAACTCCCCCGGGCTGATCGACTCCGGCTATCGCGGCGAGGTCCGCGTCCTGCTGCTCAACACCGACCCGGAGCGGCCGTTCCGCGTCGAGGCGGGCGAGCGGATCGCGCAGCTCCTCGTCACCCCGTACACCGAGGTCGAGCCGGCCGAGGCGGCCGAGCTCGCGGCGAGCGCCCGCGGCGCCGGCGGCTTCGGGTCGACCGGGCGCTGATCCCCCGCCGGCGCCTGCGCGCCCC
The DNA here is from genome assembly GCA_035461385.1 of Solirubrobacterales bacterium. GTDB lineage: Bacteria > Actinomycetota > Thermoleophilia > Solirubrobacterales > 70-9 > DATHVI01. Next base: position 17,165 of record DATHVI010000054.1, read on the forward strand.
GGGCCGCCGGCGGCCGCCCCCTACGATCAGGGCCGTGCCCGAGCCCTCACCGCAGCCGCCTCCCGATGCCGAGCCGTCACGGTCGTGGTTCGGCGGTCTCGACCGCCGCGCCAAGGCGCTCCTGGTCGGGTTCTGCGCGCTCGCGCTCGGGCTCGGCGTCGCGCTGGCGCTGATCGTCGCCGATCCCCCGCGCGAGGCCGTCCTCGTGACCGAGACCCGCACCGAGACCGAGACCGAGACGCCGACGACGACCACGACCGTGGTCACGACGACGATCGAGACCACCGCCACCGAGACGGAGACGGAAACCGAGACCGAGACCGAGATCGAGCGCAGCACGCGAACGGTGACCGAGACGGTCACCGAGGAGGCGGAGGACTAGGTCACGTTCGAGGGCGGCCGGTGGCGCCCGAGCGCCGCCTTGCGCGCTGAGGCGTGAGCGGCATCCTCGAGCCGGTCGTCGAGCGGCTCGAGCTCGGGCTCGGCGCCGGTCCGCCGGGCGAGCGCGAGGGCGGTGAGCCGATCGGCGAGCCAGGCGTTCTTCGGCAGCAGCGGGCCGTGGATGTAGGTCCCGAACAGGGTCCCCGCCCGGACCCCCTCGAGCCCGTCGATGCCGTTGTTGCCGTGACCGCGGACGACGCGGCCGAGCGGCGTCACGCCGTCGCCGAGGTGCGTTCTCCCGCCGTGGTTCTCGAACCCGGCGACGAGCCGAGGTCCGGTGCCGAGGTCGACTTCGATCGCGACGTTGCCGATCAGTCGCGGGCCCGTGCCTCGGACCGTCTCGAGGTCGACCAGCCCGAGCCCGGCCAGCCGCTCGTCGCCGAGCTGGTAGCTGCGGCCGAGGAGCTGGTAGCCGCCGCAGACCGCGAGCCCGACGGCGCCGTCGCCGATCGCCGCCGCGATCGCTCCGCGCTTCGTCGACAGCATGTCGGCGGCGACGATCCGCTGATCGCGATCCTGGCCGCCGCCGATGTAGATCAGGTCGTGGGCAGCCGGGTCGAACGCCTCGCCGGGCCCAGCGGCGGTGTAGGTGAAGCGGATCCCGCGCCACTCGCAGCGGCGGGCGAGGAAGAGGATGTTCCCGCGGTCGGCGTAGATGTTCATCTGCTCCGGGTAGAGCGCGAGGACGCGCAGCTCCATCGACCTACGCCTCCCCTCGCTCGAGGACGACGACCGTCGACCCGACGTGGTCGGGGGTGGGGCCGATCGCGATCCGTCCGGCGGGGCTGAGTCCGACCGCCTCGGCTTCGGCCTCGAATCGCGCCGGGTCGAGGAGGTCGAGGCTGATCGAGTCGACCTCCTCGGCGAGCTCGCCCCGCGGCGAGACGGCCTGGCGGAGACGCCGCAGCTCGAGGGTACCGTCGGCCTCGCGGACCTCGAGCGGCAGGCTCGAGAAGACCCAGCCGCCGCGTTCGAGCACGTCGGGGAGCGGCGGCCCCAGGTCCCGCTCGACCTCCGGCCCGCCGGCGAGCAGGGCGGCGGCGAACCGCGCTCCCGGCTCGAGCTGGGCGACGGCGGAGGCGAGGAGGCGGGCCCGCCCGCCGGAGCCGGAGAGCATCTGGACGAGCTGCATCGGCGCGATCACGAGGGCGAATCTCGCGCCGAGCGAGAGCTCGCGCACGTCGACGGTCACCGTCGCGACCTCGACTCCGGCGTCGCGGGCGCGCCGGCGGAGCTCGTCGAGCAGGGCGCCGGCGCGATCGACGGCGGTGACTCGGTGGCCGGCGAGCGCGAGCTCGAGTGACACCCGGCCGGTTCCCGCGCCGAGGTCGAGCACGGGGCCTCCGGCCTCGGCGGCGAGCCGCCGCCAGAGCTCGAGATCGGCCGAATACGCGCCGCATTCGCAATCGTGCCAGGCGATCTCGGCGGCCGGGGGCCCCGCATCGTCTCCTCGCGCCGCGCTCAACGCCAATACTCCTCGGCGAGGCCGCGGTCGGCGAGCAGGGTCCGCAGCTCGAGCAGCGCGGTGTAGGTGGGGAGCGCGAACACGCGGCCACGGGCAGCTGCGAGGGCGCCGTCGAGCGAGGCCGCGATCGGCTCGGTGACCGCGATCGCGCCGGGGTCGATGCCCGCGTACTTGAGCCGCAGCGCCATCTCGGGCGCCCTTGAGCCGGCGCAGATCACCCGGCGGACCCGCCCGGCGAGGAGCTCGAAGTCCGCGTCCCAGATCCACGAGACATCGCGGCCGTCGGCGATCCGATCGTTGAGCGCGACCCAGAGGTCGAGGTCAGGGGACTCGTCGCTCGACTCGAGCCTCAGCGTCCGCAGGACCTCGTTCGCGCCGGCGGGGTTCTTGATCAGCAGGATCGAGACCGGGGTGCCGCCGACGTCGATCGTCTCGACGCGGCCGAATGCCGCCTCGGCGGCCTCGAGCCCGGCGACGGCGCTCGCGAGCGGGACGCCGATGCGAAGCGCGGCGGCGAGCGCCGCGAGCGCGTTGTAGGTGTTGTAGAGCCCGGGGAGGGGGAGGGAGAGGTGGACATCGCCCGCGGGAGTGGTTATGTCAACCTCGGAGCCCTTCATACCGCGCAGCTCGATTCGCCGCGCGGCGACGTCCGGGGCCGGTCGGCTCGCTCCGCAGCTCGGGCAGCGGTAGTGACCGAGGTGGCCGACGAAGGCGCGCTCGTAGGCGTACGGGGCGCCGCAGCGCCGGCAGTGCTTGGCGTCGAAGGCGTGCTGAAGCTCGGGCAGCGCCTGGGCGGGGTCGTCGATCCCGAAGTAGGTGATCTCCGGCCGGCGATCGAGATTCGCGTCACGCCCGAGGTCGGCGACCAGGGGGTCGTCGGCGTTGAGGATGAACGCGGCCCGGCCCGCGTGGGCCTCGACAACGGTCGCCCAGTCGTCGGCGAGGCGCTCGAGCTCCCCGTAGCGGTCGAGCTGGTCACGAAACAAATTCGCGAGCACGACGGCACGGGGCCGCAGCGCGTCGACGACCCGCGGCAGCCACGCCTCGTCGACCTCGAACAGTCCCTCGTCGCCGCGCTGGGACAGCAGCGCAGTCGCGACGCCCCAGGTCATGTTCGACCCGGCGCGGTTGTGAACCGGCTGCCTCCCCGCGGCGCGCAGCGCCGAGGCGATCATCCCCGCGGTCGTGGTCTTGCCGTTCGTCGCGCTGACGATCGTCGACCCGGACACCAGCCGGCTCCCGAGCCGCTCGATCGCGTCCGGAGCGAGCCGCAGCAACACCCTGCCCGGAAGCGTCGTGCCCCCGCCGCGCCCGCTTCTGCGGCTGAGCCAGCCGCTCGCCCGGGCGAGCGCGAGCTTGGCCCGGAAGGCCGGGGTCGACTCGCCGCTCATCCCGCGCCGCCCGCCGGAGCGACGATCCGCAGCGCCCGGGGCAGGACCCGCACCGATGCCGGGAGGTCGGTGAGATGCTCGCCGTCGGCATAGACGGCGAACGGCCGGTCGGCCTCGACCCGCACCTCGGCGCCGCGGCGGACCTCGACCGACTCGATGTCGACGTGGGTGCCCTTGAACACCTTCGGCAGGTTGACGAGGAAGCGCAGCTTGCCGACCGCGCCGGTGGTGACCACGTCGAGCAGGCCGTCGTCGAGCTCGGCCTCGGGAGCGATGAACATCCCGCCGCCGTAGGCGCGATTGTTCGCGACCGCGACCGAGTAGCCCCTTGCCTCGTGGCGGTGGCCGTCGATCACGAGCGAAAACCGGGCCGGCTTCCAGGAGGCGAGGGCGCGCAGGGCGGCGTAGGCGTAGACGAGGTTGCCCCGCACCCACTTCGCCTCGTTCGCGATCCGGTTCGCCACCGAGTCGAAGCCGCAGCTCGCGATCCCGAGGAACCGGCGCCCGTTGACCTCGCCGACGTCGATCTCGCGCACGCT
>DATHVI010000055.1:0-3106 GCA_035461385.1 Solirubrobacterales bacterium
GAAGCAGGAGAAGAAGATCGACAAGGCGCTGGCGACCGCCGAGCGGGTCGCCGACAAGCCGGGCAAGGGCGCGGTGGTCCAGCTCGAAAAGGCCGCCGGCGAGCTCGACGGCTCGCCCGGGCAGCAGGAGCTCGCCGAGGCGGTCGACGAGCTCGCCGACACGCTGCGCTGATTGGGCGGGTGTCTTCGGTTCGGGGCCGGATCGATGGATCCGGCCCCGGCCGGTCCGTTCGCGCGCGCCGCTATCCGACCTCGCGGTCGGGCCGGACCCGTCGGCCCGGCCGCTCAGGACCCAGGGGTCGGCGCCGGCACGCGCTCGCTCGGCGGCTCGGCACTGGCGATCAGGATCGCGCCCTCACCGGTGACGTAGGCCTCCTCGCCGTGGTCGGTGACGTCGAGCCCGACCGCCTCGTCGCGCTCGGAGCCCCGCACGGCGCCGACCGTCTTCATCGCGGTGAGGATGACGAAGGTCGCGCCGAACGCGTACACCGGGGCGACGAGCGCGGCAAGCGCCTGGTCGCCGAGCAGCGCGGCGTCGCCGTAGAGCAGCCCGTCGGCGACCGCGTTCCAGTCGGCCTGGGCGAAGAGCCCGATCAGCAGGATCCCTGTGAGCCCGGCGATCCCGTGCGCCGCGAGCACGTCGAGGGTCTCGTCGACGCGCGTCCGCGGCCGCCAGACGATCACCGCGTAGCAGGGGAAGGTGACGAGCACGCCGAGCGCCATCGCCCACGCCGGGCTGATGAACGCCCCGGCGGGGGTGATCCCGACGCAGCCGACGATGATCGCGGTGCCGGCGCCGACCGCAGTGATCTTCCGCCCGCGGACGTAGTCGAGCAGGAACCAGGTGGCGAGGCAGCAGGCGGGGGTGAGCAGCGTGTTGACGAACGCCAGCATCCCCGCCTCGTTGATGCCGAGGCCGCTGCCGCCGTTGAACCCGAACCACCCGAACCAGAGGATGCCGGCGCCGAGCAGGATGTAGACCGTGTTGTGCGGGAGCAGCGCCTGGCGCCCATAGTCCTTGCGGGCGCCGACCACGAGCGCCGCCGCCAGCGCGGTGAAGCCCGAGCCCATCTCGACCGGGACGCCGCCCGCGAAGTCGAGCGTTCCGCCCTCGGCGAGGAAGCCGCCGCCGAAGACCCAGTGAGCCATCACGGGATAGATCGCGACCGACCAGATCGCGATGAAGATCAGGTAGGGCAAGAACCGCATCCGCTCGACGACCGCCCCCGAGACCAGCGCCGCGGTGAGGATGCAGAAGGTCCCCTGGAAGGCGAAGAAGACGATGTGGGGGATCGTCTGGCCCTCGACCGGCTCGAAGCCGACGCCGTTCAGGAACGCGTGGTCGAAGTTGCCGACGAACCCTCCCCCGTCCCCGAACGCGAGCGAGTAGCCGACCAGCGCCCAGCTGATCGTCACGACGGCGAGCGCGGCGACGCACATCATGAACGTGTTGAGCGCGTTCTTCGCCCGTACCAGCCCGGAATAGAAGACGCCGAGGCCGATCGTCATGAACATGACCATCGCCGTCGCGGCGAGCACCCAGGCGGTGTCGCCGCTGTCGACGCCGGGGATCGCGGCGATCGTCGTCAGGGCATTCACGGGCCCACCGGGGTGACCGCGCCGTGATCGGTCTCGCCGGTGCGGATCCGGACGACGTGCTCGAGCGGCAGGACCATGATCTTGCCGTCGCCGACCTCACCCGTTCGCCCGCCCTCGCGCAGGGCGTCGACCGTCCGGTCGACGAACTCGTCCGAGACCGCGATCTCGAACCGGACCTTCTCCGAGAGGCCCATCCGGACGGTGGTGCCGCGGTAGGTCTCGACTCGCTCGAGCTCGCCGCCGTGCCCCTGGACGCGGCTGATCGAAAGCCCCCGGACCTCAGCCCGGTAGAGCGCCTCGAGGACCTCGTTCGCCTTCTCGGGGCGAACGATGCCGATCACCAGCTTCATGGGCGCCTCCTTTCAATCACCGTCCAGGCCGGCCCGGTGGTCGGTAGAACCTCGCCCCGCCGCCGCGGAGCGGCGGCAGCCTAGTCGACCGCGCGGCCGGCGGCACGGCGCGATTCCGCAATTTGCGGCGCCAACCGCGCCGCGACGGTTCCCGAGTCCCCGTCGCCGGCGGGCGGGCAGGCCCGTGTCGCCGGTCGAGGGGAACGTTAGGTACAACGGAAGTACTGAACGTTCCCTTCGGGGCGAGGCCGGGCCTCGGGTCGCAACGCGATGACCTCCCGCGCGGCGCGGACCTCCCCGCTCCCGTGCAGCCTCGGCTTCCATCGAGCCGGATCGGGGTATAGCCTGCAATGCGATGGTCGCCGACGCCGATTCCGACCTCGGGACTGGGGGATGACGGAGGGGCGAGCGCTGCTGCGGGCGCGGCAGTTCTTCGGCCCGCGCGACCGCTCGGCCGATGGCTGGAACGAGCGCTCGACCTACTCCCGCGACTGGGAGGACGCCTACCGGCGGCGCTGGCAGCACGACCGCGTCGTCCGCTCGACCCACGGCGTCAACTGCACTGGATCGTGCTCGTGGAAGATCCACGTCAAGGACGGCCTCGTCACCTGGGAGACGCAGCAGACCGACTATCCCTCGAACGGCCCCGACGTCCCCGACTACGAGCCCCGCGGCTGCCCCCGAGGCGCGTCGTTCTCGTGGTACGTCTACTCGCCGGTGCGACCTAAGCATCCCTACGTCCGCGGGGTGCTGCTGGAGATGTACCGCGAGGCCCGCGAGCGGACCGGTGACCCGGTCGAGGCCTGGGCCGATGTCACCGACGACCCCGAGCGCGCCCGCGCCTACAAGTCCCAGCGCGGCAAGGGCGGCTTCCTGCGCGCCTCGTGGCCGGAGGTCGTCGAGCTGATCGCCGCCGCGCACGTGCACACGATCCGCCGCTACGGGCCCGACAGGATCGCCGGGTTCAGCCCGATCCCGGCGATGTCGATGGTCTCCTACGCGGCGGGGACCCGGTTCCTGTCGCTGATCGGCGGCGTCTGCCTGAGCTTCTACGACTGGTACGCCGACCTGCCGCCGGCGTCGCCGCAGATCTGGGGCGACCAGACCGACGTCCCTGAGTCGGCCGACTGGTGGAACGCCTCCTACCTCGTGGTCTG
>DATHVI010000056.1:0-2008 GCA_035461385.1 Solirubrobacterales bacterium
GGCGCAGACCGAGTCGGCAGCGAGAACGAGCGCGACGGGCTCTCCCGACTCGCGCAGCGTCTCGAGCTCGGCGAGCGCCCCGAACGGCGAGGTCTTGGCGATGACCCGGTAGTCGGTCCCGTAGCGGCGCGTGAGCTCCGCGTCGATCCGTGCCAGCGCGGCGGGGTCCTCGTCGACCGCGAGCAGCACCGGGTAGACACCGGTGTCGGTCATCGCGCCCGCACGCCACCGGCCCGCGGGCGGGTCTGATTGCGGCGATCGGCTCTGGGTGGTGAGTTCGGCGGCACGCTCCCTCCTCGGAGACTCACACCCATCGTACTCGCGGGGCGGAGGGGGATGGCAGCCCGACTCGCCGCCCTCCGCGGCGTCGAAGCCGCGTGGATGCAAGCGACATTGCAGGAGATCGGGCTCGCAGTGAGCACCGCACGCCCCTCGACCCGGCTCGAGAACCGCTCTGCGGAGCCAAAACCAGGCCCGATCGAGCCCGGCTAGCAGTTCCGTCCGACGGATCGGCTCCAATCTCCGACCAGGATTGTGTTGCGAAGTGGGGCATTGTGGGCTACCGTGGCAATCCAAGTTGACCCAGGGACCGGGGTGGTGAGGCTCCTCCCACCTCATCACTCCGGTCCAAAGACTTCACGGGCAGGGCCGCCGGCAACCGAACGCCCGGCCCAAGAGAGGACCTCCACCGGTGGCGTTTCGTGGCCAGTACGAGCACAGTCTCGACTCGAAGGACAGGCTCACCGTGCCGGCGCGCTTCCGCGCCGCGCTCGACGAGGGCGTTGTTCTGCTCGAGAGCCTCGACCCCTGCGTCGCGGTCTATCCGGTGGGCGAGTTCTCCCGCTTCGCCGAGCGCTTCCTCGCTCGCCTCAACCCTCTCAGCCGTAAGGGCCGGATGATGGTGAGGCGCTTCCACGCCCGCTCGCGTGACGAGAGCCTCGACTCGGCCGGGCGGGTGCGGTTGCCCAAGCACCTGATCGAGCACGCGGGCCTCGCCGGCGCCTGCGTGGTCGTCGGGGTCGACGACCACCTCGAGATCTGGCACCCGGAGCGCTGGGCAGAGCACGACGCGGAGATCGACGCCGAGGCCGAGGAGCTGGCAGAGGAGCTCGCGGCCGGCGGGCTCGGAACGGAGTAGCTCCCGGGATGGCCACACTGACTCAGATGCCGACCGAGCACGTTCCAGTCCTCGAATCCGAGCTCGTCGCCTGCGCCGATCCGGGCCCGGGCGAGGTCGCCGTCGACTGCACCTTCGGCGCCGGCGGCCACGCCCGCGCGTTCGCGAACCGGCTCGGCCCGACCGGGACGCTGATCTGCATCGATCGCGACCCGGCCGCCGCGGAGCGGTTCGCCGAGCTCGCCGCCGATGCCCCGTGCAAGCTGCGGTTCGAGCGTGCCGACTTCGCCGACGCGCTCGAGGACCTCGCCGACTCACGGCTGCGCCCCGACGTCGTCTACCTCGATCTCGGCGTCTCCTCGCTCCAGCTCGACGTCGCCGAGCGCGGGTTCTCCTACTCCTACGACGCGCCACTCGACATGCGGATGGATCCCTCTCAGGAGCTCTCGGCGCGCGAGGTCCTCAACGACTGGCCGACCGAGCGCCTCGCTGCGACGATCCGCGACTACGGCGAGGAGCGCTACGCGCGCTCGATCGCCGCCGAGATCGCCCGCCGCCGGCCGCTCGAGACTACGGGTGAGCTGGTCGAGGCGATCCGCAGCGCGGTACCCCCGGCGTACCGGTTCGGCCGCGGCCATCCTGCGAAGCGGACCTTCCAGGCGATCAGGATCGCCGTGAACGGCGAGCTCGAGGCACTCGACCGCGCACTCCCCGCGGCGTGGCGGCTGCTTCCGATCGGCGGCCGCCTGGCCGTGATCTCGTTTCATTCGCTCGAGGACCGCCGGGTGAAGCGGTTCATGGCCGCTCGCTCACGGGCCTGCATCTGCCCGCCCGAGCTGCCGATCTGCCGGTGTGGCGGCGAGCCGGAGGCTGAGCTCGAACCGCGCCGGG
>DATHVI010000057.1:0-7377 GCA_035461385.1 Solirubrobacterales bacterium
GGGGCGGTAGAGCCAGGCCGCGCAGCGCTGTCCGCGCGAGTAGAAGCCGACGTCCTCGCGATCCATCGGTCCATAACCCTAGTCGGGCGCCGGCGGCACGTGCGTGGGTCGTCGCGATCGTCCCCTGATCGGACTCCGCCCGCCTCCAGCCCACCGCCGGCTGCTCGCCCCGCCGCCGGATGCAACGATTCCCGCGTGCGCACGGTGATCGTCTCCGATCTTCACCTCGCCGTCGGGGCATCGATCGACCTGCTGCGCAGCGAGCCGATCCGCGCGGTCCTCGCACCCGAGCTCGAGCGCGCCGACAGGGTCGTCCTCCTCGGCGACGTCGTCGAGCTTCGCGACCGGCCGCAGCGGCGGGCGATCGAGCTCGCCCGGCCGGTGATCGGCTGGATCGCAGCGGCAACCGGCGGCGGCGAGCTGGTCGTCGTCGCCGGCAACCACGATCACCACCTCGTCGCCCCGTGGCTCGAGCGCCGGTCGCTCGGGTCCCTCGACGGCATCGGCCTCGAGCAGGACGTGGAGCTGCCCGACGGCGCCCTGCGCGAGCTGACCGCGGACGCCGGCTCAGCGCGGGTGAAGGTTTCCTACCCCGGGATCTGGGTCCGCCCCGACGTCTACGCGACCCACGGCCACTACCTCGACCGCCACCTCACGATCCCGACGATGGAGCGGCTCGGCGTCGCGATCGTCGAGCGGCTCCTGGGGGTGGCGCCCGGGCTCGACCGCTCAGCCCCGCCCGCGTCCTCGCCGGAGGGGACGGCGTCGGAGTACGAGCAGGTGCAGACGCCGGTCTACGAATTCCTGTTCGCGCTCGCCCAGGCGTCGCCGCCCGACCGCCGCGCCGGCGCCGACCCCTCGCTGCGGATCTGGCAGCTCCTCAGCGGCGGCGAGAGCCGGGCGGCGAAGATCCGCGGCTGGCTGCTCGGATCGGTTGCCCTCCCCGGCGCGGTCGGGGTCGCGAACCGCCTCGGGCTCGGCCCGGTCGGCTCGGACCTCTCGCCCGAGGCGATCACCGCCGCCGGCCTCGAGGCGATGGGCGAGGTGGTGGACCGCCTGCGGATCGACGCCCGGCACGTCGTCTTCGGCCACACCCACCGCCGCGGCCCGCTCGCCGACGATCCCGAATGGCGCGCCGGCGAGATGCGGCTGTGGAACACCGGCAGCTGGGTCGCCTCCCCCACCCTCGTCGGCACGACCGGGTCGCGCAGCCCGTACTGGCCGGGGACGGTGGCGATCGTCGGCGACTCGGGGCCGCCCGAGCTCCGCCACCTGCTCGACGGCTGGACGCTCGCCGAGCTCGAGCGCGCAACCGGACGCTGAGCCTCAGGCGGGGGATCCCTACCAGCGACTGAGCAGCGCTTCGGTGAGCGAGGCGTCGACGTCCTGGCCCTGGTTGTAGAGCCAGAACACGATCACCAGGCCGCCGATGATCCCGAGGTTCTTGAAGAAGTTGTTCTGCTGGATCACGCGGTCCATGCCTTCGAGCTTCCAGAACGCGTGCATGAAGTACGTGATCGGGACCAGTGCCGCGATCACGATCAGCGCGCCGAGGTCGGCTGCGCGCCGGGATCTCGTGCCGCGGCGGCTCCGCCCTGCCGCTGCAATACGCTCACGGCGCCCGTGGAGATCACCACCGAGACCCTGGTCGTCGTCGCCGCGGTCGCAGCCGCCGCCCCGCTGCTCGCCGACCTGACGCCCCGGATCCTCGTCCCGATCGTCGTCCTCGAGATGGTGCTCGGGATCCTCATCGGCCCCGAGCTGCTCGGGCTCGCCGAGCCGGAGCCGCTGATCGAGGCGCTCGCGACCTTCGGGCTCGCCTTCCTGTTCTTCCTCGCCGGGCTCGAGATCGAGTTCGAGCGCCTCGTTGGGCGCCCGGCGAGGCTCGGGATCACCGGCTGGGGGGTCTCGCTCGTGCTCGGGATCGGGATCGCGACGGCGCTCTGGGCAGCCGGCGCCGTCGACGCCCCGGTGCTGGTCGGTCTCGCGCTGACGACGACCGCGCTCGGGACGCTGATGCCGATCCTCCGCGACTCCGGGATCCTCCGCGAGCGGTTCGGCTCCTACGTCCTCGGGGTCGGCTCGGTCGGAGAGCTCGGCCCGGTCGTCGCCGTCTCGTTGCTGCTCTCGTTCGAGGCCGGCGAGGCCTGGCGGAGCTCGCTGCTGATCGTCTTCGGCGCGGTCGCCGTGCTCGCCGCGGCGACCGCGATCCGGGTCCGCCCGGCGCGGATCGTGCGGGTCGTCCGGGAGACGATGCTGACCAGCGGCCAGTTCGCGATCCGGCTCGCGCTGCTCGTCATCGTCGCCCTCGTCGTCCTCGCCGCCGACCTCGGCCTCGACATCGTCCTCGGAGCGTTCACGGCCGGGATCGTCGTCGGCCTCGTCACCCGCGGCACCGACTCCCGGGCGTTCGAGGCGAAGCTCGACGCGATCGGGTTCGGCTTCCTGATCCCGATCTTCTTCATCCACACCGGGATGACCTTCGACGTCGACTCGCTCGCAGAGCCGGCGACGCTGGCGATGCTCGCCGGGTTCGCCGCGCTGCTGCTCGTCGTCCGCGGGCTGCCGGCGCTGCTGCTCTACCGGCGCGACCTCTCGGCGACCGAGCGGCGCCCGCTGGCGCTGCTCTCGGCCGCCGGCCTGCCGCTGATCGTCGCGATCACCGAGATCGGAACCGAGGTCGGCGTCATGCCCGAGCAGGAGGCGGTCGCGCTGGTCGGCGCCGGGATGCTCTCGGTGCTCGTCTATCCGATCCTCGCCCTCGCCTTGCGGCGCCGGGCCGCCGTCGGCTGATCCGCGTCCGTCCCGCGCGACGCCGCCGGGCGCGGACCCGCCGCGTCGTGACCGGCGTCGGGCGGCGATCGCGCCACGGACCCCCGCACCCCCCCACCCCGTACCATGGTCGAGGTGGCGACGCTGCCGAAGCTCGAGCCCTCCGATGTGGCCGAGATCGGGTCGCGGCTGCGGGACAACATCAACCGGGCGCTGAAGGTCAGGGATGAGGTTCTGCGCGATCTGCTCGTCGCGCTGCTGGCGGAGGGCCACGTCCTGATCGAGGACTTCCCCGGGGTCGGGAAGACGGCGCTGGCGCGAGCGCTCGCGCGCTCGCTCGACGCCGCCGACGCGCGGATCCAGGCGACCGCCGACCTGCTGCCCGCCGACGTCGTCGGGGCGAATGTGTTCGACCAGCGTGCCGGCGAGTTCGAGTTCCACCCCGGCCCCGTGTTCGCGAACGTCGTCCTCGTCGACGAGATCAACCGTGCCTCGCCGAAGACCCAGTCGGGGCTGCTCGAGTGCATGCAGGAGGGGCGGGTCACGGTCGACGGCCAGACCCACGAGCTCGCCCGGCCGTTCCTGGTCATCGCGACCCAGAACCCGGTCGAGTACGAGGGCACATATCCCCTCCCCGAAGCGCAGCTCGACCGGTTCATGGTCCGGCTCGAGCTTGGCTATCCGAGCCTCCTCGACGAGGCGGAGATGCTCGAGGCGCACGCCGAGCGCGACCGCGTGCTCGACCTCGAGCCGATCGCCGACCTGACGATGATCGCCGGCGCGCAGGCGTCGGTGGCGGCGCTCCACGCAAGCCACGCGCTGCGCCGCTACGTCGTTTCGATCTGCGCCGCCACCCGGCAGGACCCGCGGATCGAGGTCGGCGCGAGCCCCCGCGCCGGGTTGATGCTGCTTCGCGCCGCGAAGGCCCACGCCGCGCTCGCCGGCCGCGACCACGTCCTTCCGGACGACGTCCAGGAGCTCGCTCCCTCGGTCCTCAGCCACCGCCTGCTGCTCGCGCCGGGAGCCTCCGCGGAGGACCGCCGGGCGGTGGTCGCCGCGACGATCGCGCGGATCTCGGCGCTGTAGGCCGTGGGCCTTCCGGCGACGATCGCGCTCGCGGCGGCGCTCCTCGTCGCCGGCGGCGCCTTCGACCTCGCGTCGCTGTACGTGCCGGCGATCGCGCTGCTGCTCCTCGGCTGCGGGGCGGGCGCCTGGGTCTGGCTCGCGACCCGCGGAGTTCGCGTCGAACGGCTCCCGGGGGCCAAGACCGTGGTCGAGGGCGAGGAGTACCCGGCGCAGATCCGCGTCGGCGGAGGGCTGTTGGGGCCACGCGGCGAGCTCGTCGACCCGCTCGCCGAGCACCCGCTCCGGCTTCGCCCGCGCGGGCTGGGCCTGCACGCGGGGCGCGAGCCGGTGACCATCGACGAACCGCTCCGGTTCCGGCGCCGCGGCCGGACGACCCTCGCCCCCCCGAAGCTGATCGTCCGCGATCCGCTCGGGCTCCGCACGCGCGAGGTCACCGGCGACGGCGGCGGCCAGGTCCTGGTGCTTCCCCGGGTCGAGCCGGTGGTCGCCGCGTCGGGACGATCCGGCGATGACGGCGGCGCGGCCGGAAGGGGCGCTCGCGAGGGCGCCGGGCTCGGCCTCGGCGCCGCCGCGGGGGTGGAGATCGATGGCCTGCGCCCCTACCGCCGCGGCAGCCCAGCGTCACGGATCCACTGGCCGGCCGTCGCCCGGCACGGTGAGTTGATTGAGCGCCGCCTCGCCTCGGGATCGGTCGACGCGGCCCTGGTCGTCCTCGACGCGACCCGACCCGAGGACGGCGAGGCGCTCGATCGCGCCGTCCGCGCGACTGCGTCGCTCGCCGTCCACCTCGCACGCTCGGGCGGCTGCACCCTTCTCGTCTCCGGCTCGGCGAGGCCGATCCGAATCGATCCCGGGCTACGTGCCTGGGACCGCGCCCACGCCCGGCTCGCCCTAGTCGAGGCCGGAGGGGCGTTGCCCGCGGGCGTGCGCGGCGCCGCCGCGCCGACGACGTTCTGGGTGAGCGCCAGCCGGGGCAGGGCTCCGCGAGGCCTCGGCCGCGGGTCGTTCCTCGTCACCGCGGTCCCGCCGCCCGGCTTCCGAGCCGCCTTCACCGTCGCCGGCTGCGCCGGGGCGCCGGTGAGCGCACGGCGAGTCGCGCCGGCGCCGCGAAGGAGCGCGGCATGAGTCCCGTGGCGGCCTCGCTTGCCCGCTTGGCGACGTTCGCCGCGCTTGCGGCGTTCGCGACCGCGCACTGGGCGATGCTCGTTGCGCCGGCCCCGGGGTGGCGGCTCGCGCTCTGCGTCGTTATCGCCCTCGCCGGCGCGGCGGGGCTCGAGGTGATCGCTCGCAGCGGCCTGCGCCGCGGGCAGCGGGCGCTCGCGGCGGGCGCCTGCGCCCTCGCGGTCGCCGTCCTCGCCCTCGCGGCGATGGGGATCGCGCCGCGACTCGTCTGGCCGGGAGGCTGGGGGGAGCTCGCCGCCGGCCTCGACTCGGGCCTCGCCGGCCTCGCCGGAGACATCGAGTACCCCTACCGGGAGGACAACGAGTGGTCGCGGCTCGCGATCCTCGCCGTCGCCCCGGTCGCGCTGGTCGCCGCCGCGGCGGCGACCTTCTGGCCCGCGGGCGAGCCGGGCCGCCGGGTGGGCGGGCTCACCGGGCTCGCGATCCTGCTGGCCCTGTTCACAACCGCAACCGCCGCGACCTCGCCCGAAGCGCCGCTCCTGCGGGGTGCGGCCCTGCTGGTGCTCGTCGCCGCCTGGCTCTGGCTGCCGAGGCTGCGCCGGCGGGAGGCGCTCGTCGCGACCGCGCTGGTCGCCGCCGCAGGGGCCCTGGCGGTTCCGGCGGCGGCGCAGCTCCGCGCCGAGGATCCCTGGCTCGACTATCGCAGCTGGACGCTGCGCGGCCCGGAGGGGACGACGTATCGCTGGGATCACTCCTACGGGCCGATCGACTGGCCCCGTGACGGGACCCTGATGTTCTCGGTGCACAGCGAGGACCCCCACTACTGGAAGACGGTCGTCCTCGACCGCTTCGACGGGGTCCGCTGGACGCGCTCGACGCAGAGCTCGCTCGGCGCCCGCGACGTCTCCGACACCGCTACGGAGGAGCTGCCGCTCGGCGGCGACCAGCGGTGGCTGACCGAGTTCGCGGTCACGATTGGCGATCTCGAGAGCGAAGTCGTAATCGGCGCCGGCCTGCCGACCCGGGTGCTCGGAGTCGACGGCGCGCAAACCGCCCCCGACGGGACCACGGTCACGCTCGGCGACCCGCTGCGGCCCGGAGACTTCTACCGGGTCCGCGCCTACGTCCCCGACCCGACCGCGGAGGAGCTCCGCACCGCGGCGCAGAGCTACCCGGAGGAGTTCGTCAACCACACCACGATCGACCTCCCGCCCGAACGGCTCGAGGGAGGCGCCCGGCTCGAGCCGGAGACCATCACCGTGCCCCTGCGGCGGGTGCTTCTGCGCGAGCGCGAGCCGATCGACCCGCTCCAGAGGAAGCGGATCGAACGCTCGGCATACGGGCGGGTGTTCGCTCTCGCCCGCGAGCTCACCGCCGGCCAGGACACTACCTACGACGCGGTCTTCGCGATCGAGGACCACCTGCGCAACGAGTATCAGTACAGCGAGTCCCCGCCGCAGCGCGAGTACCCGCTCGTCTCGTTCCTGTTCGAAGACCGGCGTGGCTACTGCCAGCAGTTCTCCGGAGCGATGGCGCTGATGCTGCGGATGGTCGGTATCCCGGCCCGGGTGGCGAGCGGGTTCGCCCCCGGCTCGCGTGATGATGAGGATGGCCCGTTCCGGGTCGAGGACTTCGACGCCCACTCCTGGGTCGAGGTCTACTTCAGCGGCATCGGCTGGGTCGCGTTTGATCCGACGCCTTCCGCCGCCCCCGTGCGCTCCCAGCAGAGCCCGACGTACCCGACCGCCGCGGTCGATCGCCAACCGTCGGGCGGAACCACCGAAGCCGGTGAGGTCGACGGGGCCGAGCTGGCGCTGCCGGGGCCGGGCGCGGGTGGCTCGGGCGGCGGGTCGGGAAGCGCGACTGGGCTGCTCGTCGTGCCGGCCGTCCTGCTCGCGATGCTCGCTGCGGCGATCGTCCTCGTCGCCCTCCGCTCCCGCCGCCACCGCCGCCTCGATCCCGGCGTCGCCGCCGAGGCGCAGATCGACGAGCTCGCGGCGGCGCTCGAGCGCTTCGGCTGGAGGACGTCGGGTGGCACCACCCTGCTCGGACTCGAGCGTCGGCTGCGCCGCTCGCGCCGGCGCGTGAGCGCCCGCTACATCGGGGCGCTGCGGGCAAGCCGCTACGCGAACGGAGCCACGCGCCTGCCGAGGCTCGCCGAGCGCCGGGCCCTGCGCCGCGAGCTCGCCTCGGCGCACGGCCTCCGGGGCAGGCTGCTGGCGCTGATCGTGATCCCCCCGGGCGGGCCCCGGATCCCGAGACGGACCTGAGCAGCGCGCCGCGTGCGAGCGCCGGAACGCGACTCTCATCGCCCGTCGGGGTCATCCGGAGCCCGGACCGGAGCCGACCCGTGGTGGCGGGACGCGGTCGTCTACCAGGTGTATCCGCGGTCGTTCC
>DATHVI010000058.1:0-39997 GCA_035461385.1 Solirubrobacterales bacterium
TCCTGGGCGAGCTTCGCGCACTCCTCCATGTCGAGCGTGATCAGAGCGACGAGGTAGGGCCGGCGGTCGCCGATCAGGACGCACTGCGACACCCACTGGCTCTGCTTGATCTCAGCCTCGATGTTCGCGGGGGTGATGTTCTTGCCGCCCGCGGAGATGATGATGTCCTTATTGCGGCCGGTGATCGACAGGTAGCCGTCCTCGTCGAGCTCGCCGAGGTCGCCCGTGTGGAGCCAGCCTCCCTCGAGCGTCTCGCGAGTCGCCTCCTCGTTCTTGTAATAGCCCTGGAAGACGTTCGGGCCCCGGACCAGGATCTCGCCGTCGTCGGCGATCTTGATCTCACAGCCCATGAACGCCTTCCCGACCTTGCCGAACTTGAAGGCGTCCGGCCGGGCGACGGTCGCGGCGGTCGACGTCTCGGTCATACCCCAGCCCTCGAGGATCAGGACCCCGGCGGCGTCGAAGAACCGCAGGATCTCCGGGTTGATCGGGGCAGCGCCGGTGACGCAGTTCTTGATCCGTCCGCCGAACAGGGCACGGATCTTCGAGAGCACCTGCTTGTCGGCGAGCTCGTACTGCCTGCGAAGGAGCCAGCCGACCGGCTTGCCGGCGCGCTCGCGCTCGCGGACCTTGTTGCCGACGCCGACGGCCCAGTTGAAGACCAGCTTCTTGACCCCGCCGGCCTTCTCGGCCTCGCCGGTCGCGGCGGTGTAGATCTTCTCGAAGATGCGTGGCACCGAGGGGAAGTACTCGGGCTTCACCTCGGCGAGGTTCGGGATGATCTTCAGCGGATCCCGCTCCCAGTAGGCGATGTTGCCGCCCAGGTCGAAGCTGAGGAACTGGATCAGCAGCGCGAACGAGTGCGCGAGGGGAAGGAAGAGGTACGTCGTGGTGTCCCGATCCAGGACGCTCTCATCGAGCGCCATCGTCACCATCGAGCGGTAGTTCCCGTGGGAGATCACGCATCCCTTGGGCGGCCCGGTCGTCCCCGACGTGTAGATGATCGTGCAGATGTCATCGGGCGTGACCGCGCTCCAGCGCTTCTCCCACTCGGAGTCCGGGCGCCCCGCGCCGCGCTGGACGAGCTCATCCATCGAGACCGCGTCGCCACCGGTCCCCTCCATCCGGATCACGTGCTTCAGTTTCGGGACCCGGCCGCGGATCTCCTCGATCTTGGCGAGCTGCTCGTCGTCCTCGACGATGACCGCCTTCGCGTCCGAGTTCTCCAGCACGTACTGGCACTCCTCGGGGGAGTTGGTCTGGTAGATCGGGACCACGGTCGCGCCGACGCTCAGCGCGGCGAAGTCGATGTAGGTCCACTCGGGCCTGGTGTTTCCGAGGATCGAGAGCTTGTCGCCCTTCGCGACCCCGAGCTCGATCAGGCCGAGCGCGAGGCCGCGGACGATCTCACCGACCTCGGCGTAGGTACGGCTCACCCACTCGCCGCGGTCGTCCTTGAACATCACCGCGCGGCGCGGCCCGTATCGCTCGACCGCCAGCGGCAACAGGTCGGCGATCGTCCTGCTCGCCGTCGCCCTCGCCGAAGCGGCAGTCGCCGTCTCCATCTCCTCGTCCTCCTCGTCCGCTCAATGCCTGATCTCGGACGGAGGGTTCCGCCCGCAGCCTGAAAACTATCTCAGCGGGTCGAGGTGGGCGAGCGCTTCCCCCCGTGACCGACCGGGTCGCCCGCGCGGGCTAGGCCGCCGCGCGCGGCTGGTTCGGCGTCGTCTGACCGAGCTCGCGCAGGGAGGAGAGGAAGAGGGTCTTGTCGATGCGGCCGTTGAAGATCGGTACGCCCATCTCCATGCACTTAGAGATCACCTCCCGCCGCTCCATGTTCGTCTCCTCGGCGAGCTCGGTCGGCGTCAGGTGAATGGCCACGTGGGTTCCTCCTCTGTCGGATATGTATGGAAGTGTTAACGCTCGCGCCGGACGTGTCAATCGAATTCGCCGGAAATTGCGGTGAACGGGCGGAGGTGGAGGGCGAGCCTAGATCGGATTCGGCACGTCGATGAACTCGTGCGCGACCGAGAACCGCTCGGCGACCAGCTCGCCGAGGCGGCGAATGCCGAAGGTCTCGGTCGCGTAGTGGCCGGCGGCGAGGAAGTGGATCCCCCCCTCGCGGGCTTCGCCCATCACGTGCTCGGAGGGCTCGCCGGTGACGAAGGCGTCGAGCCCGAGCGCGATCGCCTCGGCGAGCGCTCGCGAACCGCCGCCGGCGACGATCCCGACCGTCTCGATCCGCTCGGGGCCGCAGGCGAAGACGAGCGGCTCGCGCCCGACGGCGTCGGCGATCCTGCTTCGCAGCTCGTCGGCGCCGAGCCCGCCGGCGCTGCGGGCGACGGTCCCGATCGGGTTGCCCTTGAACTCGGCGAAGGCGCGCCCGGTCGGCTCGAGGTCGAGGCACTCGGCGAGCAGGGCGTTGTTGCCGACCTCGGGATGGGCGTCGAGCGGCAGGTGGTAGCCGGCGACCGAAAGCTCGGCGCAGAGCGCGACGCGCAGGCGCTCGGCCTGCTGCTCGCTGAGCGCCGCCGGCGCGTCGCCGAACAGGAGCCCGTGGTGGGCGAGCAACAGCTCCGCGCCCCCGTCTCGAGCCCGGGCGATGAGCTCGCGATTCGCGGTCACCCCGGTCGCGACCTTCGAGACCTCCCGCGTGCCCGGCACCTGGAGGCCATTCGGGCCGTAGTCCGCGAACCCGGTGATCCCGAGCAGCTCGTCGCAGAAGGCGATGATCTCGTCGCGCCGGGCCAACGGGGCCGACTCTAGACCCTGCCGACGGCAGACGCTGCTTTCAGGGCCAAGCCCCTCAGGTTCCCTACACGTCCACCTAGACTGATTCGAAGTGACCGATGCCGCAGCCGACACCCCGAGGCGGGAGGGCCGCAGCGAGTTCATCGACTCGCTGATGGGCACCGAGCTCTACTCGATCGGCGCCTTCTTCTGCGACGAGCACCCCGAGCTCGTCGACGAGGTGGTCGCGCGCAGCGCCGAGATCGAGAGCCGCGGACTCGAGGCCTACGCGGGCGACGGCGGCACGCCGGTCGAGGAGGCGTTCGAGACGCTGCTCACGGGGCTCGCGGTGCGCTACTACAAGGCGGTCGCCGGGTGACCGGGGGTCGGAGATGAGCGCTTGGGTGCCGCGGATCGCGCTCGCCGCGCTCACGGTCGGGATCGTCGCCGGGCTGGTCAGCATCTCGGTCGGCGAGGGCGGCCCGCAGCCGCACGGGGTCGACGGCACCTACGACGTCCAGCGGATCTTCGCCGGCATCGACCAGGCGGGCGCCGACGTCGGCGAGCAGGACGCAGAGGTGACGCTGACGGTGTTCACGGACCTCCAGTGCAGCCCCTGCGCCGCCTACCACCTCGACGTCGTCGAGCCCCTGGTCGAGGATTACGCTCGCCCGGGCGATGTGGTGGTCGAGCTCCGCCATTTCTCGATGGGCCGCAACGCGACGACCCTCGCCGCGATCGGGGCGGCCGCGGCCGGCGAGCAGGGTCGCCAGTGGCAATACGCGGGCCTGTTCTTCCGCAACCAGGACCTGGTCGGCGAGCGCGGGGTGACCGAGGATCTCCTCCGGGACGTCGCCTCGGCGATGCTCGGGTTCGAGATGTCCGACTGGGAGCGAGCCCTCGACGATCCCGCGGTCGCCGAGCGGGTCGAGGCCGACGCCACCCTCGCCGCCGAGCTGCGGCTCCCCGCCGAGCCCGCGGTGATCGTAACCGGCCCCGGCGGCCAGCGCGAGCTCGTCGACTCCCCCGACCGCGCCGAGATCGATGCGGCGATCGCGGAGGTGGGGTAGGGGTCAGGGCTACGGGTTAGCCTCCGCGGCCGGCGTATGTCCGGCGACCGCGTCGGGCAGTGACGGGAGGGTGGATCAGTCAGGCGCGGCGGTCCCCCGACGCTGCTGGGCGGCCCTGGCCGGCGGGGGACTTACCCGTATGGGTGACCTCAATGCCGACCTCGCGGGGCCGACGGCGAGCGAATGCGCGTTTGAGGTTGAAATACGACCTCAATCGCGTACGCGGCGCATCCGATCGCAGGGACCCGGCATCACGACGTCCGCCCCCGGTCCGAGCGCCTCGAACTCACGGCCGTTGCGACCTCTCGCCTCCTAACGGCAAACCCGCCGCTGAAACGCCAACCAGCGCCGGACGACATCCCACCAGCCCCCCCCGGCTATCCCGCCCCCGACTTGGGCCCTCCGCCCCGGCTCTCCGCCGGGCCGGCGCGGGCGAGGATCCTCGCCACTCGCCGCCCGAGGAGCAGGAGGACGACCAGCAGGATGGCCCCGAGCCAGAGGATCGGATCGGTGGGCGAGAGGTCGTCGAGCGTGCTGCCGACGTAGACGAAGACGGCGGTCAGCGGCAGGTAGCCGAGGCCGGTCGTCCACATGAACGTCGTCACCGGCACGTGCGCCGCGCCGGCGACGTAGCTGAAGAGGCTGAACGGCACCACCGGCACGAGCCGCATCGCGAGCAGCAGGGTCACTCCGCCGCGCCGGACCGCGCCCTCGTAACGCAGGAACCGCTCGCGGCCGAACAGCCGGTAGAGCAGCGGGCGCGCAGCGTGGCGACCGATCCAGTAGGCGACGATCGCGTTCACCAGCCATCCGGCCATGACCAGCGGCAGGCCGAGCCAGAACCCGTAGACGAACCCGGCCGCGGCATCGAGGATCTCGGCCGGATACCAGACCACCGAGTGCGCGAGCGCGAGGCCGAGGACTGCGAGCACGCCCGGGGCGCCGAGGGCGCGGAGGTCCTCGCGCAGCGATTCGGTATCGCCGCTGACCGCGTCGCCGATGCCCGTGCGTAGCGGCTCGACCGCGACCACGACCGCGGCCAGCAGCGCGATCCCGGCGAGCGTCAGCGCGACGCCGGTGAGCGGCGGGCGGCCGGCGACCGAGATCGGGGCCGATCCGTCGTCGCCGTGCACGCGAGAAGTATCACGCCGCGCGCCGCGGACCGCGCCGCGCATTCGCCATACTGGAGGTCTCCGGGGCGTGGCGCAGCCTGGTAGCGCGCACCGTTCGGGTCGGTGAGGTCGCCGGTTCAAATCCGGCCGCCCCGATGGCCTGCGAGCCCGGCGCCGGTTGATCCGGCGCCGGGGCTCGAGCCGCACCCGCGGCGAAATACGGCAACCTGCGCGTGAATTACGGCAGTTCAGCGGATGTCGGGGCTCGAGAGCGCGCTTACGGTCCTCTCATGATCAACGCCTCCCGAAAGGAGCACGACATGAGGACCTTCGTCATCGAGCGGACGATCCCGGGCGCGAGCGAGCTCTCCGAGCAGCAGCTGCGCGGGATCGCCGAGCAGTCCAACCAGGCGATGGCCGCCCTCGGCAAGCCGTACGCGTGGCTCTACAGCTACGTCGCGGGCGACAAGTTCTACTGCGTCCACGGCGCCGAGGGCCCCGACGACGTTCGCGACCATGCCCGGATCGGGGGGTTCCCGATCGACAGCGTGACCGAGGTCGCTGCGACCGTCGACGGCCGCGGCCGGCGCGAACTGCCGATCTGATGGCGTCGCTCGACTCGCTCTCGATCCGGATCGCCGCCGACGCGGACCGGCCGCGGTTGCGCCGGCTCGCCGAGCTCGACGCCGCGCCGCCGCTCCGGTCTCCCAGCTTGCTGGCCGAGGTGGGTGGCGAGGCGGTGGCCGCGCTGAGCCTCGAGGACGGGCGCTCTGTCGCCGATCCCTGGCGGCGGACGGCGTTCGTCGTCGAGCTCCTCGGCGTCCGGGCTCGCCAGCTTCGCGAGGCCTCGTTCCCGCCGCGCCCGCACCGGGGGGCGACCTCCGGCACCCGGTCCCCGGCGTCGCAGCCCTTCGCCGAGGCGCGCCGGGAGAGCACGCCTGGGGAGCCGTTCGTCCTTCGGTCCCGCGGGTCGTTCGCGGGAGCTCGCCTGCGCCTGCCCACGACTCGGTAATCGGGGGCGGCGGCTCTAGACTCGCTCCATGGTGGACGCCGTGCCACTGGTCGGGCGGCAACGCGAGCGCGAGTGGCTCGGAGCGGCGGTCACCGCGGCCACGGAGGGCAGCGGCGGGCTGGTCCTGCTGGCGGGCGAGGCGGGGGTCGGCAAGACCCGGCTCGCCGAGGAGGCCCTCCGGGGCGCTGACGCGCGCTTCCTTCGCGGCAGCGCAACCCCGGCGGCGCCTCCCTACGGGCCGATCGTCACCGTGCTGCGCGCGGCGTCACGCTCGGATCCCGCCGCGTTCGAGGCCTGCGGGCCGCTTCGAGCGCACCTCGCGCTGCTCCTCCCCGAGCTCGGCGAGGCGCCGGCGAGCAGCGATCGCGCGACGTTGTTCGAGGCGATCCGATGCGCGCTGGCGACGATTGCCGGCGACCGTCCTGCGTCGATCCTGCTCGACGACCTCCAGTGGTCCGACGGCACGACGCTCGAACTGCTGGCGTCCGTCGCCGGTTCGCTCACCGAGCTGCCGCTGCTGCTCGTCGCCGCCTACCGATCCGATGAGTGCCCCCGCGGTCACCCGGTACGGCGCCTTCGCAGCGACCTCCGTCGCGCGCGCCTGCTGCGCGAGCTCACGGTCGACCCGCTGGATCCAGAGGACACCGCAGAGCTCGCCGGGCAGCTGCTCGGCGGGCGGCCGGCGCCGGGCCTCGCGGCGATCCTTCACGAGCGCACCCAGGGAGTGCCGTTCTTCATCGAGGAGCTCGCGGCGGCGCTGCGCGCCGAGGGCCGGCTCGAGCCCGGGCCCGACGGCGTCGAGCTGAACCTCGACGCCCAGGTCCCGCTGCCGGAGACGGTTCGCGATGCGGTACTCCTCCAGCTCGGCGACCTCGGCGATGCCGCCCGCGCCGCGGCGGAGGTCGCGGCGATCGCCGGACCGTCGTTCGAGCTCGACGCCGTCGCCGGCATCGCCGAGGAGGCCGGGCTCGCCGAGTTGCTCGAGTCCGGCCTGATCGCCGAGGCGGGGGCCGGGCGGGCGGCGTTCCGCCATCCGCTCGCCCGTGAGGCGATCTACGAGGACGTCCCGTGGCTGCGGCGGCGTGCCCTCCACCGGGAGCTCGCCGAGGGGCTCGCGGGGCGCGGCGGCTTCGAGTCCGAAGTCGCGTCGCACTGGCTCGCCGCGCGGGAGGACGAGCGCGCGCGCGGGGCGCTGATCGACGCCGTCGGCGGGCTCGCGGCGGTCCATGCGTATCGTGACGCCGCCCGGCTCGGCCGCCAGGCACTCGAGCTGTGGCCCGACGGCGAGCGGGTCGACGAGCGGATCGCGTTCCTCGAGCGTTACGGCCGCTGGGCTGAGCTCGCGGGCGAGTTCGCCGAGGCGGCGCGCGCCCAGCGCGAGGTGGTCGCGGCGCACCGATCGCGCGGAGCGGGGAAGGCGCTCGGCGAAGCCGGGCGGCGCCTGGCCGGAATCTACGAGCTCCAGGGCGACCGCCAGCGGGCGCTTCAGACGCGGCGGGTCGCGGCTGACGCGTTCGCGGACAGCGGGTTCGCCGGCGGCGCCGCCGCCGAGCGGTTGATCGCCGCCTCTCACCTCACCGAGGGGGGCTCGCACACGGAGGCGATCGAGCTCGCGTGCGCGGCCGGGGAGGAGGCGCTGCGGGCCGAGCGCGTCGACCTCCGGGGCCGCGCCCTGGCGCTCGAGGGCGATGCCCGGGCTCGGCGAGGAGAGATCGATCGCGGGATCGAGGCGGTTCGAGCCGGCCTCTCGCTCGCGCTCGAGCACGACCTGACGCTGGTCGCGGCCGAGGCCTACCAGCGTCTCGGCACGGCGCTCCAAGTCGCCGCCGACTACGGCGGCGCGCAGGAGGCGCTGACCACGGCGCTCGGCCTCTGCGAGGGGGGCGGGGACGAGCGGCTCGAGCACTCGTGCGTGAGCTGCGTCGTCTACGTCCTGCGCGAGCTCGGCGAATGGAAGCGGGCGGACGAGCTTGCGGACGAGCTGCGCCCGGCGGGGTCGCCGGCCCACGAGACGTTCGTCGCCGATGGGGTCCGCGGCTCGATCCACGCCTTCCGCGGCGAGGCCCGCAGGGCCCGGCCGCTGTTGCTTCGCTGCTTCAGGGCTGCGACCCGGATCGGGCAGATCTCGATGCAGCTCGACAGCGCCGCCGCGCTCGCGCTGCTCGAGGAACAGGAGGGTGCTGTCGACGCCGCCCGGGGCCAGTGCGCGTTCCTGCTCGAGGTCTGGGAGCGCAGCGAGGACCACCACTATGCGGTCTGGGGGCTGCGCTGGGCGGCGTCCTTCCACGCCCGCCGCCGGGCGCTCGCCGACGCTCGTGCCTGCGCCGAGGCGCTGTCGGCGATCGCCAGCGCCAGCGGGCACAGCGACGCCCTCGCCGCGCTCGCGCACGCCCTCGCCGAGACCGCGCTGGCCGAGGGCGACGCGGACGCCGCCGCCGAGCAGCTCGAGCGCGCGGTCGAGCTTCACGCTCACCTCGAGATCCCGTTCGAGCGCGCCCAGATCCAGCTCCGGGCCGGGGTCGCTTGCGCGCTCGCGGGCGAGCGCGAGCGGGCGCTCGAGCACCTGCGCCAGGCGCACCGGTCCGCGCGCCGGCTCGGTGCGCGCCCGCTGGCGCTCGAGGCGGCCGCCGAAGTGACGAAGCTCGGGGAGTCGGTCGAGAAGCAGCTCGGGCGCCGAGCTGCCGCCGAGCACGACAACGGCGGCCTCTCGCGCCGCGAGGTCGAGGTGATCCGCCTCGTTGCCGCCGGCCAGACGAACCGCCAGATCGCCGCCGAGCTCGTGCTCAGCACGCGGACGGTCGACATGCACGTCCGCAACATCCTCGCCAAGCTGCGGTGCCGCACCCGGACTGAGGCGGCCTCGAAGGCCGCCCAACTGGGTGTGCTCGACTAGCGGCGGCTCGATCTGCGGCGGCGAATCGTTGCGACCGCCAGGCTCCCTATCGCCACGATGAGGACGATCGCCAAGATCAGCGGGATGACGCGGATCGCCGCGATCAAGAGAATCGCCACGACCACGCCGATGACGGCCAAGCCGACCTTCTTCGAGGCCGCCATCAGGCCCCGTCTCCGGCGCGCGCCGACATCGGGCCCGTGTAGACCAATTGGTATACCCCGCAAGCGGCGTTCAGGCACTCGGCTTCAAAGCACGCGCCCCGGAGTAGACTTGGAGGGCTCACGATCCCCTTCTTTTTGATGATGATTTCCCTTGGGTCTGAGGCCCTCCAATCGTGAGCGCGTCGCGGGCCGGCATCGTGCTCGTCGGGGGTCGGTCGACCCGAATGGGGCGGCCGAAGGCGACCCTCGAGTGGCATGGATCGACACTCGCGCGGCGAGTGACGGGCATCGTCGCCCGGGCGGTCGACGGACCGGTCGTCGTCGTCCGTGCCCCGGGACAGGCCCTGCCCTCGCTCCCTGCCGCCGCGGAGGTGGTCGAGGACGAGGTTGAGGGCAGGGGACCGTTGCAGGGACTCGCCACCGGGATCGAGGCCCTCGCCGAGCGGGCGGAGCTCGCGTACGTCTCCTCCACCGACGTGCCGTTCGTCCACCCGGCCTTCGTCCGCCGGGTGCTCGCCGCGGTCGGCCCCGACGTCGATGTCGCGCTGCCGGAGGTGGGGGGCTACCGACAGCCGCTCGCGGCGGCCTACCGGACTACGCTGCTCGCACCGCTGCGGGAGCTGATCGCCGAGGAGCGCTGGCGGCCTGCGTTCCTGTTCGAGCGCTGCCGAGTCCGGCTGTTGGGCGAGGACGAGCTGCTTGCCGACTCGCGGCTGGCCGCCGCCGACCCCGAGCTTCTCTCTGTGGTCAACCTCAACGAGCCGGCCGACTACGAGGCTGCCCGCGCCCGCCCGCCGGCTCCGGTCGAGGTCCGGCGCTTCGGGATCCTGCGACGCGCCAACGGATCCGATCCGCTCGCGGTGCGCGCGGCGACCCTCGGCGCCGCCGCGGCTGCCGCCGGCATCGAGCTCTCCGACCATGTCGTCGCGGCGCTGAACGGCGACCAGATCAGCCGCGACCCCGAGGCTCCCCTGGCGGCCGGGGACACGGTCTCCTTCCTCACCGCCGACGGAGGCGGCTAGCGAGATGCGGTCCGCGCCGCCCACCGCCGCTGTCGACGATGTCCCCCGCGCGCCGGGGTCCGACTTGAGCTCGACGCCGGGCGGCAGCTTCGGACGCGCGCTGGTCGTCGAGCTCGGCGATCGCGAGGCGTGGACCTTGGATCTGGCGCCCGCGATCCTCCGGCGCTGGATCGGCGGCGTCGGGCTCGGAACCTGGCTCATGCACCGGCTCGCACCGCCCGGCGTCGACCCACTCAGCCCCGATGCGCCGCTCGCCTTCTGCTTCTCGCCGCTGGTCGGCACCCCGCTGACGACGAGCGCGAAGTTCGCCGTCGTTGCGAAGTCGCCGCTCACCGGATTGCTCAACGACGCGCTGGCATCGAGTCACTTCGCGATCGCAGGCAAGCTGACCGGCCACGACGCGATCGTCATCCGCGGCGCCAGCCCGACGCCGGCGGCGCTCGTCGTCGACGGCTCCGGGATCCGGGTTGAGGCCGCCGACGACCTCTGGGGCCTGCCGGCGGCGGAGGCGGAGGCTCGGTTGCGCACCCGACTCGGCAAGCGCTACCGCGTGGCAGCGATCGGCCCTGCCGGCGAGCGGCTGGTGCGCTACGCGACGGTCTCGCACGACGGTCGCCACGCCGGACGCGGCGGCCTCGGCGCGGTGCTCGGGGCGAAGCGCCTGAAGGCGGTCGCGGTGGCGCCGGCGACGAAGGTCCCGCCCGCCGACCCCGAGGCGGTGGTCGCCGCCGCGCGCGAGCTGCGCTCGCGATCCTTCGGTCCCGCCACCGCCAAGTACCGCGAGCTCGGCACGCTGGCCAACCTGCTCGCCTTCAACGAGATCGCAACGCTGCCGACCCGCAACTTCAGCGCCTCCTCGTTCACCGAGGCACCGCGCCTCGCCGCCGAGGAGCTCGCCGAGATGCGCCAGGTCGCCCGCCAAAGCTGCGCTTCGTGCACGATCGGCTGCGAGCACATCTACCGGACGAAGGGGAGCGGCGGGGCGAACGGCGGCAGCGCGCGGGTCGAGTACGAGAACGCGTTCGCGCTCGGCCCGCTGTGCGAGGTCTCGGACCCCGATGCGGTGCTGGCCGCGAGCGCTCGCTGTGACGAGCTCGGTCTCGACACGATCTCCGCCGGCGGAACGATCGCCTGGGCGATGGAGTGTGCCGAGCGTGGCCTGATCGATGCGCCATGGCTGCGGTTCGGCGATCCCGCCGCCCTGCTGCGCGCGATCGAGGAGATCGGCGCCCGCAGCGGGCTCGGGGCGCTGCTTTCGGAGGGGTCGCGACGGGCGGCCGAGCGGGTGGGCGGCGGCTCCGAGGCGTTCGCGCCGCACGTCAAGGGACTCGAGCTGCCCGGGTATGAGCCCCGCACCCTCCACGCGATGGCACTTGGTCTCGCGGTCAACGCCCGGGGCGCCGACCATAACCGGTCCGGCGCCTACGAGGCTGACCTCTCCGGCGCCCACGATCGCCTCGCGGGCGGGCCCACCCACGTCGCCGCGGCGGTCGAGAGCGAGGACCGGGCAGCGGTGATGGACTCGCTGATCCTCTGCAAGTTCCTACGCGGCGTGTTCGAGGAGCCCTTCGAAGACTGGGCGGGGCTGCTGCGACCGGTCACCGGGTGGCCGGTGAGCGGCGAGGAGCTGCGCAGCACCGCGCGAAGAATCGTCGTCGGCAAGCGGCTGTACAACCTCCGCGAGGGGTGGACGCCGGCCGATGACTGGCTGCCCGAGCGCTTTCTCTCCGAGCCCCTGGAGATGGGGTCGGGACGGGAGGCGGAGCTGACGCCGGCTCGCCTGCGATCGATGATCGACACCTACTACGAAACTCGGGGCCTTGACCCGGAAGGACGGCCGCGGCGCGAGGTCCTCGCGGAGCTTGATCTCGACGCCGACCTCGACCTGCGCCAATTCGTTCATTAACCTTGGTTACCTGGGCCCGGATCAAAGTGGAGGAGGCTTCGTGGCGACGACCGCACCGGTAGCAGCGCAGACCGAGACGGTCACCCTGACGATCGACGGGCGCGAGCTCCGCGTCCCGCGCGGCACGACGATCTGGGAGGCGGCCCGGCAGGCGGGAATCGAAGTCCCCGCCCTCTGCCACGACGAGCGCTATGACCCGGTCGGCGTCTGCCGGACGTGCGTCGTCGATGTCGGAGCGCGCGTCCACGCCGCGTCCTGCGTCCGGGCTTGCGAGGAGGGGATGGAGGTCCGGACCTCGACCCCCGAGCTCGAACGCCAGCGGGCGACGCTCGTGAAGCTCCTGCTCGCCGATCAGCCGCCGCCTGAGCGCGACCCGAAGCAGACGACGACCGCCGACAACGAGCTGCTGGCGATGGCCGACGGCTACGGGGTCTCGCGGGGCGACGGCATCCCGCTCGGCTCGGGCCGGGGCGAGGACGACTCGCATCCGGTGATCGCCGTCAATCACGACGCCTGCATCCTCTGCGACCGCTGCGTGCGGGCCTGTGACGACATCCAGGCCAACGACGTCATCGGCCGCTCCCGCAAGGGCCACGCGGCCCGGATCTCGTTCGACCTCGAGGACCCGATGGGCGAGTCCTCGTGCGTGACCTGCGGCGAGTGCGTCGCCGCCTGCCCGACCGGCGCGCTCGTCAACAAGCCGATCCGCGAGGTGCCGATCCGGCCCCGCTCGGAGCTCGACCAGGTCGACACCGTCTGCCCGTACTGCGGCGTCGGCTGCGCGCTCACCTACCACGTCGACCGCGACCGCAACGCGATCGCCTTCGCCGAGGGCCGCGAGCAGCCCGGCAGCCGGCGCCGGCTCTGCGTCAAGGGCCGCTACGGCTTCGACTACGCCTCGAACCCGCAGCGGCTGACGGTGCCGCTGATCCGCCGCGAGGGCTCCTATCCGAAGGGGGCGCTGTCCTCTGACGTGCGCGGCGACGGTCGCGGCCGGCGCAAGCCGGGCGGCGTCGTCGACTACGACGAGGTCATGCCGCACTTCCGCGAGGCGAGCTGGGAGGAGGCGCTCGACCTCGCCGCCACCCGCCTCAAGGGAATCCACTCCGAGCACGGGCCGGGGGCGATCGCCGGCTTCGGCTCGGCCAAGTGCTCGAACGAGGAGGCGTATCTGTTCCAGAAGCTGATCCGGGCCGGCTTCGGGACCAACAACGTCGATCACTGCACCCGGCTGTGCCACGCTTCGAGCGTCGCCGCGCTGCTCGAGGGCGTCGGCTCGGGCGCGGTGACGACGACCTACGGAGACATCGTCAACGCCGACGTCGCGATCCTCGCCGGCACCAACACGACCTCCAACCACCCCGTCGCCGCCTCGTTCTTCAAGCAGGCCCGGCGGCGGGGCACGAAGCTGATCGTCGTCGATACCCGGCGGGTCGGGATCGCCGACCACGCTGACATCTTCTGCCGGATCAAGCCCGGGACCGACGTCGCCTTCTACAACGGCGTCATGCACGAGGTGATCCGCAGGGACCTGGTCGACCGCGAGTTCATCGCCGACCGGGTCACCAACTACGCCAAGCTCGCGAAGGTGGTGCGCGACTATCCACCGGAGCGCGCCGGCCAGATCTGCGGCGTCGGCCCAGACGTGATCCGGGAGATCGGCCGCCTCTGGGGCGAGGCCGGGGCCGGGATCATCTTCTGGGGGATGGGGATCTCCCAGCACACCACGGGCACCGACAACAGCCGCTGCCTGATCGCGATGTGCTCGATCACCGGCAACGTCGGCCGGCCGGGAACGGGCCTGCACCCGCTGCGGGGTCAGAACAACGTCCAGGGCGCCTCCGACGCGGGGCTGATCCCGATGGTGTTCCCGGACTACCAGAAGGTGGACAACCCGGAGCTGCGGGCGAAGTTCGAGCGGGCGTGGGATCGCGAGCTCGACCCCGAGCCCGGACTCACGGTGACCGAGATCGTCGCCTCGGCCCTGCACGGAGGAGTCCGGGGGATGTACATGGTCGGCGAGAACCCGTTCCTCTCCGACCCGAACGTGAACAAGGTCCGAAAGGCGCTCGCGGCGCTCGAGTTCCTCGTCGTCGAGGACATCTTCCTCACCGAGACGGCCGAGTTCGCCGACGTGGTCCTCCCCGCCGCGTCCTACATGGAGAAGGAGGGGACCTACACGAACACCGACCGGCGGGTTCAGCTCGGCCGCAAGGTGCTCGACCCACCCGGCGAGGCTCGGCCCGACTGGGAGATCATCCAGGACCTCGCGAACCGGATCGGCCTGCCGATGGACTACGCCTCGCCGCGCGAGGTGTTCGAGGAGCTCGAGGCGCTGATGCCGAGCTACCACGGCCTCTCCTACGACAACCTCGGCGCGACCGGGAAGCTCTATCCGAACGACGACCCCGAGCACTCCGACGGGACCGTTGTGATGTTCACCGAGGCGTTCCCTACCGACGATGGCAAGGCGCACCTTCGGCCGCCCGAGTGGATGCCGGCGAAGGAGCTGCCCGACGACGAGTACCCGTTCGTGCTCAACACCGGGCGGCTGCTCCAGCACTGGCACACGGGGACGATGACGCGGCGCTCCTACGCGCTCGACGCGATCGAGCCCGCCGCTGCCGTCTGGATCCACCCCGACGACGCCGCCGAGCTCGGGATCGGCGATGGCGAGTTCGCGCGGGTGAGCTCGCGCCGGGGTTCGATCGAGCTCGCCGCCCGCATCTCCCACCGCGAGACGCGGGGCAACTGCTTCATCCCGTTCCACTTCCGCGAGGCGGCGGCGAACCTGCTGACGATCGACGAGATCGACCCGTACGGGAAGATCCCCGAGTACAAGTTCTGCGCGGTGCGGATCGAGCCCGCCCGGTTTCCGGTCGGCACGGAGGCCGGTTGATGGACGGCGGCCCCGGAGCGGATCGAGCTGGTCGGCCGGCTGGCGGCGGCGACGAGCGGGGCGGGCTGAAGGAAGCGGTCGACGGGCGCGGCGCGGCGGCCGCCCGACGCGTGCCGGGGGCCGAGGGCAGGGCCGGGAAGTTCCCGGGGCCGAGCCTGATCGGGCCGCTGAAGGCGATCCAGCGCCAGCACGGCTGGCTGCCCCGCGAGGAGCTCGTACGCCTCTCGCGCGAGACCCGGCGGCCCCTCTACGAGATCCAGGGGCTGGTCTCGTTCTATCCGCATTTCCGGACCGAGGCGCCACCCAAGGTCGAGGTCGCCTGCTGCCACGACCTCGCGTGCTGGCTGAACGGCGGCGAGGAGCGGATCAGGGTGATCCGCGACCGCTACGCGGACGATCCCGAGGTCGAGGTGCGGGAGGTCTCGTGCCTGGGGCGCTGTGACGCCGTGCCGGCGGTGAGCGTCGGCGACGAGCCCGCCGCGAGTGGGGTCGAAGAGCTGGTCGAGACCGCGCGTGCCGGAAGCCCCGAGCGGGCTCCCGCCAAGCGCGGAACCGAGCCGCGGCCGAACGATCCCTACGCGCCCGGCGAGGAGCGCTACCGGGTGCTTCGGCGGGCGCTGGCGGGCGAGCTCCCCGCCGAGCGGATCATCGCCGAGCTCACCGACTCCCGCCTGCGCGGGATGGGAGGCGCCGGCTTTCCGACCGGCAAGAAGTGGGAGATCGTCGCCGGCGAGCAGACGCAGCCGAAGTACGCGATCTGCAACGCCGACGAATCGGAGCCGGGGACGTTCAAGGACCGCCAGTGCCTGGCCGAGCAGCCTCACCTCGTGCTCGAGGGGCTGCTGCTCGGGATGCTCGTGACCGGCGCCGAGCAGGGCTGGGTCTTCATCCGTCACGAGTACGGTCCCGAGGAGCGCGTGCTCGAGTCCGAGCTCGACGCCGTGCGGGAGGCGGGCCTGCTCGGCTCCGATGTGCTCGGCTCGGGCCGCCGCTTGGATCTCGAGATCTTCACCTCGCCCGGGGGCTACATCCTCGGCGAGGAGTCGGCGTTGCTCGAGTGCCTCGAGGGCCACCGGGGCGAGCCCCGCAACAAGCCCCCGTTCCCCGGCAACCACGGCCTCTGGGGAAAGCCGACGCTGATCAACTCGGTCGAGACCTTCGCCCACGTCCCGGTGATCCTTGAGCGCGGCGCCGAGTGGTGGCGGGAGCAGGGGGCGAACGGCGCCACCGGCCTGAAGCTGTTCGCGGTCTCCGGCCACGTCGAGCGGCCCGGCGTCTACTGCGTGCCGCTCGGCACCACGGCCCGCGAGCTGATCGAGCTCGCGGGCGGGGTGAAGGACGGTGCCGAGCTCGCCGCATTCCAGCCGGGCGGCGCATCGTCCAACTTCCTCAGCCCGGACGACCTCGACGTCCCGCTCGACTTCGACTCGCTCCCAAAGGCGGGCTCGATGCTCGGTTCCGGTGCGCTCGTCGTCATCGCCGCGGGCACCGACCTGCTCGCCGCGGCGACGAACGTGCTGCGCTTCTTCCGCGACGAGTCGTGCGGTAAGTGCGTCCCCTGCCGGGTGGGCTCGCACAAGGCGCACGAGATCCTCACCGAGCTGCTCGCTCGCGGCGAGGGCACCGAGGCGGTGGACGAGCGGATCTTCGAGCTCGAGGAGACGCTCCGGATGACCTCGATCTGCGGGCTCGGGCAGGTCGCCCTCGGGCCGGTGCGAAGCGTCGTCGAGCTCGAGCGCGGCCGGGCACCGGCCTGAGCCCGGATGGCCCGGGACACCGGACGCGAGTTCTTCGTCCTCCGCACCGTCGCCGAGGCGCTCGAGGGCTTCCGGCCCGAGCGCCGCAGTCCGGCCGAGGCCGTCCCCCTCGCCGACGCCGCGGGTCGAGTCCCGGTCGCCCCGGTCTCGAGCGCGCACGACCTCCCCGGGTTCGCGCGGGCCACGGTCGACGGCTACGCGGTCCGGGCCGCTGACACCCAGGGGGCTTCGGAGGGACTGCCCTCCTACCTCGAGCTCCGCGACAGCGTGCAGATGGGACGTCCGCCCGAGGTCGAGGTGGCGCCCGGCACCGCTGCGCCGATCCCCACCGGCGCGCCCCTTCCCCCCGGCGCGGACGCGGTGGTGATGGTCGAGCACACCCAGCGCACCACCGGCGAGCTGGTCGAGGTGATGCGCCCGGCGGCCGCGGGCGCGGGCATGGTCAGGGCCGACGAGGATGCCGCGGCGGGGACCGAGCTGGCGGCGGCCGGGAGGCCGCTGCGGCCCCAGGACCTCGGCCTGCTCGCCGCGGCCGGGGTGAGCGAGATCACCGTCCACGGACGCCCGCGGGTGTCGATCATCGCCACCGGCGACGAAGTCGTGGAGCCCGCGGTCGAACGGCTCGATCTCGGCCAGGTCCGCGATGCCAGCAGCCTCGCGCTTGCCGCTCTGGTGCGCGAGGCGGGCGGGGAGCCGCACCCGGCGGGAATCGTCCCCGACGATCGCGATGCGCTCGCGGCGCGGCTCGCTGCCGCGCTCGCCGAGGCCGACCTCGTCGTGATCTCGGCCGGCTCCTCGGTCGGGGCCCGCGACGAGACCGCGGCGGCTGTCGCGGAGGCCGGCGAGCCCGGCGTCTGGTGCCACGGGCTCGCCCTGCGCCCCGGAAAGCCGACGCTGCTCGCCGAATGCGACGGTGTCCCGGTCGTCGGCCTGCCCGGTAACCCGCGCTCGGCGATGGTTGTCTTCCGGCTCGTGGGAATGCCCCTCGTCCGCCTGGTCGGCGGCTGCACGAGGCCGCCCCCCGAGCCCGTGGTGCGGGCCCGGCTCGAGCGCGACGTCGCCTCTGTCGCCGGGCGCCTCGACGTCGTCCAGGCGACGCTCGGCGACGGGGTGGCGACGCCGCTGTTCGGGGCCTCGGCGCTGCTCACGATGCTCACCGCCGCGGACGGGTACCTGCTCGTTCCGAGCGAGGCGACCGGCCTCGCCGCCGGGACCGAGGTCGACGTGACCCTCTACCGCTAGTGCCGAAGACCCCGTTCGTCCACGATCTCCCCGCCGCCGAGGCGCTCGCGGCCTGGCATCGAGCATGCGCCGAGGCCGGCTGCCCCGATCGCGTCGAGGCGATTCGAGTGCCGGTCGCCGACGCGGTCGGTCGGGTCACCGCCGAGGCGGTCTGGGCCCGGCGCTCCTCGCCCCCGTTCGATGCTGCGGCGATGGACGGGATCGCGGTCTCGGTCGCCGACACGGTCGGGGCGAGCGAGAGCACCCCCGTCCGCCTGGAGCCGGACCGCTTCGACGAGGTCGACACCGGATCGCCTCTCCCCGCCGGCCGCGACGGCGTCGTGATGCGCGAGGACGTCGATCCGGTCGACGACGCAGCCGAGATCCGGGCCGCCGTGCCCGCCTACCAGCACGTGCGCAAGATCGGCGAGGACGTGAGCGCCGGGGAGCTGCTGCTGCCAGAGGGCCACCGGCTGCGTCCCGCGGATGTCGCCGCGGGGGCGGCGGCCGGGTCGACCGAGCTCGCGGTCCGCCGGCGCCCGCGGGTGGCGGTGATCCCGACTGGAGACGAGATCCGCCCGATCGGAGCCGATCCCGATCCCGGGCACCTCCTCGACACCAACTCGCTGATGCTCGCAGGGCAGGCGGAGGCCGCGGGCTGCGAGGCGGTTCGGGCGCCGATCGAGCCCGACGATCCCGATCGGATCGCGGCCGCGGTGCGGACCGCGGCCGCAGCGGCCGACCTCGTGATCGTGGTCGCCGGCTCGAGCCGCGGCCGGAAGGACCACACCGCCGCCGTCGTCGAGCGACTCGGCACCCTTGCCGTGCACGGCGTCGCGGTCAAGCCCGGCCATCCGGTGATCCTCGGCGCCGTCGACTCGACGCCGGTGCTGGGATGCCCGGGTTACCCGGTCTCGGCGGCGCTGACGTTCGAGATCTTCGCCGCCCCGCTGCTCGCCTCGCTCGAGGGAACGGCGCCCGCCGACCCGCCCCGTGCCCGGGCTCGCCTCGCCCGCAAGCTCGCCTCGGCGATGGGCATGGACGACTGGGTCCGGGTGCGCCTCGGTCGGGTCGGCGAGGGTCTGGTCGCGACGCCGCTTCCCCGCGGCGCGGGCATGCTGACCTCGCTGGTCCGCGCCGACGCCCTGCTCGTCGTCCCCGCCTCGCGGGAGGGTCACCACGCCGGCGAGGAGGTCGAGGTCAGGCTGCTGCGCCCGCTGGCCGACGTCGAGCGCACGATCGTCGCCACCGGCTCGCACGACCTCGTCCTCGACCTCGCCGCCTCGTGGCTGCGGCGCTCCGATCCCCAGCTCACGCTCGCCCCTTCGAACGTCGGCTCGCTGGGGGGCCTGGCGGCGCTTCGCGACGGGCTCTGCCACCTCGCTGGCTCCCACCTGCTGGACCCCGAGTCGGGTGCCTACACCCTGCCCTGGGTCGACAGGCTCCTCGGCGGGCGCGACGTCGCCGTGGTGCGGCTCGTCCACCGCGACCAGGGCTTGATCGTCGCCGCTCAGAACCCGCTCGGGATCGGGGGGATCGACGACCTCCGCGGGCCGGGCGTGCGCTACGTCAATCGCCAGCGCGGCGCCGGCACCCGCGTCCTCCTCGACCACGAGCTGGGCCGCCGGGGGATCGACCCGTCCGAGGTCGATGGCTACGAGCGCGAGGAGCACACCCACCTCGCCGTCGCGGCGGCGGTCGCCGCCGGCCGGGCCGACTGCGGGCTCGGCGTGCTCGCCGCCGCGCGGGCCTTCGGCCTCGACTTCGTGCCGGTGGCCCGCGAGCCCTACGACCTCGTGCTCGAGGCCTCGACGCTCGAGAATCCCCTGCTCGCGCCGCTGTGGGAGCTCCTCGCCTCGCCGGAGCTCAAGGCCGCGATCGAGGAGCTGGGGGGCTACTCGACCGAGGAGACCGGCCTCCGCGTCCGCTGACGAGCCGGATTCGAGCGCGGGCTCACGCGGGACCCGGGGAATCCTCCTCGGGTCCGGGCGGGACGATCGTCGCCAGCCCGGGCCGCAGCCCGAGCGCCACTCGCTCCCCGGGCGCCGGGGGCCCGGCGGCGAGCGGATGGTGGGCTCGAATCGTCGCGCCGGCGTCGAGGACGACGTCCCAGCGACCCGGGCCGGGAGAGACGCCCGTAACCGTCGCCTCGAGCGGCCTGGCGCCGGGTGGGAGGAGCTCGATCCCCGCCGCCCACGCCGCAAGCCGCGCTCCGCCGCCGGACCCGTGGCCCGGTGACCCGAGGTCTCGCGCCGAGGTGCCGGTGGCGCGTCCGGCCAGCTCGATCGCGCCGCGGTCGCCGATCGCGATCGGGACGACGTTCTCGAACCCGACCAGGCGAGCCACGAGCGCATCGGCGGGACGCCGCGTCAGCTCGTCCGGGGGGCTGACCTGACGCAGCGCTCCACCGGCGAGGACCGCGATCCGGTCGGCGAAGCCGAGCAGGTCAGCGGGCCGGTGGGAGACGTGGACCACGGTGGTGGTCCGCCCCGCGAGGGCGGCATCGAGATCGGCGAGGAACGCCTTGCGCGCGTCGGCGTCGAGCGCGGCGGCGGGCTCGTCGAGGAGGAGCAACGGCGGCTCGCAGACCAGGGCCCGGGCGAGGCTCGTCCGCTGCGCCTCGCCCCGTGAGACCGCGTGCGCCGGCCGCTCGGCGAGGTGGGCGATGCCGAGTCGCTCGAGGGCGCGCTCGGCCGCGGACCGCCGGGTGCGGCGATCAGCTCCTCGATAGCGCAGGGGCAGCTCGACGTTGGCGCGGATGCTCATCGTCATCAGCGCCGGGCGCTCGGCCACGTACCCGACCCGCCGGCGTCGCTCGACCCCACGGTCGCGGCTCTCCACCCCGCCGACGCGGACCTCGCCGGCGTGTGGCTGATCGAGGCCCGCGATCAGCCGCAGCAGGGTCGTCTTTCCGGCTCCGTTCGGTCCGAGCACCCCGAGGCGCTCACCGGCGGCGACGTCGAGGCGGTCGATTCGCAGCACGTCCCGCCCGCCCCGCCGAGCGCGGAGGGCGCGCACGGTCACGCCTGCGTCCACGCCGCGCTCCGCTGCTGCACCGACGTCAGCACAGCATTGATCGCGAACGCGAGGGCGACGAGGACGACGGCGTAGGCGATTGCCGGCCCGAACCGTCCCCGGCCGACGTCCTCGACGATCGCGGTCGTCAGCACCTGGGTCTGGCCGTGGATGTTCCCGCCGACGATCGTCGCCGCACCGACCTCCGAGATCGCGTGGCCGAACCCCGCCATCACCGCGGCGAGCAGCGGCAGACGGGCCTCGAGCCAGAGCTGGATCACGAGCTGGCGGCGGTTCGCGCCGAGCGCGCGAAGCTGATCGGCGAGCTCGGCCGGCAGCGCCTGCATCGCCGCCATCGTGATCCCGGTGATCAGCGGCAGCGCGATCAGGACCTGGGCGATGACCATCCCGCCCGGCGTGTAGATCAGCTCGAGATCGCCGAGCGGCCCGCTGCGCCACAGCAACAGCGCCACGACGAGGCCGACGGCGACGGTGGGGACGGCCATCCCGGTGTAGACGACGACCGCGACGAGGCGCCGGCCCGGGAACCGCAGCAGGCCGAGCGCGGTGCCGGCGGGGATGCCGATCGCCATCGCGATCGCGGTCGCCGTCAGCGAGACCGTGGCGGAGCGGCCGAGGATCTCGAGCAGCGTCGCGTCGAGTCCGACCACGAGCTCGAACGCGCGCCGCAGCCCGTCCCAGATCAGGTCCATCAGCCGCGGCCGTCCTTGGATGCCGGCACGAACAGCGGCTCCTCGAATCGGTCGGCGCCGAAGCTGCCGATCGCCCGCTGTGTGGCGGCCTGCGTGATCCAGTCGGCGAACTCAGCGGCGCAGGCAGCGTTCGCTGCATCGCGGACCTCGATCACGTGGTAGCGATTCGCGAGGCCACGATCCCCCTCGTGGACGATCCGCGAGTCGAGGCCTTCGGTCGCCAGGAACGTCCCCCGATCGGTGAGCGTGTAGGCACGCTTCTGGGCTGCGATCTGAAGGGTCGGGCCCATGCCCTGGCCGGTCTCGAGGTAGTCCGGCCAATCCGGCTCGAGGCCGGCGAGCCGCCACAGATCGAGCTCCTTGGCGTGGGTGCCGGAGTCGTCGCCGCGCGACGCGAACGGCGCGCCGGCGGCAACGATCCGCCGCAGGGCCGCCGTGACGTCGGGCGCGGCGGCGACATCGGCGGGATCTCCGGTGGGGCCGACGAGGACGAAGTCGTTTCGCATCACCAACCGGCGGTCGGCGCCATGACCCTCTCGCATGAACGCCCGCTCCTCCGCCGGCGAATGGGCGAGGAGCACGTCCGCGTCGCCCCTCCTTGCGATCTCGATCGCCTCCCCCGAGCCGACGGCGACCGGCTTGACGGCGCAGTCGCCCGCCGCTTCGAAGCGGGGCAGGATGGCGTCGAGCAGCCCGCTGTCGCGGGTGCTCGTCGTCGTCGCGAGGATCAGCGCTCCCTCGGCTCCGGCCGCCTCGGCGCCGGACCCCTCCCCGTCGCTCCCGCACCCCGCGAGCAGGGTCAGCACCGCGATCGCCACCGCAGCGCGGATCACTTCGGGCGCCGGATCCGACCGGCAGATGCGAGGTCGTAGCCCGCGAGCGCGGCGAGCTCGTCGCGCAGCGAGCCTTCGGCCAAGCCCTCGAGCAGCGGCTCGAGCAGCGGCATCGCAGGTTCGCGCACGGCGATCTCGAACGGCTCGACGGTCACACCTGCGAAGTCGAGCCCGGCCGAGCCGGCCGCGGCGCGGACCGCCACCCCGGTGTCGGCCGCTCCGTTCGCCACCGCTGCGGCGACGGCGCGGTGCGAGCCGGCTACCCGCCCGGGGTCGGGAGGCTCGACCTCGACGCCGGCCTCACGCACGAGCCGCTCGAGCAGCAGGCGAGAGCCGGACCCGGGGGCCCGCCAGGCGACGGCGCGGCCGGCGAGATCCCGCGGGCCGCGGATCCGGTGCGGGTTGCCGGGGCCGACGACGAAGCCCTGCTCACGCCGCCACAGGTGGACGATCAGAATCGGCTCGGCGCCGACCAGGCTGCGGACGAACGGGTCGTTGTAGCGGTCGCTGGCGGCGTGGTGGAGGTGGATCGCGGCGGCGTCGGCCTCGCCGCGGGCGAGCTGGGTGAGGCCGTGGAGGCTGCCGTGAACCCCCGCCGCGATCTCGACCCGGTCGACCGCGGCGCCGTCGGCGAGCCGGAGCAGCGCGTCGAGGGCCGGGTCGTCGCTCCCGGCGAGGCGGAGCACCCGGCCCCCGGCGAGCAGCCGCCGGGCCCGGCTGCGACCGTCCGGAGCGACCACCGCACGAGCCCGGGGCGGCCCGGCGATGACCCCGGCCCGCCGCAGCTCCGCGCAGGCCAGGGCAGCGGTTCCGGGCGCACAGCCGACCTCGGCGGCGAGCTCGCGCACCGAGGGGGCCTTGGCACCCGGCGGGAGCTCTCCGGCGGCGACGGCCTCCGCCACCTTCTCGACAATCCTGCGCCGCATCTGTACCAGTACAGATGGTACAGAAGTGTCCCCGACCGTCGATCGCGCTCAGCGAACGGAGCCGCGGCCGGAGCAGCGAGGGTGCCGACGCGCGTCAGCTGCCCTGCTTCGGTCTCGTCAGCTCGACCACGTTGCCGTCGGGATCGGCGACGTGGAGGGTCCGCTCCCCCCAGGGCCGGTCGGTGGGCGGAGCGAGGACCTCGACGCCGGCGGCCGCGAGCCGCGCGTGCTCGGCGTCGACGTCCTCACAGACGAAGGCGACTTCCCCCTGCGGCCACGGCGCGCGCCCCTCGGGCGCCTCCCTGTTGATCAGCTCGGGGAGGGCGCTGCGGGGGAAGAGGGCGAACTTCGCGCCACGGGTCGAGAACTCGGCGTACTGGTCGGCTCGAAACCGGAACGGCAGCCGGATCAGGTCGCGATAGAAGGCGATCGATCGGTCGAGGTCGGAGACGAAGAGGATCGCGTAGCCGAGCTGCTCGGGCACCGGTCGGATGGTGACAGCAGATGCCGATTTGGAGCAGTAACCGCTCGGAGATTTGCGGATTCAGCGCGGGCCGATCTGATAAGAATCAAGCCACAGGCTGGTGGCAGGCTCCACAGTTGGCGCCTCGGTGCTGACAGACCGTGCGGCGGCCGCCAGAAGTGCCGCGGCGAAGGGAGAGAGAGCGTTGGCGGATACCGAGCGCAGCACCGACCCGCAACAGGCGGCGAACGGCGACGGCGACGCGCGGGCAGAGTTCGTCGCCGAATGGCGCAACTCCGCCTACCACTGCTTCAGCTCCGGTCACAAGTTCTGCCGCGAGGTCTGCCCGGTGATGCAGGTCACCCGGAACGAGAACCACTCGCCGACGGCGTTCCACGCCAGCATCGTCGCGATGGAGAAGGGCCACCTCGACGTCGCCGACGTCGCCGACGATTACGTCCACTGCACCCAGTGCGGCGCCTGCGAGACCCGGTGCCCGAACTCGCTGTTCACCGGCGACTTCTACCGCAACCGGGTCCGGACGGTCGAGGTCGTCCGGGCGATGCGCGCCTTCGCGGTCTCGCAGGGGGTCGAGCAGCCGGGCTGGAAGCTCTGGAACCGGCTCACCGACGAGCTCAAGAACGAGCCCGTCCTCGGAACCGACGGCCAGCAGCCGAACGGCCAGGAGCACGTCCGCGACTGGGCCGATGGCCTCGACCTTCCGATCGGCGGCGAGACGATCATGTTCGTCGACTGCGAGGCCGCCTTCTACCGCACCTCGATCCCGCGGGCAACCGCCCAGATCCTGCAACGGGCAGGGGTCGAGTTCGGCCTCATGCGCGAGCAGTGGTGCTGCGGGGGGCCGGCGGCGGAGATGGGCTACGTCGATCAGTCGCGTGCATTCGCCGAGCACAACGTCGCCGACTGGCGCGAGGTCGGGGCGAAGCGGATCATCGCGATCGAGCCTCACGACTACGTCCACTTCACCGAGGACTACCCGGCCTACTTCGGCGAGGACTTCGACTTCGAGGTCGTCCAGATCATCGACCTCGTCGCCGAGCTGATCCGCGAGGGGAAGCTGAAGCTCGAGCGGCCGATCGAGCGGGTCGTCACCTACCACGATCCCTGCCGGCTCAACAAGCGCAAGGGGATCCACGAGGCCCCGCGCGAGATCCTGCGCGCGATCCCCGGGCTGACCCTCAAGGACGTCGACCACGTCACCCAGTGGTCCTACTGCTCGGGCGGTGGCGGGGGCCTGCCGATAGAGAAGCCCGAGATCACGGCCGAGATCTCCCGGCGCCGGCTCGCGAATGCCTCAGAGCTCGAGGTCGACACGTTGGTAAGCGCCTGCGTGTGGTCGGAGCGGCCGCTCGGCGCGGCCGGTGAGGAAGCCGGTATCGAGGTCAAGGACATCATCGAGCTGGTCGCCGAGTCGGCCGGGATCGAGGTCTGAGATGGCGGTCGCGGCGCTCCCCGACACCCTCGTCTCCGAGCTGGTCTCGATCTGTGGCTCAGACAGGGTCCTGACCGGCAAGTCGGCGCTGTTCAACCGCACCCGCGTGCCGTCGCCGTTCCCGGTCCACAAGTGGGAGGACTACGCCCCGCAGGCCGTCGTGCTGCCGACCTCGGCCGCCGAGGTGTCGGATGTGGTCAGGCTCGCGAACGAGCACCGCGTCCCGGTCGTCCCGCGCGCCGGCGCCACCGGCCTCACCGACGGCGCCGTACCGCTCAAGCACGGGATCCTCGTCGACGTCAAGCTGATGAATCAGATCCACGAGATCGACCTCGAGGACCGAACGGTCACGGTCGGGCCGGGGATCAACATGCTGAAGCTGAACGAGGAGCTCCGCAAGCACGGGGTCTGCTACCCCGATGACCCGGCGTCCTATCCGTGCTCGCTGGTCGGCGGGCGGATCGGCACGAGCGGCTTCTCGCTGCTGGGCGCCCGCTACGGCCACACCCGTGACCTCGTGATCAGCTTCGAGATCTGCCTTCCGACCGGGGAGCTGATCGAGGTCGGCGACGGAGGCGGGCGGAAGATCCGCAAGTCCTCGACCGGCTACACCCTCAAGCACCTGTTCATGGGCCACCAGGGGACGCTCGGGATCGTCACCGAGGCGACGCTCGAGCTCGTGCCCCGCCCGGAGGCCGAGTTCGCCGCCTTCTTCGCCTTCTCCTCCTACGACGACGCCTGGCGGGCGACGGCTGCGCTCGCTCGCTCCGGCCTCGCCACGCTCGCCGGCGTGGTGCTGTTCGACGAGCGCAAGCTCGACTACCTGCGCCGCGACGACGAGGCCTACATCCCCCAGCCCCCTTCGGTCAGGAGCGTGATCGCGACGGCGCTCTACGGAACCGCCGACGAGGTCAGGCCGGCCGCGAAGCGAATCCTGGGGATCGGCAAGGACTTCGGCGGCACCTACCTCGGCGACGAGATCTCCGAGGGGGACTGGGCATCTCGCCACGACCGCTACGCGACCCCTCTGCACGGGCGGACGCCGAGCGGCCAGGTGGCGCCGATGAGCTGGCACTGCGAGGACGCGTCGGTGAACTGGACCGCTCTGCCGAGGGTGCGCGAGGAGTGGCATGCGATCGTCGACCGGCTGATCGAGAAGCATCCGATCTTCGACGACTGGGGCATGTTCGCCTACACGAACGGCGCCTACAAGCCCTGGGGCGACTACCTGACCGAGATCGACGTCGGGATCTGGGAGCAGGAGCTCGACGAGGAAAGCTGGGAGGCCTGGGTGCAGGCGAAGCGGGACATCGCCGAGGTCGCGGTCCGCCACGGCGGCAGCATCTCGGCCTGCCACGGCGCCTGCCGCGAGGGCGAGGTCGACCTCGTCCCGGTCGAGCTCGGCGGCCAGTTCGACGTGATGAAGAAGGTC
This sequence comes from Solirubrobacterales bacterium, assembly GCA_035461385.1. GTDB lineage: Bacteria > Actinomycetota > Thermoleophilia > Solirubrobacterales > 70-9 > DATHVI01. The sequence goes on from DATHVI010000058.1 coordinate 26,622, forward strand.
AAGCGGGCGCTTGACCCGAACAACGTCATGAATCCCGGGAAGTACCTCCTCGACGAGGCCTACGAGGAGGTCGAGCGATGATCGGCTTCCGTCTCGCGGCTCAGAAGCCCCCCGAGCCGAAACCGGTCGCCGACGGGGTCGTGATGCGTCTCGAGCACGTCTACGAGGTCGACCCGGCGCTGATGGTGGACCACATCCAGCAGCTCGACTTCCCGGTCTGGCGGACGAACCGGACGGTCGCCAACCGCTGGGACCACCTCGCCTGGATGCACGACCACTGGGCCGACACGGTGATCCACGGCGAGGAGCTGCTCGAAGAGATCGAGCGCGAGGACTGAGCCCGGCTCAGGGTGGGCTGACCGGCCCCGACCGACGCCGGCCGCTCGAGATCAGCATCAGCCCGACCGCGAAGCTGAGCAGGCTGAGCACGAGCAGCTCGGCGAGCAGCAGCGCGCTGGCCGCGATCACCACCGAGATCCCGGCGACGTAGAGCGGATGGAAGCGAAACGCGTGCCCTTCAGCGCTGACGATCGTCAGCCGTGTGCGGGCCATGAACGCGAGCCAGGCGGCGACGAGGACGGCGCCGAAGGTGAATGCGCCTGCGGGTTGCGAATCGGCTGCGGATGCGACGATCTGACCGGCGGCGAGCGCCAGCACGATCGCGGCGACCATGCCGATGACCAGGCGCCAGCGAGTTGCCCGCATCACGCAACCCTATCCGCTGAGCAACGGGAAAGCGGGCCCTCTCGGGCCCGCTTTCCAGTTCCAGTCGTCGCGTCTCCGGCCAGCGCTCTCGACGCGAGCCCACCGCGGGCTACCGGGGGGGAGCAGTCGGAGCCCTGGGAGCCGCCGTCGCTTCCGGGGCGGCCGAGGGCTGCCACTCCGGAATCGCGCCCAGCCCCTCGTCGCCCTTGAGCTCCCAGAAGCCGAGGTCGAGCCCGGCGGCCTGCTCGTCATCCGGCACCCGCAGCATGCCGGTCCGTTCGAAGATGAACGTCAGGATGGCCGCGGTGACGATCCCGATCGCGAAGATCACGACGATGCCGAGCAGCTGCCAGAAGACGTTGATCTCGGCGTTCTGGAACGCGTAGGTGCCCTCCTCGATGCCGACGTAGCCACCGTGGGGAGTGCCCCACTGGACGAGGCCGACCATGATCAGCCCGTAGGTGCCGGCGCCGGCGAACACCGGGAGCAGCTTGTGCTCGTCGACCAGCTTCCGCCCGATGAACTCGTAGACCGCGTAGGCAGCGAACGGCGCGCCGAGGGCGACGAGGAACATCTGCCACGGGGTGTAGACGTCGAGCCCCGAGGCACCGGAGACGTAGCCCGCGAACGGGCCCAGTAGCAGGTACGCGTATTTCCTCGTCCGATAGGCGATCAACGCGCCGGTCAGCGCGCCGCCGGCCCAGGCGAGCGCGTAGTTGTTGAGCGCGATCCCGACGCTGGTGTCGGCCATCGTCACGCTCACGGCGAGCGCCTCCGGATCGAAGAAGAACAGGCACGACATGATCACCATCGGCAGGCCGGCGAAGACCAGCAACACGCCGACCGCCAGCGTCCAGAGGTTGCCCGCTCGGTACTCGGCCACCCTCGGGTGAGCTCCGAACATCCCCGGTCGCCTGCCCAGCCTCGTGACGAAGACGAGGGCCATCGCCGCCGGGAGCAGGTAGACGAAGCCCGCGCCGAAGAAGTCGTGGAAGCCGGCGTTGGTCAGCGGGCCGACCGACCCCCAGGTCAGGTAGCTGACGAACGACGACACGATCGAGGCGACGAAGCAGGTGATGTAGAACGCCGAGGCCCTCATCCGCTCCGAGACCGCGAAGTGGAGCAGGATGTTGATGATCCCGGCGAAGGCCGCTAGGAAGAAGATGAAGACCTGGAAGTTGTTCAGCCCCGGGAAGACGTCGGGGGAGACGTTCTGGGCGAGCTCGCCTGTGAGCGTGCCGCCGAGCCAGAAGTCCTCGATCGACTGCCCGAGCGCGTTCGGGACCTCGAACGCCTCGTTGTATTGCCAGTTCCAGAGCGCGAACCCGATCGCGTAGTAGGTCGCGAAGCCGATGAAGAACCCGACCAGCTTCTCGATCGTCGAGTTGAAGACGTTCGGGCGCCGGACGCCGCCCGCGTCGAGCATCACCAGACCCGCGACGACGATCAGGGCCCCAACCACGCCGGACGCGTAGACCACGTTCTGCAGGAGCTGGTTCGTGGTCACCTGCTCCGGGAAAATCTCGGCCGCTTGGGCGAGTAGCAACATTGACCTCTCCTTCTCGGTCGAGCTGTCGGACCCTCAACGGGCCAGAACAGCCGGCCTCTCCCGTGTCCCAGTTAGCCTGGGCTGGACTGCTGGAGGACGTTTATATCCATTCGTCCAGTCAGAATCAAGTCCGGACCGACAATTTTGTACAGACCCGCGCAATGGCGGTCCGTGGCAGTGGCTCAAGACTGAGACTCAGCGCCCGGGATCCAGTCGGTCCCGGCGAGCGGCACCCGCGCCATCGCCGCCGCCTCGACGGTGAGGGCGACGAGGTCCTCCGGTTCGAGGTTGTGGACGTGGGACTTCCCGCAGGCCCGGGCCAGCGTCTGAGCCTCGAGGGTCATCGCCTGGAGGTAGTTCGCAAGTCGGCGGCCGCCGAGCTCGGCGTCGAAGCGCGCCGCGAGCTCATCGTCCTGGGTCGAGATCCCCGCTGGGTCGCGGCCCTCGTGCCAGTCGTCGTAGAACCCCGGCGCGGTGCCGATCCGCGCGTACTCCTCGGCCAGCGCCGGCGAGTTGTCGCCGAGCGCGACGATCGCCGCGACGCCGATCGACACGGCGTCCGCGCCGAGGGCGAGGGCCTTTGCCGCGTCGGCACCGCTGCGGATGCCCCCGGAGACCACGAGCTGGACCTCGCGGTGAAGGCCGAGCTCCTGGAGCGACGCAACGGCCTGGGGGAGGGCGGCGAGGATCGGGATGCCGACGTGCTCGATGAAGACCTCCTGGGTGGCGGCGGTGCCTCCCTCCATCCCGTCGAGGACGATGACGTCGGCCCCCGCCTTGACCGCCAGCGCGACGTCGAAGTAGGTCCGCGTGGCGCCGATCTTGACGAAGATCGGCTTCTCCCAGTCGGTGATCTCACGCAGCTCGCCGATCTTGATCTCGAGGTCGTCCGGACCCGTCCAGTCGGGATGCCGGCAGGCGCTTCGCTGGTCGACCCCCTTCGGCAGGTCCCGCATCTCCGCCACCCGGTCGGAGATTTTCTGGCCGAGCAGGATCCCACCACCGCCGGGCTTCGCTCCCTGGCCGATCACGATCTCGATCGCGTCGGCCCTGCGGAGGTCGTCGGGGTTCATCCCATATCGGGAGGGCAGGAGCTGGTAGATGAGCGTCTTCGAGTGCCCGCGTTCCTCGGGTGTCATCCCGCCGTCGCCGGTCGTCGTACTGGTCCCGGCGGCGCTGGCTCCGCGCCCGAGCGCCTCCTTGGCTGGGGCGGAGAGCGCCCCGAAGCTCATTCCCGCGATAGTGATCGGGATCTCGAGATGGAGCGGGCGCCGCGCGAACCGGGTCCCGAGGACGACATCGGTGTCGCACCGCTCCCGGTAGCCCTCGAGCGGGTAGCGGGAGACACTCGCCCCGAGGAACAGGAGGTCATCGAAGTGGGGGACCCGTCGCTTCGCGCCAAAGCCGCGGATGTCGTAGATCCCCTCCCTCGCCATCCGGTGGATCTCGTGGATCGTGCGGCGGTCGAACAGCGCCGACTCCCGCAGTCCCGACGCTCCGTTCACATCCGGGTTCCCGCCGCCTGCCATCAGTAGATCCCCGCCTGGTCGATCTCGAAGTTGTAGAGCCGCCGGGCCGAGCCGTAACGCCTGAACTCGCTCGCGTCGACGCTGCCGGCTCCCGCCTGCTCGAGCAGGCGGGCGACCTCGGTGCGGTGCTCGTCGAGCATCTCCTTCTCGACGCAGTCGGCGCCCAGCCCCGCGACCTCGCCGCGGACATAGAGGCGGGCCTCGTACAGCGAGTCGCCAAGGGCGTCGCCCGCGTCGCCGAGGACGACGAGCCGGCCCTTCTGGGCCATGAAGCCGCTCATGTGACCGACTGAGCCCTTGACCACGATGTCGACGCCCTTGATCGAGATCCCGCATCGGGCCGAGGCGTCGCCTTCGATCACCACCAACCCTCCGCGCCCGCTGGCCGCCGCGGACTGGCTTGCGCTCCCCTCGACGATCACCGCGCCCGACATGATGTTCTCGGCCACCCCGACTCCGCAGTTGCCGCGGATCCGGACCGTCGCCCCCTTGTTCATCCCCGCGCAGTAGTAGCCGACGTGCCCCTCGACGGTGACCTCGATCGGCGCGTCGATCCCCACCGCCACCGCGTGCTGTCCACCGGGATTGAGCACCCGCCAGCGCCGCGGGCCATCGTCGGCGACCGCATGCAGGCGCTGGTTGAGCTCGCGCAGGGTGACCTCGCTGAGGTCGATCTCGATCTCGCCGCCGAGTGCCCTCTCGCCGACCGGCGCGGCCCGCTCGCCCACCGGCATCAGACCTTCGCCCGCTCCCAGACGTAGACCCGCCCCGGCTCGGGCTCCCACATCTCGGCGTCGGCGGCGCCCGGAAGCACGGCGATCGCTCGATACTCGGAGGCCATCGCAACCCAGTCTTCGGTCTCCGCCATCACCGCCGGCTTGCAGGCGATCGGGTCGCGCAGCACGGCGAGGCCGTCGGCGGTCCCGACCGCGAACGTGTAGAAGCCGTCGAGATCCTCGAGGCAGCCCTCGAGCGCCTCCTGGAGCGAGGCGCCCTCGCGCAGCCGCCACATCAGGTAGCCCGCGGCGACCTCGGAGTCGTTGTCGGTGCGAAACTCGATCCCCTCGCGACGAAGCCTGCGCCGCAGCACGTTGTGGTTGGAGAGCGAGCCGTTGTGGACGAGGCAGAGGTCGAGACCGGTCGAGAACGGATGCGAGTGCTCCGTCGTGACCCGGCTCTCGGTCGCCATCCGAGTGTGGCCCAGCGCATGGGTGGCGGCGATCTCGGCGAGCCCGAACTGCTCGACGAAGGCTCGCGGCGAGCCCTCCTCCTTGAACGTCTCGATTCGCGTCCCGACGCTCATCACCCGCAGCTCGGGACGCCGCTCCCGAAGCCACGCCTCCGCCTCGTCGGCCTCGGCGGCGACGACGATGACGGCGTGGCTCGCTCGGATCTCGGGCTCGCCGCTGCCGGGGAAGGCGGCTTCGAGCTCGCTCGCGGTGGCTGACCAGTCCTCGGTCGGGTTCGGGGAATAAAGCGAGACCTTCGATGACCCCGGAGGCGCCGGCTCCCGGTAGAAGGCGACCCCGGCGCTATCGGGACCGCGGTCGGCGAGCTGGGACAGCATCGCGCCGACGTGGGCGCCGAGCCGGTCCTCGACTTCGGTGGCCTTGCTGAACAGTCCCGCGATTCCGCACATCGGCTCAACCCAGGTTAGTGTGCGGTACTCCCATCGGGGATGGCCGAATCGCGCACAATTGAGCGCTGATCGTGTGCAGCTTCCACATACTCACCGCGCGGCACCCCAGATGCGTCAGAACAGCTGCAGGTAGCGGTCGAGCTCCCACTTGGTGATCTGCTCGTGTCCGAGCTGCCACTCGGCCCGCTTGACGCGGGCGTAGTAGTCGACGTAGTCCTCCTCGCCGACCGAGCCGAACGCCGCCCGCAGGACGTCGTCGCGCTCGAGCTCTCGGACCGCGTCGAGCAGGTTCGCCGGCAGCGTCTCGATGCCGAGCTCGGCGCGCTGCTCGACGGTCGTCTCGTACATGTTGAGCGACGTCGGCTCGCCCGGGTCGAGCCCGCGCTCGATCCCGTCGAGCCCGGCCGCCAGCACCGCAGTCGCGGCGAGATAGGGGTTGCAGGCCCCGTCGACGGTCCGGTCCTCGACCCTCCCCGCCTCGGGAACCCGCAGCATCAGGGTTCGGTTGTTGTAGCCGTAGGTGATGTAGGCCGGCGCCCAGGTGGCTCCGCTCTGCGGATCGCCGATCACGAACCGCTTGTAGGAGTTGACCGTCGGCGCGGTGAACGCGATCGAGGCCTTGGCGTGCTCCTTCAGGCCGGCGATGAACTGGTAGGCGGCCTCGCTGAGGCCGAGCCCGCGCGGGTCTGAGCCCGGGTCGGCGTCGAAGAGGTTGCGACCTCCCTCCCACAGGCTCATGTGGAAGTGGCACCCGTTGCCGGTCAGGTTGGCGAACGGCTTCGGCATGAAGGTGGCGAGCAGGCCTCGGCGCTGCGCCAGGGTCTCGACCATGTAGCGGAAGAAGACCGCCCGGTCGCAGGTGACCAGCGCATCGTCGAAGTCGAAGTTCTGCTCGAACTGGCCGTTCGCGTCCTCGTGGTCGGTGGCGTAGTTGTCCCAGCCCATCTCGGTGAGGTTCCGGGCGACCTCGGTGACGAAGTCGAGGTTGCGGGTCAGCGCGCGGACGTCGTAGCAAGGCTTCTCGAGCGTGTCGAGCGGGTCGGCGAGCTCGATCCCACCGTCCTCGGTCTGGCGGAGCAGGAAATATTCGAGCTCGCAGCCGAACTTGAACTCGAAGCCGAGCTCGCGCGCGCGCGCCACCTGGTGGCGGAGGATCGTCCGCGGGTCATAGGGCCACTCCTCGCCCTCGACGGTGATGTCGCAGGCGAACCTTGCGACCGTGGGCTCCCAGGGCAGGATCGTGAAGCTCGAGACGTCGGGGATCGCCAGCATGTCCGGCTGATGCGGACCCTGGCCGATGTCCCCGGCGGCGAACCCGGCGAACCCGGCTCCGTCCGTCAGCAGGCCGTCGAGGTGATGCGCGGGGACGAGCTTCGCGCTTGGCTTGCCGTGCATGTCGACGAACTGCGCGAACAGGAACTCGATCTTTCGTTCTTCGATGATCCTGCGCACGTCATCGGGGCTGCTCGGCTGTTCAAAGCCCATATCCTCCTCCTCGTTCGGATGCATCGCCCCCTGCCCGCCGCGGGCGGCGGGCCCCAGGGCCAGTACGCCGCCGTGACGTTAGTGCCGTTCCCGTCGCGAAGGCGGCTCGTCTGGTGGCACGACACCGCCGCCGGTTCGGCCACCGGGCGGGGGTGTACCGGGCGCGGCGTGACCCCCGGCGGGCCGGCGCCCCGTCTGCCACTCCTCGTCGGTGGCGATCAGCGCGCTGCCCCCGTGGAACATCGCGCGGTCGAGGCTGATCCTCTCGTACATCTCGACCGCGTCGTCGTACGAACCCGACTCCCCGCGAATCTGCACCGCGTGCCAGCCGAGCCAGAGGGCGACGCCGATCAGGACGAACAGCACCGTCAGCCCGTCGAACGGGAACATCGTTCCGATGTCCTGCGGGTTCAGGAACGAGTCAAGTCCGGTACTCCATGCCACTGTCATCGGGGCTCCTCCCTCTCCGTCACGCCGGGTCTAGGTCGCTCCGCCACGCCGGGTCTAGGTCGGCCGTTCTCGCGGACGAAGTCTGCGGCCTCGGGACGCTCGATGAGCTCGAACTCCGTTTCCCGGTCCTGGAAGTACGGGTAGACGTCGCCCTCGTCGTGGGCGTCGAGTCCGACCGCTTCGACCGCGGCCGGGACCCGGAGCCAATTCAAGCGATCGAGGATCTTGGCGGCCACGAACGCCGGTATGAACCCGAGGACGAAGAACATGATGATCGCGCCGAGGAACTGGCCGAGCGGGTTGATCATCGGCCACCCATCGGGGGTCGTAAACCAGGCGCGGCCCTCCTCGACCGGGGCCGCCGCCGGGTAGCCCCAGAGGATGAAGCCGGCGACGATCACGCCGAAGACCCCGGCGTAGCCGTGGACGGCGACGGCGCCGACGACGTCGTCGATCTTGAATCGCCGCTCGACCCAGCCGTGGAGCTTGAACGCGAGGCCGGCACCGAGCGCGCCTAGCACGAGCGCCATGATCGGGTGGTAGAGGTCGTTGCCCGCCGATGCGGCGATGATCCCGGCGAGGCCGCCCGAGAACGTCCAGAAGACGTTGCCGCGGCTGATCAAATACCCGGCCAGCAGGCCGCCGGCGAGCGACATCAGGAAGTTGAACGTGATCGCCGAGAGCGTCGTCGGCATCCCGTAGATGTTCGTCGCCGTGAAGAAGGCCTCGCCGCCGGTGTCGGAGCCGAAGTCGAAGATCGGGATGTTGCAGGCGGCGTAGAAGCCCCAGAACCCGGTGAAGATCAGGAACAGCCCGATGCCCGTCATCCACATGTTGTGCGGTGGTATCACCCGCGGCGTCCCGTCGCGGGCGAACTTGCCGATCCGGGGGCCGAGGACGACGAGCACGCCGAGCGCGGTGCCGCCGGCGATCGCGTGGATGACCCCGGAGGCATAGGCATCGTGGTAGCCCATCACCTGGACCATCCAGCCCGCCGGGTGCCATCCCCACGCGGCGTCGATGATCCAGCTCACCGACCCGATCAGGATCGCGATGATCACGAACCCGGCGACCCTCGCGCGCTCGATCACCGAACCGGAGACGATCGACGCCGCGGTCCACGAGAAGAGCAGGAACGCGGCCCAGAAGACCCCGTTGATCCGGTCCTGCATGTTGGTGCCCATCTCCTCCGACCACGGCTCGGCGAACTTCGCGTCGTCGACCACGAGCCCGCCGGTGAGCCCCGGGCCGTTGACGAACGACGAGTAGATCCACCAGCCGAAGAAGAAGAAGGTGATCGTGACGGCGGGGATCAGCAGCAGGTTCTTGAGCAGCGTGTGCTGGACGTTCTTCCGCCGCCCGGCCCCAACCTCGTACAGCATGAATCCGGCGTGGATGAGGAACATCACCACTACCGTGATCCAGTAGTAGAACTCGGTGAAGATGATCTCCATCGACTCGACGGGGTCTGCCACGATCTCCTCCTCGTAGGCCTACAGCGCCGTGTGGCGCTGAGGGAACGTCGCCTTCCGTCTCAATTCGGCCGTCGGCACGCTCGGCAACCTATTCCCTGAGGTGTGCCGTGCCAATGGCCAAGGCGCACGCGTTTCGTCGCCCGACAATGTGCAAACTGCACATTCACGAGGCCCGGAGCGTTACGATGTGCCGGTTCCGCCTTGGACACGCAAGGGGAAGGGAGCCACGGTCAACGCCACCCCAGCAGCACCGGACCACACCGCTGCGCTCGCTCGCCTCCAGCGGGAGAACCAGACCCTATATGCGGTGATCCAGACCGTCGGCTCCTCGCTCGACCTCGAGCGGGTGCTGCGCGGGATCGTCGACATCGCCACCGACGCCACCGCCTGCCATGCGTGCTTCATCTACTTCCTCGACGGGGAGCGATTGGTCCTGCGGGCGGCGTCGCCGCGCTACTCGCATCTGGTCGGTCGGATCGAGATGGGAATCGATCAGGGCCTCACGGGCTGGGTCGCGCGCACGAAGACGGCGGAGTTCCTACGCGAGAACGCGCTCGAGGACCCGCGGATGTATTACGTGCCCGAGCTCGAGGAGGAGCGCTTTCAGTCGATGGTCGCCGTCCCGGTGCTGGCGAAGACCGGAGACGTGATCGGCGTCATCGTGCTCCATACAGAGGCGCCGCGGGAGTTCGAGGGCGAGGTGCTCAACTTCCTCGTCCATACGGCCTCGCTTGTCGGCGGGGCGATCGAGAACGCCCAGCTCTATCAGGAGACGCGCAGGAGGATCGACAACCTGACCGGACTCGCGGAGCTGAGCCAGGCCGTGGCCGCGGTAACCGGTCCGCAGGAGCTCGACGAGACCGTCACCGCGGGCACGCGGAGGCTGCTCGGCGCGGCGGCCTGCCACCTGTACCGCCTCGACGCGAAGGCCGAGGTGCTGACTCTCACCGCGAGCCACCCCGACGACGCTCCGCCCCCAGGTCCTGAGGAAGAGGCGACGGCCCTCCTGCTCGGCTCGCTCCGTCCCGCTCGCGGCGCCCGCGTCCGCCAGCGCGGCCTGGCACGCACCCTCTTGCCCGAGGCCGGCGGCCACCCGCCACTGATCGTTCCGATCGCCGCGGGCGACGAGCGGCTCGGGGTCCTGTACTGCCTTTCCCCCTCCGGGGGCCAGCCGTTCACCGACGAGGATGCGGAGCTCGTCGAGGCGATCGCCAACGAGACAGCGCTGGCGATGAAGAAGGCCGACTTGATCGAACGACTCACCGCCGAGAACAGGGTCAAGGACATGTTCGACGCCCTCGAGGCGGGCTCGCTCGAGATCGCCGCGGCCAAGGCCACGCAGGCCGGGGTCGATCTCGGCCAGCCGCACGTCCTGCTCCACGCGGAGCCGGCGCCGCTCGGGGGCGGCGTCGCCGGCTGGCTCGAGTCCGCGGCGAGAATCCAGGCCAGGCTCCGCAAGCTCCATTCGCGGGCCGCGTTCGATCCGCGCCACGATCGCCTCCTCGCCCTGGTCCCCGTCGGCTCGACGGGCACGAGCTCGACCGAGCGACTCCGGGAGGCCTGCGCCCAGCTCGCCGAGGACGAGGAGCTGGTCGTCGGGATGAGCGAGGTCGCCGACGGCAACGGAGGCACTTCCGCTCGCGTGCGCCAGGCGGCGGACGCCGCCCGCATGGGCCGCTCGCTGGCGCCCCGAGGCGGGGTCGTGGCCTACGACCAGCTCGGCGCGTACCGGTATCTCGTCCACTTCGAGCTCGCCGATGCGCCCGAGGACCGCTACCACCGGGCGCTGAGCGAGCTCGCCGCGTACGATCGCCGTCGCCGCACGCACTTGGTCGAGACCCTCGAGCGCTACCTGGGCGACCGCTGCAGCGTGACTGCCAGCGCCCGGGCGCTCTACGTCCATCCGAACACCGTCCGGCAGCGCCTCGACCGGATCGAGCGAATCACCGGTCTCGAGCTTGCAAAGGAGGACCTCCTCTCGCTCGAGCTGGCGGTGAAGCTCACGCGCCTTCAGCCGGCGCCACGCCCGGAGGCGGCTGTTTAGTACAAATAGGTTTAGTGGCCCCGATCAGCGGTCCCGCCCGTGCCGTCCGCGTTTCCCTCCCGGGTGAGATCGACGCTGCTGCGGCGTGCCTGCTGGTCAGGGGTGACCGCCGCGCCTTCGCCCTCGCCGGCGAGTGGGCAGACAGCAGCGCGGTCGTGGGGTCGGAGCCGGTCGCGGTGGGTGGTCCCGACGACGATCCATTCGAGCTCTTCGACTGGGCGCCCGAGCTCGTCACCGATCGCTCAGCCGCGGTCATCGGCGAGGCCGTGGCATCCGGTGGGCGCGCCGTCGACGGGTTCGTCGGCGGCGGCTGGTTCGGCTTTTTGGGCTACCGGCTCGGGGCGCTGATCGAGGCGGTGCCACCACCTCCGCCGCGCCCCGTGCCGGTGCCGGGGTTCGCCCTTGCCTTCTACGACCACGTCCTCCGTCGGGATCGCGCCGGACGCTGGTGGTTCGAGGCGCTCTGGAGCGAGGAGCGCGACGCTGTCCTTCGCCGCCGGCTCGAGGAGCTGCGCGCTCGCCTGATCGAGGCTCCCGATCCCCGTCGATGCTCGACCGGGACGTTTCGGCCGGCGCCCCCCGGAGCAACCGGGCATGTCGAGGCGGTGCGCGAATGCCGCGAGCGCATCGCTGCCGGCGAGATCTTCCAGGCGAACCTGTGCCTGCGGCTGGAAGCCCCGCTCAACGGGAGCCCGTTCGACCTCTTCGCGGCTGCCGCCGCCGAGCTCAGGCCGCGCTACGCAGCGCTCGTGACCGGCCCGTGGGGGGCGGTCCTCAGCCTCTCGCCGGAGCTCTTCTTGCGACGACGCGGCCGGTCGGTGGTCAGCGAGCCGATCAAGGGGACGGCCCCCCGGGTGTTGCCAGGGGCAGGGTCCGAGCGCGACGCACTGGCGGCCTCAGCGAAGGATCGGGCGGAGAACGTGATGATCGTCGACCTGATGCGAAACGACCTCGGCCGGGTCTGCGAGTACGGATCGATCAGGGTCGATGCCCTCGCCGAGCCTCGGCCGGGGCCGGGGGTCTGGCACCTGGTCTCGACCGTCTCCGGAGTGCTCAGACCGGACGCGCGTGATTCCGACCTCCTGCGCGCGACGTTCCCACCAGGCTCGGTCACCGGCGCTCCGAAGATCCGCGCGATGCGGGTGATCGCCGACCTCGAGGCGACCGCACGCGAGGCGTATACCGGCGCGATCGGCTACTCGAGCCCGGCGAGCGGGCTCGAGCTGAACGTCGCGATTCGCACCCTCGAAGCAAGCGGCGGCCGGGTCTGGCTCGGGGCGGGCGGCGGGATCGTCGCCGACTCGAGCCCCGAGGCAGAGCTTCGCGAGTGCCTGCTGAAGGCGCGGCCGATCGTCGAGGCGGCGGGCGGCCTGTTGGCGATGGAGCCGCCATCGGTACCGGTTCGACGCCTGCCCGCGGCGCTGTCCGGCGGCAGCGACCGACCCGATCCCGCCCTCGGCGTCTTCGAGACGATCCTCGTCCGGGGGGCGGCCGCGGTCGATGCGGCCGCTCACCTCGCGCGGCTCGAGTCGAGCCTGCGCGAGCTCTACGGGCAGGCCGTGCCCCCCGATCTTCCCGAGCGGATCGATTCCGCAGCCGCCGAGGTGGCCTCCCAGCGGCTGCGCGTTATCGCCGCGCCGGGGGCTCGGGGAGTCGCGTCGATCGAGGTCTGCGCCGAGCCGCTCGAGGAAGGGCCTTCCGGCGAGGCTGCGGTCCTCGCCCCGGTCGCCCTCCCCGGCGGGCTCGGCTCGCACAAGTGGCGCGACCGTCGACTGCTCGACGCCCTCGGGGACGACCACGGGGCGGTGCCGCTGATCGTCGACCTCGACGGCGACGTGCTCGAGGCCGCGCACGCCAATGTCTGGATCGCGGAGGGGGACGCGCTCGTCACGCCGCCGCTCGACGGCCGCATCCTGCCCGGGACCGTGCGAGGCCGGGCGCTCGACGCGGCGGATGGAAGCGCAAGGGAGGAGAGGATCGACCTCGCCCGGCTCGCGGCTGCCGACGAGATCCTGCTCACCTCCTCGATCCGCGGCGTTCACCCGGCCCGGCTTGCGCGATCAGCCCGACCGCGGCGCCCCGGGCCGCGCACGGCTGGAGCCCGACTTCGCGCGCTTCTCGGCGAACGCGAGGCGGTTCACTCGTGACTGGGAACGAGCCTGGTCCGCTCGACCCAGCTCAGTGCCCGCCTCGGGCCGAACCGGTCGCAGTCGGCTTCACGGGCTCGGCGCCCCGCTGCTCCGACTCGACCGCGCCGCTCTCCGACGCGCCCTTGCGGGCGGCCTCCGCCTGGATCAGCTGGCGGTCGACGTGGTCCCAGTCGACGTTGCGGAAGAACGCCTCGACGTACTGCTTGCGTCCGTCGGGCGTCGCGCCGTAGTCGCGCGCGTAGGCGTGCTCGTAGACGTCGAGCGCCAGCACCGGCACGGTGCTGTGGACCGCCCACAGGTTCTGGGTGTCCATGATGTAGTTGAACAGCGAGCCGTCGTTTAGGTCGTAG
>DATHVI010000059.1:0-17953 GCA_035461385.1 Solirubrobacterales bacterium
CCGGGGCCGTGCTCGCCGCCGTTGTAGGTGTCCTCGTCGACCGTCATCAGGACGTGGACCTCGTCCCGCGGGTCGGCGTCGAAGTTGTACCACTCGTCAGACCACTGGAACGAGGCCGGCAGGTCAGCGGTCGCCGGGTGCGATGAGTCGACGACCTCGACCGTCGCCTCCTGGATCGGCGGGTGGTTGTTGAACAGCCCCCCGCCCATCATGTCGCGCTTCCAGTCCCAGGCCTTGTCGGCGTTGGCGTCGGCGTGGATGCGGACGGCGCCGCCGCCGCGCTGCGTCCAGCGCTCGAAGGCGTTGCGCTGGTTGGCGTTCAGGTTCCCCTCGCCGTTCGAGTTCAGGAAGACGACGACATCGAACTGGCGCAGCGTATGGTCGCTGAACATTCCCGCGTCGTCTGAGTGGGTGACGTCGAAGTCCTCGGCCGCCGCGAGGTCGTCGAGGGCGTCGTGGCCGGCGGCGATCGCCTGCGGATGCGAGTTCGCGATCGTCGTCCGCGAGTAGGCGAGGACGTGGTAGCGGCCGTCACCGCCCTGGGCACCCGCCTGCGACGGCGCGGTGGCTGAGGACCCGCCGAGGGTCGCCGCGAGGGTCAACCCCGCAAGCAGCAGCGCCAGGGCCCAGACGGGCCATGCCAGTCGATACCGCGCCGCAGAAGCCATTGGATCCTCTCCTCCTGCCGTGCCCCCCAACCCGGCCTCTCATCCATTCCGTATGACGGAAGTCTGTTTCCGCGTTCGCCGTAATGCTTGCACATCCGGAGCCGCGGCGTCAACCCCGCCGCCCGCCTGGCCGTCCCCTCGCCTCGGCTACTGCGGATCGACGTCGGCGGCGATCGCGACGTCGCGGAGCTCGCGGGCGCGGGCTGCCGCCCGGACCGCCTCGCGGACCGCGGCGACCGCGGGGGTCCGCCCGCCCTCGACCGCCTTCAGCAGCAACTGGCGGCGATGGCGGCCCCGGAGCCGGAACCTCGGAGCGGGCCCGAGCAGTTCCGCTCCCGCCGGCAGATCCGCCTCGAGCCGCGCCGTGAGCCGGCGCGCGGCGGCCTCGACCCGCGACTCGACCGCGGCGGCGAGCTCGATCCGGATCAGCTCCCCGAACGGGGGATAGCGGAGCGCTCGGCGGCGGGCGAGCTCGGCGGCGACGAATCCGGCCGTGTCGTGGCGCGCCGCACGGACGATCGGCTCCGCGTCGGGCGCCAGCGTCTGCACCAGGACCCGTCCCCCGCGTGCACCGCGGCCGCTTCGGCCGGCGAGCTGGGAGACGAGGGCGAAGGTGCGCTCCTCGGCGCGGAAGTCCGGGAACCGCAACGTCGCGTCGGCGTCGAGGATCAACGAGAGGACGACGTCGGGGAAGTCGTGCCCCTTGGCGACCATCTGCGTCCCGACCAGCAGGCCGCCGTCGGCGCGCTCGAAGCGCCCGAGGATCTCCGCGTGGGCGCGGGCGCGGGCCGCGCTGTCGGTGTCGAGCCGCAGGACCGGCAGCGGCGCGACCAGCTCGGCGAGGATCCGCTCGAGCCGCTCGGTCCCGGTGCCTGACCGCGCCAGGGTGACCGATCCGCACTGCGGGCAGGCATCCGGAATCGGCTCGGCGTGGCCGCAATGGTGACAGCGCAGCGCACCGGTATGCCGGTGGGTGACGAGCGAGACGTCGCATTGCGGGCACTGCCACACGTGACCGCACGAACGACACGCCAGGTGCGGCGACCAGCCGCGGCGGTTGAGCATCACGATCCCCTTGCCGCCGCCGCGCGCCAGCTCCGCGAGCGCGTCGCGGGCGCTGGGGTGAAGCGGCCCGGCGCTCCCCTCGACTCCGCGCATGTCGAGCACCTCGATGTCGGGCAGCGCCGCACCGTCGGCGCGCTCGGCGAGCTCGAGGCGCTCGAGCGCGAGCCAGCTCTCGGGCCGGGGCGTCGCGGTGCCGCAGAGCAGCACCGCACCGGCGTCGGCCGCCCGGCGGCGGACGACGTCGCGGGCGTCGTAGCGGGGGTCGCTCTCCTGCTTGTAGGAGGAGTCGTGCTCCTCGTCGACGACGACGAGGCCGAGCCCGGCCACCGGTGCGAAGGCAGCCGAGCGGGGCCCGACCGCGACCTGCGCCTCGCCTCGCCGCAGCCGCATCCACTCGTCGCGGCGCTCGCCATCGCCGAGGCGGGAGTGAAGCAGCGCCACCGCATCCCCGAACCGCGCCGCGAAGCGCGCCATCGTCTGCGGGGTGAGCGCGATCTCCGGGACGAGGACGATCGCCCCGCGGCCGCGCTCGAGCGCCGCCGCGGTCGCCGCGAGGTAGACCTCGGTCTTGCCCGAGCCGGTGACGCCGTGGAGCAGCAGCTCGCGCTCGGCGCCGGGGCTCAGGTCGAGCGCGCGCCCGACCGCGGCGACCGCGGCCGCCTGCGCCGGGCTGAGCTCGACCGCACGGGGGGGCGCCCCGATCGCCGGCGCCGCCGGCCGGCGCGATACCTCCTCGGAGCGGATCTCGACCAAGCCGCGGGCTGCGAGGCGCCTCAGCGCCGCCCGGTCGGCGGGCAGCTCCGCCGCCGGCAGCTCGCCGTCGCGGAGCCGCTCGAGGATTGTTCGCTGGCGCTCGCCGAGCCGCGAGCCGTCTCCGAGCGCGGCGCGGCCGGGGCCGGTGGCGCGGACGAGCTCGCGCCGGCGCGGCTGCGCCTGACGCCCGCTCCGCCTCGTGCCCGGCGGCAGGACGAGCTCGAGCGCGCGGGCCGGGGTCGAGCAGTACTCGCGCGCGACCCACTGCGCGAGGCGGACGAGGTCCGCGGGCACGCCGGCTTCGAGCGCGCGGATCGGCTCCGCGAGCCGCTCGGGAGCGAGCTCGGAGCTGCGCGCGATCTCGACCACGACCCCGAGCAGGCGCCGGGGCCCGAACGGCACCAGCAGCACGCTCCCCACCTCGACGCCAGCGAGCCGCTCGGGGAGCCGGTAGTCGAACGGGCCCTCGAGGGCGCGGGCGGTGACCAGGGGCTCGACGCGGGCGATCATCGGCCCGAAGCTACGGGTTGGCGCGGACGCAGGCCGCCAGCGGTCGCGTGCCGCTCAGAGGCGGGTCGCGTCGGGAAGGGCCCGGCGGCAGGCGTCGGCGACGGCGCCGCGCAGCGGCCACGGCGCGGTCGCCGCGGCGAAGGCTTCGCAGGCAGCGCCGGCCGCCGTCCGCGCCGCCTCGGCGTCGTCGGCCGCAGCCTCGTCGCACTCGGCGATCACGTCACGCCGAACGCCTTCCGGCATCCCCGGCGCCCGGTCGACCAGATCGCGACACGCGTCGCGGATCCGCCGCGCGACGTCATCGGCCGGCTGGTCGCCCTCGTCGGGGCGCTCGGCCGCGTCGTCAGAGCCGGCGGGCTCGCGCTCCTCGGCCGCGGTGGGATCGGGCTCGCCCCCGCCGAGGTCGCAGCCCACCGCGAGGGCGACGACGGCGAGTGCGACCACCAGGATCGCGGCGCGACGCGCGATCGGGCTTGCGCCACGGCGGCCCCCGCTGGTTCGTTCGGAGGTCATCGATCAATGGTCGCAGACGCCCGCGTCGCCCTCGCCCGGCCCGGGCGGCGGTACCCTGCCCGCCGATGGCGCCGAGGCTCCAGCCGGGAGAGCGGATCGTCTACGAGGGCGGGCCCTCGTGGCGGTCGATCCTCGGGTTCTACATCAAGGGAATCGGGCTGACGATCGCCGCAGCGCTCGTCGTCGCCGCGGTCACCGCCGTCATCGACGGCAGCGCCGACTCGACCCTCGTCCTCCTCATCTCGTTCGTCGGCGTGGCGCTGACCGTGCTCGCAGGGTTCGTCAAGCAGGCCGCCACCCGCTACACGGTCACCGACCAGCGGCTTCACATCCGCCGCGGGATCGTCTCGCGGACGGTGCAGGAGACGAAGATCCGCCGGGTCCAGAACGTCACCTACCGGCAGTCGCTCCTCCAGCGGCTGCTCGGGGTCGGCGACGTCGACTTCGACACCGCGACCGGGTACGAGTTCGAGTTCACGTTCGCCGGCGTCGGCGCCCCCGCCGCGGTCGTACACACCGTCAACACCGCCACCCCCGCCGGCCGGCGCGAGTAGTCCACCGCGGCGAATCGCTCAGGCGGGGGTGCCGGCGCCCTCGGCGAGCCCGGCGGCGGCGCGGAGCGCGTCGACCCGATCGGTGCGCTCCCAGGTGAAGTCGTGGTCGTCGCGGCCGAAGTGGCCGTAGGCCGCGGTCTTGCGGTAGATCGGGCGGTGGAGGTCGAGCGCGCGGCGGAAGGCGGCGGGCCGGAGGTCAAACTCGCCTTCGATGATCGCGACCAGCTCCTCGTCGGCGACCTTGCCGGTGCCGAATGAGTTCACCATCAGCGAGACGGGGTGCGCGACCCCGATCGCGTAGGCGACCTGGATCTCGCACCGGTCCGCGAGACCAGCGGCGACCAGGTTCTTCGCCACGTAGCGCGCCGCATAGGCCGCCGACCGGTCGACCTTCGACGGGTCCTTGCCCGAGAACGCCCCGCCACCGTGACGCGCCATACCGCCGTAGGTGTCGACGATGACCTTGCGCCCGGTGAGGCCGCAATCGCCGACCGGGCCGCCGATCACGAACTTCCCGGTCGGGTTGACGAGGAACGAGTCGAACAGCGACTGCTCGGTGAACAGCTCCTTGTACTCGCCGTGGAGCACCGGCTCGACGACGTGCTCCCAGAGGTCGTTCTTGAGCAGGGTGTCGCCGTCGATGTCCTCGCGATGCTGGGTCGAGATCAGCACCTTCTCGATCTCGACCGGCATCTCGTTCTCGTAGCGAACGCTCACCTGAGTCTTGCCGTCGGGGCCGAGGTAGGGCACCACCTTCGCCTTGCGCACCTCCGCGAGGCGCCGCGCCAGGGTGTGGGCGATCTGGATCGGCATCGGCATCAGCGCCTTCGTCTCCCGGGTCGCGTAGCCGAACATCATGCCCTGATCGCCGGCTCCCGCCCGGTCGAGCTCGTCGTCGTCGTTCGGGTCGCGCCGCGACTCGTATGCCTCGTCCACCCCCTGGGCGATGTCGGGTGACTGCTCGTCGATCGCAGTCAGCACCGCGCAGCTCTCATGGTCGAAGCCGTACTCGGGGCGGTCGTAGCCGATCGCGGCGACCGTCTCACGGGCGATCCGCGGGATATCGACATAGGTCTCGGTGCTGATCTCGCCGGAGACGAGGACGAGGCCGGTGTTGACGAGCGTTTCGCAGGCGACCCTGCCCTCGGGGTCCTCGCGCAGCACCGCGTCGAGGATCGCGTCGGAGATCTGGTCGCAGATCTTGTCCGGATGGCCCTCGGTGACCGACTCGGACGTGAACAGATAGCTCTTGGCGCCCATGCGGCGACTCTAGCGGAAGCCGTTCGACCCCCGTGCACGCCCGCGACCGGGTTCGAGCGCCGGTCCCGCGGGCCGGCTACCGGCCCTCGGGCGCCCCGAGGTCCGGGAGCTCGAGCCCGGGCAGCGAGTCGTCGAGCTCCGGAGCCGATTCGGGCTCGGAGGGCCGGTCGAGCTCGCTCGGGAGCTCGGGCTCGGGCGGGGCGAGCGGAGCGTCCTGCTCGGTCATCTCGACGATCAGCCGCGCGTCGGTGGCGAGCAGGTCCTCGCTCCGGCGGACCGCGATCCCGAGCGCCACCAGCGAGCGGATCTCGCCGGCGAAGGCGGCGTAGACCGGGTCCTCGGCGAGCCCGAGCCGCTCGGCGAGCGAGACGAGCCCGCGGACGTCGAAGTAGGCGAGCATCGAGACTTCGTCCTCGAAGCCGGCCGTCGCCTGCTCGAACGAGTCGGCGCCGTCGAGCCGGGGGCCTTCGGCGGTCAGTTGCTCGACCCCGGCCGGATCGGTGGCGATCACCGCGAGGTCGTCAACGATCGCGTATGTGAGGTCGATCGCCGGCGAGACCGGCAGCGTCTGCGCCTCCACGCCGCCGACCTCGATCTGGCTGAACACCGGCGCCGGGAGCTCGATCGCGTCCTCGAGCGCCCGCACGACCGGCCGCTGGAGCCGGGCGAGTGCCTCGCGGGCGGCGTCGACGTCGACGCCTCGGGCGACGAGCTCGAGGAGCGGGGCGGTCGCGAACGGGCTCTCGGGGTCGGCGGCGCGCGGCTCGATCACGAAGCCGGCCTCGTCGCCGAGCGCCGGGAGGAGTTGGCGCTCGATGTCGATCTCGCCATCCCTGCGCAGCTCGGCGACGAGCCCCTCGAACCCGCGGGCGACGCCGGGCGCCTCCGCTCCCGCCTGGGCGAGCAGCTCGGCGACGGTTGCCTCGGGGTCGCCGAAGCCGACGTAGGCGAGCGCGTCGGCGGGCAGTTCGCCCGGGAGCCCGGGCTCGAACGGGGCAAAAGCACCGAAAAACCCGGGCTCCGCCCGGGCGCGCTCCGGTTCGAGGACGCTCCTGACCGCGAGCGCGAGCTCACCGTCCTCGGCCCCGAGGGCGACGCCGACCCCGCGGGCAGCCTCGGGCATCGCCAGCGGCGACAGCGACGAGAGCACCCCGGTTCCGCCCGCGATCAGCTCCTCGACGCCGTCGGCCGACATGTAGACGTCGGCGGCGCGCTCCGGTGGGAGCTCGTCCCAGACCTCGGTCGCGACCTCGTCGTCGGCGAGCGCCTCGTCGGCGCCGGCGGCGACGTCGATCACCGCCCGCACCGCCGCCTCGCCCCCGATCGCGAGGAAGCCGCCGACCTGGGCCGCGGCGAGCGTCCCCGACCCGTCGACCTCGAGCTCGACGCCGCGATGCTCGGCAACGTTCGCGCCGCCGGTCAGGCGGCGGGCGAACTCCGCCGCGCCGCCGGGATCGGTGGCGGCGAGGAGCCAGACACGCTCGCGGCCCTCGGCGCCGCGCAGCAGTGCCAGCGCCGCCTCGTCGCCGAGCCAGGGCGAAAGCTCGAGCACGAGCTCGGGGAACGTCAGCTCGACGTCCGGGGCGAGCTCGGCGGCGCCACCGAGGAGCTGCTCGGTCAGGGTCGGCACCCGGCCGACGACCTCGCCCAGGCCGGCCGTCTGCTCCCGGCCGGAGTCGAGGTCGAGGTGCGCGTAGGCGAGCGCGCCGGCGGGGACGAGGGCAGCGGCGCTGTCGGCAGGGGGGCAGCCCTCCCCACCCGGGACCTCGCACGGCAGCTCGCCTGTGGCGAGCGCGATCACCGCGGCGGCGGCGGCGACGGCGAGCAGGGCGGCTGCGATTCGGCCGCGGATCGCGAGCGCGTCCCACGCCGCGAGCGCCCGGTCGCGAATCGCCCACGGCGCCCGCCGCAGGAAGCGCCCGGCGACGAAGAGGACGTCCTCGGCCAGGTAGCGGGCCCCAACGAGCCGCGCGCGAGCCGCTGCCAGGATCCTTCCCGGGGTCAGACGCCGCACGCTTGCCTTTATACCTGCGCTGCCGGCCCCGGGCGCCGGGCTAGCGCTGGTCCGAGCGGCGGCGGCGCTTCGGGACGTAGTCGATCACGAGCGGGATCCCGTGGAGGCCGTACTGCTCGCGAAGCCGGTTCTCGAGGTGGAACGCCCAGCTCCGCGAGATCAGCCGGCGGTCGTTGACCTGGATCGCGAACCGCGGCGGGCGGGTCTCGACCTGGGCGGCGTAGTAGAGGCGCAGGCGCTTGCCGCGCTTCATCGGCGGCGGCCGGGTGGCGACGACGTCGGCGACGAACCGGTTGAGCTCCGGCGTGCGGATCCGCGCCGCCCGCCGATCGGCGAGCTCGAGCGCCTTCGGGAGCAGCTTGTGGACTCCGCGACCGGTGAGCGCGGAGCAGGCGATCACCGGCGGTCGCTGCCGAACGCGCTGGGCGATGTGGGCGGTGGCGTCGTCGAGGTCGGTCCCGCCGATATCCCATTTGTTGAGCGCGACCAGCGTCGCGCAGCCGGATCTCATCGCCAGCTCGGCGGCTTTGAGGTCCTCTGAGGCGACCCCTTCCGAGGCGTCGCAGACGACGATCGCCACATCGGCCCGTTCGGTCGCGCGCTCGGAGCGAAGCTGGGCGTAGAAGGCGACGGTCCCGGCGACCTTCGTTCGCCGGCGAAGCCCGGCGGTGTCGATCAGCCGCAGCGGGCGGCCGTCGAGCTCGAGCCGGGTGTCGATCGCGTCGCGGGTCGTACCCGCGAGCTCGGAGACGATCACCCGCTCCGAGCCGAGGAGCGCGTTGACGAGCGACGACTTGCCGACGTTCGGGCGGCCGATCAGCGCCACCCCGACGACGTCCTCGTCCTCGTCGACGGTCCCGGCACGGTCGACGGCGGCGAGCTCGGCGAGCCGGTCGAGCAGGTCACCCGTCCCCCGGCCCTGCGCGGCGGAGACCGCGATCGGCTCGCCGAGCCCGAGGGCGTTGAGCTCGGCCGCCAGCGGCTCCTCGTTCGCCGAGTCGACCTTGTTCGCGACGACGACCACCGGGCGGTCGCCGCGCCGGAGGATGTCCGCGACTTCGGCGTCGCCCTGGCGGAGCCCGGCGCGCGCATCGAGGACCAAGGCGACGGCGTCGGCCTCGGCGATCGCCTCGCGCGCCTGGGCCTGCACCGAGCGCGAGAGCGAGTCGCCGGCGGCGAGGTCGACACCGCCGGTGTCGATCAGCTCGAACCGGACCCCGTTCCACTCGCAGTCGACCGCCTTGCGGTCGCGGGTCACCCCGGCCTGCTCGTGGACGACCGCCTCGCGCCGGCCCGAGAGCCGGTTGACGAGCGTCGACTTGCCGACGTTCGGAAAGCCGACGACCGCGATCCGCGCCTCGTGGCGGGTCAAGCTCGCCGCTCCGCCCCCGCCAGCCCGCGCTCGCGCGCCAGCGCGGCGATCCGGTCGACGACCTGCCCGACGGCGAGGCCGGTGGTGTCGACCTCGACCGCGTCGGAGGCGGGGCGGAGCGCCCCGTGCTCGCGGTCGCGGTCGCGCGTGTCGCGTGCGGCCTGGGCCGCAAGCACGGCCGCCACCGGCTCCCCGGTCTCGAGTGCCCGCCGGCGCGCGCGCTCCTCGTCGCTGGCGACGAGGAACACCTTCAGCGGCGCATCGGGACTGACCACCGTCCCGATGTCGCGGCCCTCGGCGACGTAGGCGCCGGCGGAGATCAGCTCCCGCTGGCGGTCGACCATCGCCGCCCTCACCCGCGGGTGGACGGAGACCTCCGAAGCGGCCGCCGAGACCTCGGGCGTGCGGATCGCGCCGCTCACGTCCTCGCCGTCGAGGACGGCCCGGTCGCCGGCGAGCGAGATCTCGGCCGCTTCGGCGAGCGCGCCAACCGCGTCGGCGTCGTCGAGGTCGACACCGGCCCGGAGCGCCGCGAGGGCGACGCACCGGTACATCGCCCCGGAATCGAGATAGGTGATCCCGAGCGCACCGGCAAGCGCTCGGGCGACGGTCGATTTTCCAGCCCCCGCGGGCCCGTCGATCGCGATCACCATGGCGGGGATGAGGATATGAGCCGCAGGGACCGGCGCTTGGCGGGATCGACCCGGGGCGGGTGGATCCGGCTAAGGTTGGGCTCGTTTGCGAGTCCCGTTCAACGGCTACAGGAGGAAGGATGCGGAGCTGGGATCTTTCGACGCTCGAGGTTGAGGCACATCAGCCGCGGGTCCTCGACTCCGAGGACGAGGGCCGCGCGATCCTGATCAACCTGCCCGCCGGCCAGCAGCTCAAGGAGCACCAGGTCCACGAGCGCGCCTGGGTGCTGGTGGTCTCGGGGACGGTCCGGATCGACCTCCCGACCGGCGAGTCGGAGACCGGCGGCGCGGGATACCTGGCGGTGTTCGACCCCGCCGAGCGCCACGAGCTGAGCGCCGAGGACGACAGCCGCTTGCTGCTCGTCCTCGCTCCCTGGCCGGGCGACGGCCACCCGAGCCAGCGCGCCCAGGCGGGCTGACCGCGCCCGATCCCGCCTGACTTGCGGGTCGCGGCGCCGGCGAACGCGACGACGGGTCAACGGCCGCCGACGCGAGGCTCGGAATCGAGGCCGGCGTGCCGCCGATCCGTACCGCGAGCGGGAGCTCACCGAGCGACGCGATCGTCCGGCGCGAGCCGCCCCAAGCTCAGGCCGACAGCGCCCGCAGGTCGCGCTCGAACCCCGGGTAGCTGACGCCGGCGGCGTCGAACCCGCCCACCTCCACCCCTTCCCGCGACGCGAGGCCGGCGATCGCGCCGAGCATCGCCAGGCGGTGATCCCCGGCCGCATCGAGGGTTCCGCCGCGCAGCCCGCCCGAGCCGGTGACGACGAATCCGTCATCTGTCGCCTCGATCTCGGCGCCGAGCGCGCCGAGGCCGCCGACCACGGTCGCGATCCGGTCCGACTCCTTGTGGCGGAGCTCCTCGGCGCCGCTGACGACCGTCCGCCCCTCGGCGAAGCACCCGACAAGCGCGACCAGCGGGAGCTCGTCGATCGCCAGCGGAACCTCGCCCTTGTGCACCCGCGTCGCCTCGAGCGGTCCGTGGCGTGCGTCGATCGTCGCCCGCGGCTCGCCGCCTGCCGGCGCGGTCTCTACGACCTCGACCGCCGCGCCCATCCGGGTGAGGATCCCGAGCAGGCCGATCCGGGTCGGGTTGATGCCGACGTTCTCGAGCCGGACCTCGCTCCCCGGCACCAGCAACCCGGCGACGATCCAGAACGCGGCCGAGGAGAAGTCGGCCGGGATCGCGAGCTCGCCCTGGTCGAGCCGGTCGGCCGGTCGCACCGTCACCCGGCGCGCGGGCAGCTCGCCGCGAATCGCGATCGACGTGCCGGCCGGCTCGGACGTGACGTCGGCACCCGCCGCGCGGAGCATCCGCTCGGTGTGGTCGCGGGTCGGCGTCGGCTCGACGACGCTCGTCTCGCCCTCCGCGAGCAGGCCGGCGAGGAGGATCGAGGACTTCACCTGCGCGCTCGCGACCGGCAGTCGGTACTCGGTCCCGACCAGCAGCGAGCCGCGGACCGCGAGCGGGGGGAGGCGGTCATCTCGTGCCGACATCCGCGCGCCCATGAACGACAGCGGCTCGACGATCCGGTCGACCGGGCGGCGGCGGATCGACTCGTCGCCGTCGAGGACCCACTCGCCCGAGCGCTGGCCGGCGAGCCAGCCCGGGAGGATCCGCAGCAGCGTCCCGGCGTTGCCGACGTCGATCGCGACCGGGCCCGCGCCCGCGTTCGCCTCCGGCCCGCGCAGCCCGATGCCGGCGACGGTGACGTCGACGCCCCCCGGCAGCCGCGATTCGCCGTGTTCGCTCACCTCGGCGCCGAGCGCGGCGACCGCAGCCAGGGTGGAGCGGGTGTCGGCCGCGTCGAGGTAGCCCCCGAGGCGGCAGGGCGCGTCGCCCATCGCGGCGAGGATCGCCGCCCGGTGCGAGATCGACTTGTCGGGCGGGGGCGTGAGCGTGCCCTGGAGCCCCTCGGCGGGATCGATGCGCGTCATCGGGCGGGGCGGGTCGTACTCTCGGCGGCCATCGCGGGCGAATCCTGAACGATCGATCGCGGCTAGCCGGCCCCGACGATCGTGGCCGAGTGCCCGAGGTCGCGGACCACCTCCGCGGCACGGGTCGCCTCCGAGGCCCCGCCGACCCAGATCGAGATCGCCCCCGTGCGCATGTCGGGAGCCGGGTAGAGGCCCATGTCCTCGATGTTGACTCCGGCCTGCCCGAGCGCGAGCGCGATCTCGGCGACGGTCCCGGGCCGGTTCTCGACCCCGATCCGGATCTCGTGGAGCTCGCCGCCGACGAGCTCGGTCTCGAGCAGCCGGCGGCGATCGGCGGCCGCCGCCTCATGCCAGTCGCGGATCGCGCCGGAATCGCCCGAGCGGATCAGCGACGCGCCGTCGCGGAGCCGCTCGGCGAGGGCGTCGATCTCGCCCGCGACCGCCTCGCGATTCGAGGCGAAGATGTCGGCCCAGATCGCCGGGTTCGCGCCCGCGACCCGGGTCGTGTCGCGAAAGCTCGGCCCGACCTCGGGGATCCGCTCCGCCTCGGCGGCGAGCGTCGATCCCGCCTGCTGGACGAGGGCGTTGGCGAGCACGTGGGGCAGGTGGCTCACGGTCGCCATCACCCGGTCGTGGCTCGCGGCGTCGATCGCCTGCGGCCGCGCGCCAAGCCCGGTGACCATCCGCTGGAGGCGGTCGTAGCCGAGCCCGCTCGACCGCGATGTCGGGACCAGGTACCAGCGCGCCCCGTCGAACAGCTCGGCCCGGGCGTTCTCGACCCCCGCCGTCTCGGCGCCGGCGAGCGGGTGGCCGCCAATGAACCGCTCCCCCTCGGCGTCGTCGGAGAGTCGCGCGACGAGCTCGCGTTTCGTCGACCCGACGTCGGTGACGATCGTCTCCGGCCCGCTCGCCGCGAGTGCCACGGCGACCAGCGCGGGGAGCTTCGCCACCGGCGCAGCGCAGAAGACGATCTCAGCTTCGTCGACCGCTTCCGCAACCGACGGCGCCGCGCTCGCGATCGCACGGATCTCGGCCGCGCGCGCGAGCGTTTCGGGGTCGGGATCGAACCCCGCGACCTCGGCGTCGAGCCTCCGCGCCGCGGCGAGGCCAATCGAGCCGCCGATCAGCCCGACGCCGAGGATCGCGATCTTCAATCCGGCCCCTGCGGTCGACCGTGAATGACCTGCGGCGGCTTCGCCGCCTCACCTGCTGCTCGCGGCGCCGACGTGGCCAGGCTCGACGACCCCGCTGCCGATCGGCTTCGGCGCCGCGCCGACACGACCTGCGGCGGCTTCGCCGCCATCACACCCGCGCCACCTGCTTGCCGGCAACCTCGGCCGCTCGGAAGACGCGGTCCGCGTAGTCGGCGAAGGTCTCCGTCGGCAGCGCCTGGGGGCCGTCGCAGATCGCCCGCTCGGGCTCGTTGTGGACCTCGACGATGATCCCGTCGGCCCCGGCCGCCGCGGCGGCGAGCGACAGCGGCTCGACCCAGTCGCGCCGCCCCGCGGCGTGGCTCGGGTCGACGACGATCGGCAGGTGGGTGAGCTCGCGCAACACCGGGACCGCCATCAGGTCGAGGGTGAACCGGTACGAGGTCTCGAACGTCCGGATCCCGCGCTCGCAGAGCATCACGTTCGTGTCGCCCTCCTTGAGCACGTACTCGGAGGCCATCAGCAGCTCGTCGAGCGTCGCCGCGAGGCCGCGCTTCAGCAGCACCGGGATCCCGGTCCTGCCGACCTCGGTCAGCAGGGTGTAGTTCTGCATGTTGCGGGCGCCGATCTGGATCACGTCGGCGACCTCGACGACGTCGGCGATGTCGCGGACGTCCATCAGCTCGGTGACGATCGGCAGCCCCGTCTGCTCCTTGGCCTCGAGCAGCAACCGCAGCCCCTCGGTGCCGAGTCCCTGGAAGCTGTACGGGGAGGTCCGGGGCTTGTAGGCGCCGCCGCGGAGCATCCCCGCGCCCGACTCGGCGACTACCCGGGCGACCTCGAGCGTCTGCTCGCGGCTCTCGACCGTGCACGGCCCGGCGATCAGCGAGAAGTGATCGCCCCCGAGCTTCGCCCCGCCTGTGTCGATCACCGTCCGCTCGCCCTTGCGGAACTGCGCCGAGGCGAGCTTGTAGGGCTTGAGGATCGGGACCAGGTGGTCGACGCCCGGGGCACCCTCGAGCCCCAGCGAGGCGACCCGGTCGCGGTCGCCGATCGCCCCGATCACGGTCAGCAGCTCGCCCTCGGAGACGTGGGCTGAGCAGCCGACCTCCTCTATCCGTTCAACGACGTGGGCGATCTCATCCGAGCTCGCCCCCTCCTTCATCACGATCATCATGGTGCTGTCGAGCCTTTCAAGTTCTTGGTTTCAGTTGCGGTATCGATCCGTTCGACGACAGTGTCCGCCCGCGAAGGGGCCGCTCCGGCGTCCGGCGGTGGTTTCCCATGTCGCGGCTCGGGTCGAGCCGCCAGGCCGGACGCCTAGCTAAATCGCCAGTAGTAATACGAGTCGAACCGCACACGCGGGCGCGCGCCGTGACCGGCGTTGGAGGCGATGCGCGTGCACTCGCGGTTCATCGCGGGAGGTTGTACCACGCGCGACGCGAATCCGCAAACCCGCGCTCGCGACCGGTCGCGCTCAGCCGGCGCCGATCGCCCGGCCGAGCGCGTCGAGGAACCGCTCGTTCTCGGCCCGGGTGCCGTAGCTGACCCGGATGTGCCCGGGGTCCCCGAGCGGCGTCCCCGGGCGGACGACGACCCCCTCTCCGGCGAGCGCCGCGACGACCTCGGCCTCGTCGTGGTCGCCGAGGTCGACCCAGGAGAAGTTGGCGTGCGAGTCCGGTGTGGTGAGACCGAGGTCGCGGATCCCCCCCTGGACGACCTCGCGCTCGACGATCGTCTGCTCGACCCGCTTCGCGACATCGTCCTGGTGGAGGATCGCCTCGGCGGCCGCGGCCTGGGCGACGGCATTGACGCTGAACGGCTGGCGCACAGCATCAACCGCGGCCCGGAACCGTGCGCCGCCCAGCGCGTACCCGACTCGCAGCCCGGCGAGCCCGTAGCACTTGCTGAACGTCCGCAGCAGCACCAGGTTCGGATACTCGCGGCGTAGGTCGACGGTGGTATCGGGATCGTCGTTGAGCTGGAACTCGACGTAGGCCTCGTCGACGATCGCGATCACGTGCTCGGGGAGCGCCTCCATCAGCTCGCCGATCCGCGCCGCGGGCAGGTGGGTGCCGGTGGGGTTGTTCGGGTTGCAGACGATGAACAGCTGCGTGGCGGCTGTCACTTCGGCGAGCATCGCGTCGAGGTCGTGGACGTCGCCTTCGGCGAGCGGGACGCGGATCTCGCGCGCTCCCGAAAGCGGCGCCAGGTAGGGATAGATCGAGAACGAGGGCCAGGCGTAGACGATCTCGGCGCCGGGCTCGCAGAGCGCCTCGGCGGCGGCGAGCAGGATCTCGCAGGAGCCGTTGGCGACCGCGATCTCGGCCGGGTCGGTGTCGAAGCGATCGGCGATCCGCTGCCGCAGGAGCGTCGCCCCCGGGTCGGGGTAGCGGTTCGATGCCGCCGCCGCGCGGGCAATCGCCTCGACGACCTTCGGGTGGGGCGCGAACGGCGACTCGTTCGAGGCCAGCTGCGCGATCCCGGCCGCGGCGATCGCCTCCGGGGCCTTGCCCTTCGGCACCCCGGCGGTGTAACCGGGGATCGCCTCGAGCTTCGAGGAGTAGGTGACGCTCATCGGCGACATTCTGATCGGTCGCCGGGCGCGGCGGAGCGCCGGCATCCTTGCCGGGACTTGGGCACTGCTGTCGGGGCCGGGGCTGCGAAGGGCTCAGCCCGGACCGGGTCTCGGGCTGACCGGGGCCCTGGGCCTAGCCGGCGCTCCGACTCGCGTCGAGCTGGCGCTTCAGCAAGACGACCGGCCACGCGATCAGGTCTCCCTGCTTGAGGGAGACGCCGACCGCCTCCCAGCCCGCGGCCCCGAGCTCGTTGAGGCGTTCGGGGGCAAGGCCGTCCGAGTCCTTCTTCAGGCGGGCCGCGTCCTTGAGCGGCACCACCAGGTACTCCCATCTCGTCATTGCGATCGAAGCTCCTCGTCGTCTCGTGCGACTGCGCGATGTCTCCCGACAGTCTTGCCGCGCCGGGGGCATCGATCATCCGTGGGCGGCGCGGACTCCGATCCGTGCTGCGCACCGACTCGCGCCTGCGGCGTCGATTGCCGCGCGGGCTCCGGTGTAGGAGACTGTGCTCGATGGTCGAGCTGGCGACGGGGCGCGAGATCACCCCGATCGAGCTCTCCGTGGCGACGCGCAACCGAGGGATGCCGCTCGAGGCGATGCGGGACGACGTCACCCCGGTCGGGCTCCACTACCTCCTCGTCCACTTCGACATCCCGGCGCTCGACGCCGCCTCGTGGCGGTTGCGCATCGCGGGCGAGGTCGGCCGGGAGCTCGAGCTGACCCTGGACGAGATCAGGGCGCTCCCGGCGGTGACCATGCCGGTGACGATGGAGTGCGCGGGCAACGGCCGCGCGCGCCTCGAGCCGCGACCGATGACCCAGCCGTGGCTCGAGGAGGCGGTCGCGACGGCGGAATGGACCGGGACCTCGCTGTCGGGGGTGCTCGAGCGAGCCGGGATCGCGCCGGAGGCGATCGAGGTCGTCTTCACCGGTGCGGACCACGGGATCGAGGGCGGCGAGGAGCTCGACTACGCCCGCTCGCTCCCGATCGCCGAGGCGATGCGCCCGGAGGTCCTGCTCGCCTACGAGATGAACGGCCGGCCGCTCGAGCCTCAGCACGGCTTCCCGCTGCGTCTGCTCGTCCCGGGGTGGTACGGGATGACGAGCGTGAAGTGGCTCTCGAGCATCGTCGCCGTGAGCGAGCCGTTTCGCGGCTTCCACCAGGCGGTCGCGTACCGCTACCAGCAATCCGAGGAGGATCCCGGCGAGCCGGTGACGCGCATCCGCCCGCGCGCGCTGATGATCCCGCCCGGCTTTCCCGGCTTTCCCGAGCGGCGGCGGCACGTCGACGCGGGACGGGTGACGATCGAGGGGCGCGCCTGGAGCGGAGCCGGGCCGATCGTCCGCGTCGAGCTCGGGGTCGACGGCGAGTGGTTCGAGGCCGATCTCGCAGAGCCGGCCGGGCAGTGGGCGTGGCGGCGCTGGTCGTGCGAGTGGCAGGCGACGCCCGGCGACCACGTGCTCTCGTGCCGGGCGACGGACGCGACCGGCGACGCCCAGCCCGTCGAGCAGCCGTGGAACCTCCAGGGGGTGGGCAACAACCTGATCCAGCGGGTCGAGGTCACGGTCCGCTGAGCCACGCCCGAGCGCCCGGGTTCCGGCGCGGGCGCGCGCCGCTACTGGGCGCTGTGGAGGTCGGAGCGGAGCTTCTTCGCCTCGCCGAGATAGGTGTGGGCGGGGTCGTGGTCGGGGCCGGCGTGGTAGTGGACCAGGACCCGGATCACCCGCGGCATCGACCCGGGGACGTCGATCTCGCGGGCGCAGATCAGCGGCACCCCGTCGAGCCCGAGCCGCCGGGCAGCGACCGCCGGGAACTGGGCGTCGAGGTCGGCGGTGCAGGTGAAGATGCAACTGACCATCCGCTCCGGCTCGAGGCGGTTCCGCTCGATCAGCTCGCGGAGGAGCTCCTCGGTCGAGCCGAGGATCGACTCCTCGTCGTTGTGCCCGGCCTGGACGGCGCCGCGCACCGCCCACAGGCGCAGGTCGGGGCTCGGCTCAGTCATCGCTCGCTCGCGTCGGCATCGAGCCCGGCATCCTTCCAGAGCCGGCGCAGCTCGGCGGCGCCGAGCCGCCGCGACTCCCCCACTCCGAGCTCGCCGAGGCGCACCGGGCCGAAGCGGATCCGGGTCAGGGCGGTGACCTCGTTGCCGACGGCGCCGAACATCCGCCGGACCTGGCGGTTGCGCCCTTCGCGGAGGGTGATCTCGACCTCCCGCGCGCCGCGGCGGCGGATCCTCGTCGGCAGCGTCGGCCCGTCGTCGAGCGCGATCCCGGACCGCAGCGCGTCGAGCTCCCGCTCGGTGGGCGAGCGGCGCAGCCGCACGCGATAGGTGCGAGGCACCTGATAGCGGGGATGGATGAGCCGGTTCGCAAGCTCGCCGTCGTTGGTCAGCAGGATCAGCCCGGTCGAGTCTGCGTCGAGGCGCCCGACCGGGTAGAGGCGCCACGGTGAGCGCACCAGGTGGGTGACCGCCTTTCGGCGGCCCGGCTCGCGAGCCGTCGAAACCACCCCGGCCGGCTTGTGGAGCACCCACACCTCGCGCGGCTCCGGAGCCACCGGCCGCCCATCGACCTCGACGCCGCTCGCCTCGTCGACGTCGCGGGCCGGATCGGTGACGACCTCGCCCCCGACCGTCACCCGGCCGCCGGCGATCAACACCTCCGCCCGCCGCCGCGAGGCGACCCCGGAGTGAGCGAGGTACTTGACGAGCCGCACGGCGGCGAAGCTAGCCGTAGTCGCTGCGAGTCCGCTGAGTGCCAGCGGCTTGTGCCCGAGCCCGTCGCCCCCGGACGCGGGGGTGCGATGGCCGGCGGCGTTGCGCCGCCGGAGCAGCATGTCAGGCGCGAAGGCGCCGCAAGAGATTCAGGGACGTGGGGGGGGGGGG
>DATHVI010000060.1:0-26052 GCA_035461385.1 Solirubrobacterales bacterium
AGAGCGGCGGCCCGGGGAAGGGCTGGTTCCGGATCGTCACCGACCCCTACGAGGCGCGGCGGGTGATCAACCGGGGCAAGCTCGCGGTGGTGATGGGGATCGAGGTCTCGGAGCCGTTCGGCTGCCGGCGCTGGCTCGGCAACCCGACCTGTGCCGCGGGGCAGATCGACGACTGGCTCGATCGCCTGCACGAGCTCGGGATCCGCCAGCTCGAGATCACGAACAAGTTCGACAACGGGCTCACCGGGGTCGCCGGCGACTCGGGCGAGATCGGTGTCGTCACCAACCTCGGCAACTTCTACTCCACCGGCAGCTTCTGGAACTACGGCCACTGCCCCGACGCCGAGAACAGCGACCGCACACCGACCGGCGTCGAGGTCCCGCACAACCACGACCTGATCGTCGGCCTCGGGCTCGAGGCGCTGCTGCCGCCGCTCGGCGGCGCGCTGCCGGTGTACCCGGCGGCGCCGCACTGCAACCGGCTCGGGCTGACCGCGCTCGGCAAGCACGCGGTCCGCGGGATCGTCGAGCGGGGGATGATCTTCGATCCCGACCACATGAGCGTCAAGGGGCGCGACGAGGCACTCGACGTCATCGAGTCCGAGGGCTATCCCGGGGTGATGTCGTCGCACAGCTGGAGCACCCCCGACGCGGTCGCGCGCCTCCAGCGGCTCGGTGGCGTCGTCGCCCCATCGGCGAGCTCGCCGCGCAACTTCGCCGCCAAGTGGCGGCGGCTGCGGGAGGGCGGCGGCGGCGAGCACTACTTCGGGATCGGCTACGGAGCCGACTCGAACGGGTTCGCGACCCAGCCCGGCCCGCGCGGCCCGGACGTCGAGGACCCGGTCGCCTACCCGTTCCGGTCGTTCGACGGCTCGGCCCGGATCGACCGCCAGGTCTCCGGCGAGCGGGTCTGGGACGTGAACATCGACGGGGTCGCCCACTACGGGCTCTACCCGGACTGGATCGAGGATCTGCGGATCGTCGCCGGGGAGGACGTCGTCGCCGCCCTCGGCCGCGGCGCCGAGGCGTACCTGCAGATGTGGGAGCGCGCCGACGGGATCGGGCCGGTCCGCTGCGGCGGCTGAGGCGCGAACCGGCTCAACCGGAACGGGCTCGGCGGCGTGATCCGGCTCGGCGACCGTCCCGAGGCGACGCTGCGCCGCGCCGGCCAGCCGGTCGAGCGGACGCGGACCTGGCGCTGGTGCGCCGGGGCCGGGCGCGAGGACGACACGAGGCGGGTGGTGGCCGGGTTCACGGCCGGCCCGCAGATCGGGATCGTCGCCAGCACCCTCCGCGCCCATCGCGCCGGACCGATCCGGCCCGGCGCGCCGCTCCGCCGGCTCCGCCGGCACGCGGAGCGGCTTCGCCCGGGGCTCTGGGTCCGCCGCGCCGGCAACCGCAGCTCGTTCGTCTACCGCGTCCGCGAGCGGCGGGTCCGCGAGGTCGGGGTCGCCGCGCGCGCGATCGCCCGACGCCCGGCGGTGCTCCGGCGCCATCTGGTCGGCTGATCGCGCCGCGCGAGCTTCCGCGCCAGATGCGAAACTCTGGACCTCGCCAGGGTTTTCGACAGTACCCGCTCAACCACGCGTCAAGGACTCACCATGGCCCATTCAGTTCCTCGTCCGTTCACCCTTGTTCGTGCGCTCGCGCTCGCGGTTGCGCTCGTCGCGGCCGGCGCGCTGCTCGCCACCGCCTCGCCGGCGCGAGCCGCCGAGCTCACCTGTCCCGCGACCTTCCACGTCCTCCACGACGATCGTGTCGGGGCGCTCGAGCTTCCGGAGGGCCATTACGAGATCACCGTCCTCGACGAGGAGAAGCTCACCTGCGAGCGCGCCGCCGACCTGTTCCGGCGCTTCCTCGAGGACTTCGACGGCAACCTGCCGGGGCGCTGGCGGGTGATCGCCGCCGAGTCGGAGTTCCGCTGGGCGCATTCGGAGCTCGGCTTCCGGGTCAGCCGCCACGATGATCCGAACGGCCACGGCGGCGGCAGGCACCCGGCGACGGGGAGCGTCTGCCCGTTCCTGTTCACCGTCCTCCACAACGACCACATCGGCAAGCTCAGCCTGCCGAAGGGGCAGTACCGGATCACCACCCTGTCGGTCGACCGCCCGAGCTGCCAGCGGGCGTCGAAGCTGTTCGCCCGCTTCCTCCAGGACTGGGACGGCAAGCTGCCCAGCCCGTGGCGGCTGCATGTGAACACGGCGACGTTCTCGAAGAACCCGCACTACGGCTTCCGGGTCAAGCGCGTCGGCGGCGGCGGCGGGGGCGGGGGCGGTCACGTCCATCCGGCGGGCGGCGCCCAGCGCTGCCCGGGGACGTTCCGCGTCCTCCACAACGACCGGATCGGCAAGCTGCGGCTGCCGAAGGGCAAGTACCGGGTCACGGTGCTGAAGCCGAAGCGCCTCGGCTGCTCGAAGGCCTCACGCCTTCTCACCCAGTTCCTCCAGGACGTCGACGGCAAGCTCCCCGGCCACTGGCGGGTGAAGGCGAAGACCGCGACCTTCCTCCGCGGCACCGGCGGGGTCGGCTTCCGGGTGAAGCTGGTGCGCTGAGCCCGGCGCCGCGTCCAATCGGGCGCGGGTCGTAACTAAGGCGTGACGAATGGCGCGCCATAGGCGCGTGGTCGGGCGCGATCGTGCGCGTGATGCCAGACGGACGTCGATTCACGCACCTGCTGTGTGGCCAGATCTACGTCCGTCGAGCGGAGGGCGACGATGAGGCGATCGGCGAGGTCGCGACGCGGCAAGGCGGCATCGTCAGCCGTTCCCAGCTTGCCGAGCTCGGCGTCGGACGGCGCGCGATCGAGCATCGGATGAGGACCGGCCGCCTGCGCCGGATCCACCCGGGCGTCTACGCGGTCGGGCACGGGGCGATCGGCCTGACCGGATTCGCGTTCGCCGCCGTCGCGTCGGTCGCTCCCGGGGCGGCGAGCCACGCGACCGCCGTCGCTCTGTGGGGGCTCGGCGAGGAGCCCGCGGGGCCGGTCCACGTGACCGCGACGGGGCGGCGCCGCCCGCGTCGGGGCGTGGTCGTCCATCACGCGGTTCTCCCGCCGGCTGATCGAGCGTTGATTGAGGGAATCCCGGTGACGAGTGTCGCGCGGACGATCCTCGACGAATCCGCAGTACGAAGCCGCCAGAGGCTGCGACGGCTGGTCAAGGAGGCGGAGTTCGCCGGCCTTGTCGACTGCGACGCTCTGGCGGACGTCCTCGCCCGCCACCCCCGTCGCCGTGGCCGTCGAGCCCTGGCGCGAATCGTCGACGAGTACGTGCTCGGTGCCGGGCGCACGCGCAGCGAGCTCGAGGACCGGTTCCTGGCGTTCCGTGCCAGCCGCGGGCTGCCGATGCCGGAGACGAACGTCGTCCTCGACCTGCCGAGCGGAAAGATCGAGGTCGACTGCCTCTGGCGGGACGCCCGACTCGTCGTCGAGCTCGACGGTCGCCAGGCGCACTCGACCGCGGGGGCGTTCGAGGCCGATCGGGCGCGCGATCGGCGTCTCGTCGCGGCCGGATGGAGGCCGATGCGCGTCACCTGGGCGCACTTGCACCGTGACTCCGACACACTCGAGCGCGAGATTCGTGGCGCTCTCGACACCGCCAGCGCGGACGCACGTCGATCTGGGCACACGGTGGGGGCCTGAATCGACGCGCGTCCGGGTGGCGCGCGGCCGGGGAGTCACTCAGTAGGAAGGGTCGCGTCGAGGCCGGGGGCGTTGAAGGTGCAGCGGTCGCTGTCGGGGCAGAGGGTGTCGATCACGACCCGCGAGGCCTGCGCCTCGCCCGAGAACGGCTCGATCGAGATCAGGTCGACCGAGCGTAGCGCCGGCGTCGCCTGGGAGAAGTTGAGCTCGGCGAAGCCGATCGCGAGGCGGCCGGCGTCGAAGACCCCGCCGGCGCCGACCGAGCCGGCGTCGACGACGACGATGTCGCCGTAGAGGTGGATCTCCTGGCGGTGGGTATGGCCGGTGGCGATCGTCAGGTCGCCGGCGTCGCCGCGCTCGAACAGGGTCTCGGCGAGCCGCCTCGCGAGCGCGCTCTGGTGGACCATGACCACGTCCGGGGCCGGATCGAGCGAGTCGAACCAGGCGGTCAGCTCGCTCGCCGCCTGCTCGAACGCGGCCTCGGGGTGGGGGAGGTCGTCGAAGGTCACCGGCCGATCGGGCGGGTCGCCCTCGCCGCGCCACTCGAGCGGGTCGGCGAAGCCGGAGATCGCAAGCCCGTCGACCTCGATCGTCGGCGAGCCCGCGACGGCGCCCGAGGGATCGAGGCGTCCGCTCTGCTCGAGCACGGTCACGCCCTGGAGCGCGAGCCGCTCCATCAGCGCGCCCGAGTCGTGATTGCCGGAGACCGCGATCACCCGCTTGCCGAACGCCGCCACCCGCGGCGCCAGCGCCGCCGACTCGGCGGCGCCGCCGCGCTGGCCGAAGTCGCCCGCGAGGAGCAGTGGCGCGTCCCCGATCGCCCGCGCGAGCGGGTCGACGACGAGCGCGTTGCCGTGCAGGTCGGAGGCGAGGTAGAGCCGCCGGCCGGGCGCCTCGTCCTCGACCGGCACCTCGGCGAGGACCGCGGTGATGCTGCGCAGGACGCTGGCGAAGGTTGAGCCGTACTCGCTCTGCACCCGCTCGTCCTCGGCGACCTCGAGGATCCGCCCGAGCTCGGCGCCGCGGGCGAAGTAGGTCGGGCTCTCGAACGCCTGCGCGTCGAACGTCGCCTCGGCCGCCCAGAGGCTGACGACCGCGGTCAGCGCCGCAAGCCCGGATCCGAGGACGACGAGCGCCCAGCGCGGGCGGAGGCCGCGCCAGAGCAGGGTCGCGAGCACGAGCAGCACCAGCGCGCCCGCCGCGCCCCACGCGAACGCGCGGGCGACCGTCGCCCGGGCGCCGTCGCGGAGCTCCGCCTCGGTCGTCGCGAGCACCGAGAGGTCACCGTCGGCGGC
The DNA here is from genome assembly GCA_035461385.1 of Solirubrobacterales bacterium. Taxonomy (GTDB): domain Bacteria; phylum Actinomycetota; class Thermoleophilia; order Solirubrobacterales; family 70-9; genus DATHVI01. The sequence goes on from DATHVI010000060.1 coordinate 4,936, forward strand.
CCGCAGCAGGGCCGGCCGCTCGAGCGAGCGGAGCTCGCCGCGGAGCGTGAACGGGGCGTCGTAGGGGTCGGCGCGAAGCCCCCAGTCGGCGACCGGGACGATCGCCTCGGCACTGCCGCCGAACGAGGGATGGACGGAGATCGCGACCCGTCCGATCGACGTCTCGACCGTGCTCGGTCCGGCCAGCCGCCAGCCGAGCGCCGTGCCCGCGACGACGAGCGCCGCCGCGAGCACGGCGAGCAGCGCCCAGCGAAGGACGGCTCGGCGCTCCGGGAGCTTCGGGCGAGACACGCCGAGGAGGGTAAAGCCGCAACCCGCCGCGGCCGGCGGTCGCGCCGGGCGTCGCGGCCACCGATACGCTTGTACCAATCGAAGGCGGCGAGGAGGAGCGAGGCGAATGGCAGACGAACCGCGTTCACTGCACGGCAAGGTCGCGGCGATCACCGGGGGCGCCCGGGGGATCGGCAAGGCGACGGCGGCGGCGCTCGCCCGCGAGGGGATGCGGGTGGCGATCGGCGACCTCGACCGCGAGCTCGCCGAGCGAACTGCGGCCGAGATCGGCGGCGAGACGCTTGCGCTCGAGCTCGACGTGACCGACCGGGACTCGTTCGCGGCGTTCATCGACCAGGTCTCCGAGCGCCTCGGCTCGCTCGACGTCCTCGTCAACAACGCCGGGATCATGCCGCTCGGCCCGTTCGTCGACGAGGACGACGCGACGACGCGGAGGATCATCGACATCAACCTCTGGGGCGTGCTCCACGGGATGAAGCTCGCGCTTCCCGGAATGCGGCGCCGGGGCGTCGGCCACATCGTCAATATCGCCTCGCAGGCGGGCAAGATCGGGCTCCCCGGGGGCGCGACCTATGCGGCGTCCAAGCACGCCGTGGTCGGCATCTCCGAGGCCGTCCGCGCGGAGAACCTCGACGCCGGGATCGACGTCTCGTGGGTGATGCCGAACGTCGTCAACACCGAGCTCGGGAGGGGCACGGCGCGCGGTCTCGGGGTCCGGGTGGTAGAGCCCGAGGACGTCGCCGAGGCGATCGTCTCCGAGCTCAAGCGGCCCCGCTTCGAGGTCTGGGTGCCGCGCTCGGGCGGGCCGCTGTTCAAGTTCGGACGCGCGCTCCCGCGGCGCTGGGCCGAGGCGCTCGGACGCGCCCTCGGAGCGACGCGGGTGCTCGCCGAGGCCGACCCCGCGGCGCGGGCCGCCTACCACCAGCGCGCTGCCCGCTCCGAGCCGGGTCTCGAGCCCGGGTCGGCGGAGGCGGAGAAGGTCGCCGACGCCGCCGAGGCCCCTCGCTGAGCTGAGCGGCCGGCGGGGCTCGCGCTAGGCGCGCTCGCGGACGCGCATCTCGAGCCCGCCCTCGGGGGTCAGCGTCGGCGCCTGGCGGATCGTCATCGTCCGGCCGGGCAGGAGCTCGACGCGATGCCGCTGCAGGAGCATGCTCGCGACCAGCTTGACCTCGGTCTGGCCGAAGCGCTTGCCGATGCAGATCCGCGAGCCGCCGCCGAACGGGACGTAGGCGCCGCGCGGCAGGGCCGCCTTCCGCTCGCGTTCGAACCGCTCGGGGATGAACGCCTCGGGGTCGGGGAAGACCTCGGGGATCCGGTGGCTCGCCCAGGATGAGTAGTTGACGTAGGCGCCGGCGGGGACGCGGTGCCCCGCGAACTCGAAGTCGCGCACCGCTCGCCGGGGCCCGACCCATGCCGGCGGATAGAGCCGCAGGGTCTCGTCGAGGACCATGTCGAGGTACGGGAGCCGGCCATGGAGCTGCTCCGGCCCCGGAGGGTCGCCGCCGAGCACCGTGTCGAGCTCGGAGGCGACGCGCTCGAGCGTCGCCGGGTTTCGCGCCAGCTCGTAGAGCAGGAAAGAGAGCGTCGAGGTGGCGGTGTCGTGACCCGCGAACATCAGCGTCATCACCTGGTCGCGGACTTCCTCGTCGGCGAGCGCCGAGCCGTCCTCGTCGCGCGCGGCGAGCAGCAGGCTGAGGATGTCCCGGCGCCCCGGATCCGGCGACGCGCGCCGCTGCGCGATCTCGCCGTAGACGATCCGGTCGAGGACCCGCCGCGACTCGACCATCCGCCGAAACGGGGAGCGCGGCCCGCGCAGCAGGCGGAGGTGGAAGTCGATCCCGTAGAAGCTGAGCGCCCGCTCGAAGTGCTCGGCCGCCATCCGGCCCTTGCCGGCATCGTCGGGATCGAGTCCGAGCAGGGCCCGCATCGCGATCCGCATCGCCAGGTCGCGGGCCCAGTGGTAGACGTCGACGACCTCGCCGGCCCGCCAGCCGGCGAGCGCCGCCTCCGCCTCTACGGCCATCGTCTCGGTCGCGGCCCCGATCCGCTCGCGGTGGAAGGCCGGCATCATGATCCGCCGCGCGCGGTCGTGATAGGCGCCGTCGATCGTCAGCAGCCCGTCGCCGAGCAGCGGGATCAGGTCGCCGAAGCTGCCCTCGCGCCAGTTGAAGCTCTCGGGATCGGTGACGGTGATGTAGTGGTTGGCCTCCGGGCCGAGCATCCAGACGACCCTGGTGTGGAGGATGCGGACGCTGAAGATCGGCCCGTGGCGCTCATACAGCGAGAGCAGGATCGGCAGCGGGTCACGCGCCATCTGCAGCGTGCGGCCGAGGTTGAGGTCGCTCGGGCCGGGCGGGAAGCTCGTCCGCGCCCAGTGCTCGGTGACGAGATCGTCGACAAGCCGGAGGATCGGGTTCGGCGAGCGTTGCGCGGGCCGCTTCGCGGCGCCGGTCACCGGCGCCGGGTGGTGAGCGGCGGTGCGCTCGACCGTGGCCACGTGACTGATCCTAGAGGCCGTGCATCCGCGCCGCGAAGGGTCCGCGGCGCGGTGCCGCGAGCGCGGGGCCGCTCGCATAGAGTTCGGCCCCGCAGGAAGGAGGACGATGTGCACGCACGGGTGACGACGATGACGCTCGATCCCGAACGCCTCGACGAGGCGGTCGCCAGACTCGAGGAGGAGGACCTTCCGCGGTTCAGCGGCCTCGACGGCTTCCGCGGGTTCACCCTCCTGATCGAGCGTGCCGGAGCGCGGGTGATCGGGACCAGCTACTGGAGCACGAAGGAGCAGATGGACGCCGCCGAGTCGGAGGTCAGCGGGCTGCGACGGCGGACGGCCGAGATCGGCAACGCGAAGGCCGAGCCCGAGGTCCAGCGGTTCGAGGTCGCGATCGACACGTTCGTGCGCTGAGCGCCGGGACGTGCGGGGGATCACACCCTGCCGCGACGGTCGCGGCTATCTTCCGGTTGGAGCCGAGGCCAGCCACCGAAGGGGAAGCGATGTCGCGAATGACGGTCTCCGATCGCAACCAGGCGGAGCGTGCGAGCTACGTCGACTCGAGCCGCCCGCCGAGGACCAAGGCCGGGCGCAGGGCTGCGATTGCGTACACCGTAATCGGGGCGCTGCTGCTCGCGGTGATGACCTACGCCGCGTTCCGCGTCTTCGACGGCGGCCACCACCTGATCATCATCGCCGACATCATCATCGTCTTCCTCGGCCTCGCCGCCTGGGTCAACCCGGAGCGGCGAAATGTATGACTTGAGGGGCTTTAGCCCCGAAAGCAGCATGTAAGACCGCCGCAGGCGGCCGCAATAGCGCATTGGATCCCGTGCCCTGCCGCCCCGGTTCGTGCGGCGCCGAGCGATCCGCCGCCCGGCTTCTGTAGGGTGCCGCTCGCAAAGTCAAAGTGCAGCGCAGTTCGGCGGCGCTCTTTCGGGGCCCTTCGTACCGCACAGCACCAGGAGTCCCCGGAGGGCATCTCTATATGCAGACAGGAACCGTGAAGTGGTTCAACGACGAGAAGGGCTTCGGCTTCATCACCCCCGATGAGCCCGGACGCGACCTGTTCGTCCACCAGAGCCAGATCGAGGGCGGCACGCTCGCAGACGGGACCAAGGTCTCGTTCGAGTCCCAGGAGTCCGACAAGGGACCGCGCGCGATCAACGTCCGCGCCGTCTGAGCGCTCGCAACAGACGAGCTTCGGCGAAGGGCCGCGCGGGAGCGCCGCCCTTCGCTTAGGTACGCCCCTTTGCCTTGCGGGATCCGCCGACGTCGGGGTTGGCCGCGACCTCCCGGCGGCCGGCGGTCAGCTCCACTGCCGCCAGCGGCGGGCCTGCTTGGCGACGTTCTTCATCGGCCGGCCACCGTCGAACCAGCGTCCTTTCCAGACCTCGAAGTGAAGATGGCAACCGCTGGCGTTGCCGGTCTGGCCCATGAACCCGATCCGCTGGCCGGTCTTCACCCGCTCGCCGAGCTTCACCGGACGGCGCTTTCGCAGGTGCATGTAGACGTAGTCGCGGTTGTTGCGCCGGCCCCGGATCACGAGGTAGTAGCCGGCGCCGCTCCCCTGGTAGCGCTTCCAGATGACCTTGCCGGCACGGGCGGCGCGGATCGGCCGGCCGCAGTTCGCGAACAGGTCCTGACCCTTGTGGTTGCGGCCGGCGCCCCAGCCGTCGCCCCAGCCGACGTCGCCCGCGACCGGGAACTGGTGGTAGCGGAGATCGAAGAACCGCTTGCCCGAGGAGCGCTCGCGGTTCGCGGTCTGCCCGCTGGCGACGTCGACGATGCGGAAGAAGTAGCGACCGCCCGGTGAGAGGTTGCCGCCGTTGAAGCCCTTCCAGCGCACCTTGCGGCGGTCCCCTGGCGCGACGTCCTCGAGCCGCCAGCGCTTCACCGCGCGGCCGGTCGGCTTGTGGACGGCGATCACGCGCACCGTCCGCCGCCGCTGGCCGCCGATCTCGAACGCGTAGCGCATCGGCTTCGCCCGCCCCCAGATCAGCACCCGAGGGTGGAGCTGGTACTGCGAGTAGGCGTTGTCGTGGGCGAGGCGCAGGTTCGCCTGCGCCGGTGACGGCGCCGCCGCGGCGGCGGTTGCGGCGGTCGCCGATGCGACCGCGGTGAGCGCGATCCGGCGCGCGATCGCGCGCCCCCTACCCCCCGGGGCATGCCCTGCCTGCATCGATGCCTCCCGTGCCAGTTGTGAGGATTTCCTCAGGTCTCCGTTAGCAAACACTAAGCATCGGATGAAGTTGCGGGCGCCGGTCGAGGTCGGCGGCGAGCGCGGCGGATCCGGGCCGCATCGCGCTTGCGAACCCGCCGCGATCGGAATCGGCTGCTAGCGACGTCCCGCTAGTCGAGGCCGTAGATCTCGCCGAACTTCGTCCGGAGCTGGGTCAGCAGCGGGTCGGTGTCGAGCGGGCCGCCGCAGGCTCGCTCGACGAGCTCGGCCGGCATCAGCTTGCCGCCGTGGCGGTAGACCCGGTCGCGGAGCCACTCGCGCAGCGCGCCGAGCTCGCCCGCGGCGATCAGCTCGTCGGGGTCGCCGAGGTCGGCGGTCAGCGTTGCCCAGAGCTGCCCGGCGATCACGTTGCCGAGCGAGTAGGTGGGGAAGTACCCGAACGCGCCACCCGCCCAGTGGACGTCCTGGAGCACGCCGCGGCGGTTGTCGGGGATCTCGATGCCGAGGTACTCGCGGGTCAGCGCGCTCCACTCCCCGGGCAGGTCGGCCGGCTCGAGCCGGCCCTCGAACAGCCCCAGCTCGAGATCGAACCGGAGCGCGATGTGGAGGTTGTAGGTGACCTCGTCGGCCTCCATCCGGATCAGCGACGGGCGCGATCGGTTCGCCGCCCGGTAGAGCGCCTCGTCGTCGACGGTTGCGAACCGATCGCCGAAGGACTCGGCGAGCAGCGGCCGGATCCGCGCCAGGTAGGGGCGGCCGCGACCGATCCAGTTCTCCCACATCCGGCTCTGCGACTCGTCGAACCCGAGCGACGCGGAGCGGCAGAGCGGCGTCCGCTCGAGCCGCGGGTCGATCCCGTTCTGGTAGAGCGCGTGACCGGCCTCGTGGATCACCGCCCACAGCGCGGCGCCGACGTAGGCGGGGTCGAAGCGGGTCGTGATCCGCAGGTCCTCGACGGCGATCCCGGTCGCGAACGGGTGAACGGTCTCGTCGAGCCGCCACGAGCCCGCGGTCAGCGGCAGCCCCGCGATCACCCGCTCGGCGAGCCGGTGCTGGGCCCCGACGTCGAACTCCCCGTGCAGGCAGGAGTCGTCGACCGCGTCCTCGCGCTCACCGATCGCCGCGACCAGCGGCCGCAGCCCATCGCGCAGCCGCTCGAGCACCGGCCGCAGCTGCGCGGTCGTCATCCCGGGCTCGTAGTCGTCGAGCAGCGGGTCGTAGGGGTGGTCGTGGTCGAAGCAGTCGGCGTAGCGGCGCTTAAGGTCGACGATCCGCTCGAGGTGGGGGAGGAAGGCGGGGAAGTCCGACGCCTTGCGGGCCTCGGTCCAGGCGTGCTCGGAGACCGACGCGGTGCGGGCGATCTCGGCCCGCAGCTCGGCGGGGACTCGGCGCGCCTTCTCCCACTCGCGCGCGGTCATCCGGACGAGGCTGGCCTCGAACGAGTCGGGGTCGGCACCGTCGGTCTCGGCACGCGCGGCCTCGAGCAGCCGGCCGAGCTCGCCGGAGGCCAGGCGCCGGTGGCGCAGCCGGGTCAGCGTCGCGAGCTGCTCGGCGCGCGCCGGCGCGCCACCCGCGGGCATCTGCGTGCGCTCGTCCCAGGCGAGCAGCGCCCGGGCCCGGCCGAGGTCGGAGATCTCGCCGCAGACGGCGAGCAGGTCATCGATCGCGGTCACGGGAACACCTGACGGCACTGCTGGTCTCGCGACATGGATGTCGCTCGCTCACAAACACCTGACGGCACATGCTGGTCTCGCGACATGAATGTCGCTCGCTCACAAACACCGGGAAGGTAGAGCAAGTGCCTCGCGCTGGCAGGCGCGTGCGATAGTGGGAGGGCGATGAAGGTCGGCACGTTCCGCAGCGCCGACGGGGAGGTCGTGGTCGCCGAGCTCGCCGGCGAGCGCGCCCACGTCCTCGACGCGCCGACGATGCTCGCCTGGCTCGGCGGCGAGGGCCGCACGCGGTCCGGGATCGAGCTCGAGGTGCCGAGCCTCAGCGCCCTGGCGCCGGTTCCGGAGCCGCCGAGCGTTCGTGACTTCTACGCCTTCGAGGGTCACGTCGCCGCCGGAGCCCGCACCCGCGGCGGCTCGGTCCCCGGCTACTGGTACGAGGCGCCGGCGTTCTACTTCTCGAACCCGGCGGCGATCGCGGGCCCCGGCGAGCCGATCTCGAGGCCGGCCGGGGTGGAGGAGCTCGACTTCGAGCTCGAGATCGCGGCGGTGATCGGCGTCCCGCTCGCCGCCGCCGGCGGCGCCTCCGCGCCGGGGCTCGGGGTCGCGGCGTTCACGCTGATGAACGACTGGAGCGCGCGCGACGTCCAGCGTCGCGAGCGCACGGTCGGCCTCGGGCCGCACAAGGCGAAGGACTTCGCGACCAGCCTCGGGCCGTGGCTCGTCACTCCCGACGAGCTGCCGTACGCAGACGGGCGGCTGCGGCTGCGGGCCGCGGTCGAGGTCAACGGCCGCGAGGTAGCCCGGGCGGACGCGTCCACGCAGTACTTCGGCTGGCCGGAGATCGTCGCCCACGCCGGGCGCGATACCCGGCTTCGCCCGGGTGACGTCCTCGGCTCGGGCACGCTCGCCGGCGGCTGCCTGCTCGAGCTCGGGCCGCTCGAGGTCGGTGGTGGCGCGGGCGGGCGCTGGATCGAGCCCGGCGACACGGTCGCGCTCGAGGCCCGGGGGCTCGGGCGGCTCGAGACGCCGGTCGTCGACTAGTCCGGCCGGCGCCGGCCCCGATCGCCCGGTGAGGCGAGGAAAGGGAGGGCCGGCGCCGAATCAACCGCCGATGGAAGCGATGCGGAGCCTTGCGCCCGGCGACCCGCTGGGAAAGGCGGTCCTGCGCACGATCCTGATCGTCGTCGCGGTGGTGATCACCCTCTACGTGATCTACCTGCTGCGAAAGCCGATCATCTGGCTCGTGATCGCGGCGTTCATCGCCGTTGCGATGTCGGGCCCCGTGAACCTGTTCTCGCGGGTGATGAAGCGCGGCCTCGCGGTCGCGCTCTCGTACCTGATCCTGATCATGATCCCGATCGGGCTCGGCGCGCTGCTGATCCCGACGATCGTCGAGCAGGGGGAGACGCTCGCCAACAACGTGCCCGAGTACGCCGCCGACGTGACCCAGTTCGTGAACGACAACAAGACCCTCCGCGACCTCAACGACCGCTACGACTTCACCAGCGAGATCGAGTCGGCGGCGAAGGAGCTGCCGTCCCGCCTCGGCGACGCCGCCGGGATCCTCAGCGACATCGGGGTCGGCGTCGTCAACTCGATCTTCGCCGTCGTCACGATCCTGATCCTCAGCGTCTTCATGGTCGGCGGCGGACCGCGCTGGGTCCATGCGTTCGTCTCCTCGCAACCCGAGTCGCGCCGCGAGCGGGTCGAGCGCACGCTGGAGCACATCGCGCACGCGATCGGCAACTACGTCGGTGGGGTCCTGCTCCAGGCGACGATCGCGGCGACGTTCGCGTTCATCGTCCTGACGATCCTCGGCGTGCCGTTCGCCGGCCCCCTCGCGCTGCTCTACTTCTTCTTCGAGCTGATCCCGGTCGTCGGCGCGACGATCGCCGCGGTGCTGATCGCGATCGTCGTCCTGTTCGCGACCGACTTCCCGATCGGCCTGATCATCTGGGTCATCTTCGCGATCGTCTACCAGCAGGTCGAGAACTACGTCATCCAGCCCCAGATCCAGCGGCGGGCGGCGAAGCTCGAGCCGTTCGTGATCCTCGTCGCGGTGCTGTTCGGGGCGACGCTGTTCGGGATCGTCGGTGCGATCCTCGCGATCCCGACAGCGGCGTCGATCCAGATCGCCGTTCGCGAGTACATCCACTACCGCCGCGAGACCGAGGACGTCGGTCCGCCGGAGAGCGAGGCCCCGACGGCGAGCCAGCCGGCGGGCTAGTCGCCTTCGGCGCCGAGGCGCGCCCGCATCGCCTCGGCGAGGGCGAGCGCGCCGGAGAGCGGACGGACCATGACCACGAGCTCGTCGATCGACCCGCCGGCGGCGGTGCGGACGAAGTCGCAGCCCTCGATCTCGCGGTCGCCGACCCGCGCTCGGAAGATCAGGGCGTGCTCCGACCCGTTCGGTGCGCCGATCTCGCGTTCGTAGCGGAAGTCCTCGAACACCTCGGCGACCGCCCGCAGCAGCGGCGCGACGGCGTCGCGCCCTCGGTAGGGCTTGAAGACGACCGGGCTGCGGAAGACGACGTCGTCGGAGAGCAGGGCGATCGCGGCGTCGAGGTCGCGCGCCTCGACCGCGGAGCGGAACGGGTGCACGGGGGCAGTTCTACCGCACGCGGCGGGGCGGTGGCGTCGTCTGGCGGCGGTGGCGTCGTCTGCCGGCCATGGCGTCGTCTGCCGGCCATGGCGTCGTCTGCCGGTGGGGAGGCCGTGGGGTCGTCCACCGGCACTTATATAAACGAACGATCGGTTATGATCCCAGCCGTGGACGAATCGCGCCGACCACTCGCCGACCGGATCGCCCTCGTCGCCGGCGCGACCCGGGGCGCCGGGCGCGGGATCGCAGTCGAGCTCGGGCACGCGGGGGCGACCGTCTACGTGACCGGGCGCACGACCCGTGAGTCGCGCTCGCCGATGAACCGTCCGGAGACGATCGAGGCAACCGCCGAGCTCGTCGAGGCTGCCGGGGGGACCGGGATCGCGGTCCGGGTCGACCACTCGCGCCCGGACGACGTCGAGGCGCTCGTCGAGCGGATCGGCGACGAGCAGGGCCGGCTCGACCTGCTCGTCAACGACGTCTGGGGCGGCGACCCGATGATCGACTGGGAGGCGCGGTTCTGGGAGCACTCCCTCACCGAGGGGATCGCGGCGATGCGCCAGGCGATCGAGACCCACCTGATCACGAGCTGGCACGCGGTCCCGCTGATGCTCCGCGACGGTGGCGGCCTGATCGTCGAGGTAAACGACGGCACCGGCGAGGAGGGGTATAGGGGCAACCTCTACTACGACCTGGCGAAGTTCGGCGTCGTCCGGCTCGCGCGCGGCGAGGCGGCCGAGCTCGGCGAGCGCGGGATCACGGTCGTCTGCGTCTCGCCCGGCTTCCTGCGCTCGGAGGCGGTGCTCGACCACTTCGGGGTCAGCGAGCGCAACTGGCGCGACGCGGTCAGCGACGACGCGCTCACCAACGCCGGTCACTTCGGCGCCTCGGAGACTCCCCGTTACATCGGTCGGGCGGTCGCCGCGCTCGCGGCCGACCCCGACGTCGCCCGCCACCACGGCCGGGCGCTGGGGACCGGTCCGCTCGCGCGCGAGTACGGGTTCACCGACCTCGACGGAAGCCGGCCGGACTTCTGGGCCCACTTCGCTGGGTACCTCGCGCGCGAGGGGATGAGCTACGACGAGTACGCCGAGCGGATGAAGCCCGAAGGCGAGCGGTGAGCCCGCGCCCGCGAACCGTCTCCGACGAAGCCGTGCTCGACGCGGCGCTCGCGATCGCCGGCCGCGCGGGGCCGAACGCGGTCACCTTCGCCCGGGTCGCCGAGGAGGTGGGGCTCTCGGCGGCGACCCTGGTCCAGCGCTTCGGCAGCAAGCGCGGCCTGCTGCTCGCCGCAGCCCGGCGCGGCGGCCCCGGACGGGCCGAGGCGTGGGAGCGGGCGCGCGCGGCCGAGCCGTCGCCGATCGCCGCGCTGCTCGGCGTGCTCGGCTCGTTCAGCGCCGCGGTCGGCAGCCGCGGGGCGATGGCGAACAGCCTCGCCTTCCTCCACCTCGACCTCAGCGACCCCGAGTTCCACCGGCTCGCGGAGCAGGGGATGGAGGAGATGCGGGAGCGGATCCGCGAGCTCCTCGACGCCGCGATCGAGGCCGGCGAGCTCGAGCGCGGCGCGGACACCGCCGAGCTTGCGCGCGCGGTCCAGAACGCCTACAACGGCGCCCTGATCAGCTGGGCGATTTACGGCCGGGGCCCGGTCGAGGACTGGCTCCGGCGTGAAGTCGAGTTCGTGCTGGCGCCGTTTCGTGCCGGCGCCTGAGCCCCCCGCTTCGCGTCAGCCCGACCGCGGGGCGCCGGTGCGGTCGAGGTCCTCGCGCAGCTCGCGGACCTTGCGCCGGTAGGCCGCCTCGTCGCCGCCGAGCAGATACGAGCCCCAGCGGACGCCGTTGTGGACATGGGGGACTTCGTCGGCGAGCAGGTAGTCGAAGACCCTCGCCACCTGCTCCTGGCCGCGCTCGACGAGGACCTTGCGCCGGTGCGAGTGACGCCACATCGCCTTCTGTTCGCTGGTCGAGTTGAAGAGCGCCAGGCGGCCGAGCAGGTCGTGGGCGTAGATCGAGCGGAAGTAGGAGAAGCCGACCGGGTAGTCGCCCCACCGGCAGCCGAGCTCGGCCGGCATCAGGAGGTCGTGGATGCGGGCGTGCCGGACCTCGTCCCACGTCTGCCGCGCCATGTCGACGTGGAAGTCCCACGGCATCTCCGGATGCTCGTGCGAGTTCCTCGCCATCAGCTCCGCCGCGCACAGCTCGGCGTCCATCAACGCGTGGAAGAAGTGGCGCTGCTCCTCGGGCTCGACCGGGACGTGGTTGGCGTCGGGGTCGTTGACGTAGAGCTCCTCGCTCAGGAACGGGTCGCCGTCGGGCGTGACCTCGACCCCGGGGTCGCGGGCGGGCTCGTCGAGCGGCGGCAGGATGCGGAGGTCGCGCCGCGGGCCCTTGAGGTCGATCGACAGGCCGGCGAGGTCTCCGCCCACGCGGCCGTTCGTGCCGTCCGGGGGGTCGGGGTGGCCGAGCTCGGCGATGTGGCGACCCTGGCGGGCCTCGAGCTTGCCGAGCAGCAGCAGCGAGGGTTCGTCGGTAACCGGGTCGAGGGTGTCGAGATGGATCTCGATCGCCCGGTGAAGCGCCGGCTTCGTCTCCCCGTATGCGATCGCGAGGTAGGCGTCGGGGTCGGCGGCGGCGGCGAGCCGGTCGAGCAGCTTCGCGAGCTCGGGACCCGGCGCCCCCGGGTAGTCGCTCGGGTGGCGAAGCTCGTACAGCCGGCGCTTGATCCGCGAGATCGCGCGCGCGTCGTCGTGGACGTGCTCGCCGAGTCGCAGCTTGCGCTCGAACTCGGGAACCAGCGGCAGCCAGCCGCACGAGAGGTGGACGAGCTCCCGCAGGACGTGGAAGTAGCACGAGAACCGGCTTGCGTTCTCGTCGACGTCGTACCCCCGCCGGAGCGCCTCAGGTGCGCGCATGCGGCGCCTCCTCGGGTTCGGGGGCCTCGCCCGCGAGCAGGCGGTGGCGGTGGCAGCCGACGACGCTGGGGAGGAGGCCGCCGCCGGCGGAGACGTTGATCACCGCACGATCGGAGATCCTCGTCAGCATCCCGGCGTAGCGGCCGCCGAGGCCGAAGGGGTTGATGTTGAAGTGCTTCAGCCGCATCTGGACGTGCCCGTCCTCAACGGTAGGGAACATCTCCTCGGGAACCGGCACGTACTCCTGCACAACGTAGTCGCCGCGCTCGGCCGCCGCGCCGATCAGCCGGTCCCAGTCCGCCTGGGTGGTCTCGATCCCCAGCGCGACCCCCTGGCCCCCGTAATCCGACGCCGGCTTCAGCACCAGGCGGGCCCGGTTGTCGGAGGCGAAGTCGAGCAGGTCGACGACCCACTGTCCGTAGGTGACGCGGCCGGGCCGCAGCACCCTCGTCCACGGGATCGTCGCGGCGATCACATCGGCCTCGCGCGGGGCGACGAGGTCGGCGAAGCGCGGGTCGTCGAGGAGCGCGAACAGCTTCTTGTTGTTCGCCACCCGCGCGCGCGGCGGGTTGACGAGGCAGATCCTCCCGTCCCGGTAGGCGGCGGTGAGGTCGCCTTCGGCGAGATCCTCGACCAGCACGCGGCGGTAGACGAGGTGCACCGGCTCGCCCCCCGCGCGCAGCACCGAGCCGTCGTAGGTGAGCTCGTCGGTGCTCGCCCACAGCGCATCGATCCCGGCGTCGCCCGCCGCCCGGCAGACGATCCGAAACTCGGGCACCGACGGGGTGCCGGGAATGTCGACGAGCGCGAGGCGCGGGCGCTCCGGGAGGTCGGCGTTCGGCCGCGAGGCGCGCAGCCCGCGGTAGGCGTCGAGCAGCGTCTCGAGCAGCAGCGGGAGCATCGGCTCGTAGTCGGCCTCGAACTCGGCCTCGACCCGGGGCAGGCGGATCGCCCGGGCGAGCCCCCGGTGGAGGATGTCGGTGTAGCCGATCCCCGCCGGGGAGTCGGCGTTGAACTCGAGGAAGCGGACGTCGTCGCCGGCGAGGAACGCGTCGAGTCGGCAGATTCGCAGCGGCCGCCCGTAGCCGGGGTCGATCCGGATCAGCGAGTCCTCTGCCGCCGGCAGGTCGAGCTCCGCGCGCAGCCGCTCGTCGCGCGGGTAGGCGTCGCAGAAGCGGTCGAGGACGCCGCAGAGGCACTCGACCGCGCGGCGAACCCGGCGGACCTCCTCCGGCGAGACGAAGTGCGGCATCAGCACGAACGGGATCGTCTGGCCGGCGAAGACGACGTCGTTTTCGGCGAGCCAGTCGCCGATCTCGGCCTCGAGCTCGGCGCACCGGTCGCCCAGCTTCGACAGCTCGACCAGGTGCTGGAGCTTGAGGTCGCTGGCGTGGTCCACGGGAATCACCGCCCGCCGGCTGCTCCGCTCCCGCCTCCAATCCCTGGCCCTCGCCTCCGGCTCGGGGCTCCTTGATCCGCTCCCGCGTCCGCGCCGGCGGGGTTGGTGGTTGCTCCGGCTCCTGGGGCGGCGGGGTTTCTGGTCGCTCCGGCTCCGGGGCCGGCGGGGCGGGTCGTGGCTCGGCCCGCTGGGGCGGCGGGGTTTCTGGTTGCTCCGGCTCCGGGGGCGGCGCGGTTTCTTGCTCCGGCTCCGGGTCCCGGCTTGCCGCCGTTGGCGACCGGGCGTTCGAACAGGGTCGAGAGCACGACCTGGGTCTGGGTTCGCTGGACCCCGGGGGCGTCGCGGATCCGCTCGAGCGCCTGCTCGAGGTGGCGGGTGTCGCTCGCCCGCAGGTGGAGGATCGCGCTCGCGGCGCCGGCGACCGTGTACGCCCCCTCGACCTCGGGGTTGTCACCGACCGCCTCCCTGACCTCGTCGCCCGACATCCGGCCCTCGCAGTAGAGCTCGACGAAAGCGTGCGTGTTCCAGCCGAGCGCGCTCGGGTCGACGTTCGCCGAGTAGCCACGGATCACGCCGTCGCGCTGCAGCCGGTCGACGCGTCGCTTGACCGCCGGCGCCGAGAGGGCGACGCGGTCGCCTATGTCCTGGAACGAGCGCCGCGCGTTCTCCCGCAGCAGCGCAACAATCCGATGGTCGATCTGGTCCAACCTCGCTCCTTACCGCGTCGAGACGCAACGAATAGCGCTTGAGCAACCTCCTCCAAACAGCAATCATAAAGCGAAGCGCCGAACCTGGCAAGGAGGAGACATGGAAACCAGGACCGCCCCGGTAGCTCCCCCGATCCCGGCCGACGACGAGATGCCGCTGCTCGGCATCGATCACGTCGAGCTCTACGTCGGCAACGCGACCCAGGCCGCCTACTACTTCACCCGCGCGCTCGGCTTCCGCCATCGCGCTCGCGCCGGGCTCGAGACGGGCGTCCGCGACCGCGCCTCGCACGTCGTCGAGCAGGGCCGGATCCGCTTCGTCCTCACCGCTCCGCTCCACGGCGCGAGCGAGATCGCCCGCCACGTCGCCGAGCACGGCGACGGCGCGAAGGCGATCGCACTCGCCGTCCCCGACGCCGAGCAGGCCTACCGGGTGGCGGTTCGCCGCGGCGCCCGCGGGGTGCGCGAGCCGTGGGAGGAGACCGACGCCGGCGGCACCGTGCGGCTGGCCGAGATCGGCACCTACGGCGAGACGGTGCACCGGTTCGTCGAGCGCTCCGGCTACGACGGCGCGTTCATGCCCGGCTACGAGCCGGCGCCGGACGACGGCGACGACGCCGGCCTGCTCGTCGGGGTCGACCACGTCGTCGGCAACGTCGAGCTCGGCCGCCTCGAGGAGTGGGTGGGTTACTACGAGCGGGTCTTCGGGATGACCGAGATGATCCACTTCACCGACCGCGACATCTCGACCGAGTACTCGGCGCTGATGTCGAAGGTGCTCACCGACGGCAAGGGCCGGATCAAGTTCCCGATCAACGAGCCCGCCGAGGGCGAGCGCAAGTCGCAGATCGAGGAGTACCTCGAGTACTACGGCGGCGCCGGGGTCCAGCACGTCGCGCTCGCGACCACCGACATCGTCGGCACGGTCGCCGAGCTGCGCCGGCGCGGCGTCCTCTTCCTCGCCACGCCGGGGACCTACTACGACGAGCTCCCCGAGCGGATCGGCGAGATCGACGAGGACCTCGCCGACCTCCGGCGGCTCGGGATCCTCGCCGATCGCGACGACGAGGGCTACCTGTTGCAGATCTTCACCGCGCCGCTCGGCGATCGGCCGACGATCTTCCTCGAGGTGATCGAGCGCCACGGCGCCCGCGGCTTCGGCGAAGGCAACTTCAAGGCGCTGTTCGAGGCGATCGAGCGCGAGCAGGAGCGGAGGGGGAACCTGTGAGCCAACGGCACGAAAAGGGAATGCTGATGGTTGCCGACGCGAACCGACAGGTGATCTGAGTGCGGTACCACAGGCTCGGCGACCTTCCCCCGAAGCGACACGTCCAGTTCCGCGACGACGGGCGCCTGCTGGTCGAGGAGGTGATGGGATTCGAGGGCTTCTCGGGCAACGAGTCGATCCTCTACCACCTCAACTCGCCATGCCGGATCGCCGACGCCGGCGAGCACCGCCCGATCGAGCACACCGAGTGGGTTCCCGACGCGCACGTACACCGCCACCTCGTCACCGGTGGGGTCGAGCCCGAGGGCGACCCGATCTCGGGCCGGCGATGCCTGATGTGGAACGGCGACCTCGAGGTCTCGCTCTGCCGTCCCGAGCGCGAGGCCGAGGCCTTCTACCGCAACGGCGAGGGCGACGAAGTCGTCTTCGTCCACGAGGGCGCCGGGACGCTCGAGACCGTGTTCGGATCGGTGCCGTTCCGCGACCACGACTACGTCGTCATCCCCCGCGGGACCACCTACCGCTTCAGCCTCGACTCGACCCCGCAGACGTGGCTCGTCTTCCACACGCCGGGGGAGATCGAGACGCCGAGCCGCTACCGCAACCGCTACGGGCAGCTGCTCGAGTCGGCGCCGTTCTCGCAGCGTGACTTCCACCCGCCGGCCGAGCTCGAGACGTATCGGGATGCGGGCGAGTTCGACCTCTACGTGCGGGTCCGCGGCGGGCTCCAGCACTACGTCCTCGACTACCACCCGTTCGACGTCGTCGGCTGGGACGGCTATGTCTACCCGTACACGTTCAACGTCCACGACTTCGAGCCGCGGACGGGCCGCCTGCACCTCCCGCCGCCGGTGCACCAGACGTTTCAGGGGCCGAACTTCGTCATCTGCTCGTTCTGCCCCCGCGAGCTCGACTACGACCCGCAGGCGGTGCCGCTCCCCTACCACCACTCGAACCTCCAGTCCGAGGAGATGATCTATTACGTCTCCGGCGAGTTCGGGAGCCGCAAGGGGATCGAGGTCGGCTCGATCACCGTCCACCCGTCGGGGCTGCCGCACGGGCCCCAGCCCGGGCTGGTCGAGAAGGCGCTCGGGATGCGCCGTACCGAGGAGCTTGCGGTGATGTGGGACACGTTCCGGCCGATGCGGCTCGAGACCTTCGCGGCCACTCTCGACGATCCCGCCTACGCGTACTCGTGGCGCGAGGGAACGCCGTCGCCGGTCGCCGAGAGCACGACCGGATAGCGGCCGCTGCCGGACCCGCCCGGCGGTACGCTGGCGGCGTGGCAACAAAAGCCGAGCAGGCTGGCGGTGCGGTCTCGGTGCGCGACGTCGAGGCCGCCGCGGAGGCGATCGCCCCGATCGTCCGATCGACGCCGATGCTTCAGGCGGGGGTGCTGACGCGGAGGGTCGGGGCCCCGGTCCGGCTCAAGGCCGAGAACCTCCAGCGCGGGGGCTCGTTCAAGATCCGCGGCGCGACGAACCGGATCGGCACGCTCTCCAGCGCCGAGCTCGAGCGCGGGGTGGTCGCGGCGAGCGCGGGCAACCACGCCCAGGCGGTCGCGATCGCGGCGCGGGCCCGGGGCGCGGAGGCCGAGCTGTTCATGCCGGGCGACGCGGCGCTCGCGAAGATCGAGGCGGTGCGCGGCTATGGCGGCGCGGTGAGGCTCGTCGAGGGCTCCTACGACGATGCCGGCGCCGCCGCGAGCGCCGAGGCCGAGCGCACCGGACGGGTCCTGATCCACGCCTTCGACGATCCCGCCGTCGTCGCGGGACAGGGGACGATCGGGCTCGAGATCGCCGCCCAGGCACCGGCGACCCGGCTGATCGTCGTCGCGGTCGGCGGCGGCGGGCTGGCGGCCGGGATCGCGATCGCGGCGAAGGCGCGGCTCGACGGCGTGCGGGTGGTCGGCGTCCAGTCCGACGCCTGCGCGCCCTACCTCGCCTCGCTCGAGGCCGAGCGGCCGGTCGGGCTGGCGGCGGTGAGCACGATCTGCGACGGGATCGCGGTCAAGCGGCCGGGGGAGCTGACCCTGCCGCTGGTCGCCGAGCACGTCGACGACGTCGTCACCGTCTCCGACGACGACGTCGCCCAGGCGATGGTGCTCCTGCTCGAGCGCACGAAGCTGGTCGCCGAGCCGGCGGGGGCGGCGACGGTGGCCGCGCTCCTGGCGGGCGCCGTCGAGGCGCCCTCCGAGGGCGAGGTCTGCGCGGTGATCTCGGGCGGCAACGTCGACGCCGGGCGGCTCGCCGAGTGCATCCGGCTCGGGGAGACGGCGGCCGGGCGCCGGCTCGTCTTCACCACCGTCGTCCCCGACCGACCGGGCGCCCTCGCCGACCTCCTCGCCACCGTCGCCGCGGAGGGCGCGAACGTGATCGACGTCGCCCACATCCGCGAGGGCATCGACCTCCACGTCGGCGAAACGGCGATCCGTCTCGTCCTCCAGACCGACGGGCCCGCGCACGGCGAGGCGATCCTCGCCGCGGTTCGCGAGCAGGGGTTCGCCGCCCGGGTCGAGCAGCGGGCGGATTGAGGTGTCCCGCCCGGCCCGCGGCGGGGCGGTGAGGATCCGCGTCCAGCCGCGCGCCCGACGCGAGGAGGTCGTCGGCGAGCGCGACGGGGCGATCGTGATCAGGCTGACCGCGCCTCCGGTCGAAGGAAGGGCGAACGAGGCGCTGCGGAGGCTGATCGCGAAGCGGGCAGGGACCGCGAAAGGCGCGGTCGAGATCGTCCGCGGCGCCGGCGGCCGCGACAAGCTCGTCGCCGTCGAAGGGGTCGGTGCCGCGAAGCTTCGCGACCTCCTGCTCGCGGAGCGCTGAGCCGGCGTTTCTCGCCTCGTCCCGGCCTTGAAGAGATGCTGAGTGGCGCGACGCGCGACTGGGGGGTCGGCCGGCGCCCGCCACCCAGCAGCGGTTTCGTTCCCTTCCGGGCCGAAACCTAAACATCGGCCAAGCCGGAAGCGCGCGTCAGTCGAGCGGGCGGCGGCCGGCGAAGCCGGTTTCGAGGTCGTGCCAGTGGGCGATCTCGTCCTCGCCGAGCTCCCAGCACAGGTACGCCTCGCGGCCCTCGACGATCGCCGGGAAGTCGACCAGCCCCCGGTCGATGTCGCGGAGGACGATCTCCCGCCGCTCGAGCTCGGCGAGGAGCCCACGGACGGCGAGGAACGCCTCGCCGACCTTGCGCCCGCCCGCCCCACCGCCATTGGTCGGCGCCGCCTCGGCGAGCGCCGCGTGGGCCTCGGCGTCGGTGAGCCTGTCGCGCGCCGACTTCAGCTCCGCGATCATCGTCTCGAGCTCGGGGAGGAGGGCGTTCGCCTCCTCGCGGCTGTAATGGCGCCCGTGGATCACTCGCACTCAGGCGGCGGCGCGCTGGGCCGCGACGATTCGCTTCCGCAGCAGCTCCGCATCGGCGTCGGAGACGGTGCGAAGCTGCCCCTGGAACGCGAGGTGCCAGTGCTCGGGCGGCCACTTGCGGGCGTGCTCGAGCTCGTCGACGACGTCCTCGGCGGGGATCAGCTCGTCCCGAGCGAGGACGACCACCGGCTCCGCCTCGACCCGCCAGGGGTAGGGCTCGGGCCGCTTCTTGCGCCCCTGGGGCCAGATCGGCGTCCGGTCCTCGAACATCTCCGAGCGGACCCGCGCGATGCCGCCGAACGCCTGGACGCCGGTGACGTAGAAGACGATCTCATCGCCGGGCTCGAACTGCTCCGCCTGGCGCCGCCGCCGCTCCTTGAATCCGACCACGTCGAACCCGCGCTCGACGTTGATCAGGTAGTTCTCGAGCGAGCCGGTCAGGATCCAGGTGGCCATCGGGGCGATTCTATGCCGGTGGACGAGGGGTGGGCGGTCGACCCTGTGGCGCTGTTATCGCCGGAAGCGGGATTGCGGTAACAGGGGAGCTGACCGGTCTACCCGGCTGGAACTCACCCGTTTGGGTGCCCCCAACGCGCATCACGTCGTCCCGCTGCGCGCCGATGGTCGATTTGGGTCGGCATACAACCCCAACGTGGCAACGGCCCCCCGAGGACGCCGCGGTTGACACGTTTGGGACCTGCCGGCCCCACCCGAGCGAGCCGACCCAGCCGGCAACCCGCCAGCCCCCGTCCCCCACCTGCAGATCCGCGGCCACGCGCCCCACGAGACTCTCACGCCAGCGCGACCACGCATCGACCCGCGCCGGGCCGCCACGAGACCTACCCCGCCAACCGCTCCCGTTGCCGCTCGGACGGGATCGCGACCACGTTCCAGGCGAGGCCGAGGCGGCGCATCGCGCGGATGATCAGGCCTGAGGGGTCGAGCTCCCACCAGCGCAGGCCATGGAACGCGGAGCGGGGAAAGGCGTGGTGGTTGTGGTGCCAGGACTCGCCGAGCGAGGCGGGGGCGAGCCACCAGACGTTGGTCGAGCGGTCGCTGGTCTCGAACCGGCGGCGGCCGTGGAAGTGGCAGACGGAGTTGATGCTCCAGGTGACGTGGTGGACGAAGAAGATCCGCACCAGCCCGCCCCACAGGAGTCCCGTCAGCGCACCGGCGAGCGTCCCGGTGAGCAGCCAGCCGGCGGCGAACGGGATCGCGAGCGAGAGCGCGACGAGGGCGATGAAGGCGGAGTCGATCCGCCGCATCCACGGGTCCTCGACCAGGTCGCGCGCGAAGCGGCGCGGGTCGGAGGCGCCGTGGTCGGTGAGCAGCCAGCCGATGTGGGCGTGCCAGAGCCCGGCGAGGCCGCTGCCGTGGCCGACGTGGGGCGAATGGGGGTCGCCCTCGGCGTCGGGGTGGGCGTGGTGGCGGCGATGGTCGGCGACCCAGTCGATCACCCGGCCCTCGACCGCCATCGAGCCGAGTGCCGCGAACGCGTATTCGATCGGCTTGAAGGTCGCGAACGAGCGGTGGGTGAGCAGGCGGTGGAAGCCGACCGTGACCGCTGCCGCCGTCACCACGTACATCGCCGCCATGATCGCGAGGTCGGTCCAGCCGACCGCACGATTCCACAGCAGCACCAGCGCGGCGACGAAGCCGAGGAACGGGAGGGCGACCGCGACCAGGTTCGAGATCCGCTGCGCCCGACTCATCGTTTATCACTGTACGCTGGATTCCGCGCGGTTTCCTCGCCCAGCGCAACGATCCCGACCCCGGAATTTGTGATCAGCAATCAAGATCGCCCCGACCTCGCCGGTGAGCGCCCCTGGGCGGGGGTGCCGCCGCGCTTCGCCGAGCGGATCCGCGCGCGGGTCCCCGCGGTGAGCGACGAGGTGATCGCGGCGATCCGCGACCGGGTACCGGCCTACCGCCGTCCGCTGCGGGGCCGGTTCGGGGCCGGGATCCGGCGCGGGGTCGAGGAGGCGCTGTCCCAGTTCACCGAGCTGATCGCCGATCCGGGGCTCGACCGCTCGGCCGGGGACGAGGTCTACCGCTCGCTCGGCCGCGGGGAGTACCGGGAGCGCCGCTCTCTCGACGCCCTGCTTGCCGCCTACCGGCTCGGCGCCCGCGTCGCCTGGCGGCGGATCGCGGAGGCGGCGATCGACGCCGGGCTCGACCGGCGGACGATGGCGCTGCTCGCCGAGGCGGTGTTCGCCTACATCGACGAGCTGTCGGCGCTCTCGGTCGAGGGCTATGCCGAGGCCCAGGCCGCCGCAG
>DATHVI010000061.1:0-24596 GCA_035461385.1 Solirubrobacterales bacterium
CCTCGGGCGGCGCCGCTCTCCTCGCCTGTCGCGCCTTTCGCTTCGCCACAAGGCGGGAAGTTAGTACACACGCGCACGAGCTTCGATCGTCGGGAGGGGACCTAAGATCAGCCCGTGGCCAAAGCCGACGGCAAGCGCGACGGCGAGTTGTTCCTGATCGACGGGAACTCGCTCGCCTATCGGGCGTTCTTCGCCCTCCCCGAGTCGATCGCGACCTCCGACGGGCGGCCGACGAATGCGATCTACGGCTTCGCGTCGATGATGGCCAAGATCCTCATCGACCACAGCCCGAAGGCGGTGATCGTCGCCTGGGACGCGGGGATGTCGGGGCGCGAGAAGGTGTATGAGCCCTACAAGGCCCAGCGTCCTTCGCGCCCGGACCTGCTGCGCGAGCAGTGGCCGCACCTCGCCCCGCTCGCCGAGGCGTTCGGATTCCACAACGTCAAGTGCGAGGGGTGGGAGGCCGACGACGTGATCGCGACCCTGACCCGGCAGGCGCGGGAGGCCGGGATCCCGGTGATGATCGTCTCCGGCGACCGCGACGTCTACCAGCTGGTCGGCGACGGGGTGCGGGTGATGACGACGTCGCGGGGCGTCACCGACACCAAGGTCTACGACGCCGAGGGCGTGGTCGAGCGCTACGGCGTCCCGCCGGAGCTGGTCACCGACCTGATCGGGCTCAAGGGCGACACCTCCGACAACATCCCGGGCGTCCCGGGGATCGGCGATAAGACCGCCGCCCAGCTTCTGCAGCGGTTCGGCTCGCTCGACGCCGTGCTCGACTCGGTCGACGAGATCTCGGGCGCGAAGCGCAAGCAGAACCTCACCGAGCACGCCGACGACGCCCAGGTCTCGAAGCAGCTCGCGACGCTGACCGACGACGTCGACGTCGAGATCGACGTCGCCGCCGAGCTGCGCGGGACGCCCGACCGCAGCCGGCTGCGTGAGGTCGCGGCCGAGTTCGAGCTCCGGGCCGTGATCCAGCGCCTCGACGAGGAGTGGGACGAGGTCGTCCCGGGCCGCGCGGTCGAGGAGACGATCGAGGTCGAGGCGGTCGAGGGCTCGCCCGCGGACCTGCCCGAAGGGCCGATCGCGATCGCGATCTCGGGCGGGCGCTGGGCGGCAACCGCCGGCGATGCCGTCGTCACCGGCGACGCCGCCGACCTCGAGGCGCTGGCGCGCGAGCTCGCCGGGCGCCCGCTGATCGGTCACGACCTGAAGTCGCTCGGCGGCGCCGGCGGCAGGGGCCTGATCACCGCGGCGGGCGGCCCGGAGGCGCTCGACCTCGAGCACGACACGATGGTCGCCGCCTACCTGATCGATCCCGCTCGGCGGACCTACGAGCTCCAGGAGCTCGCCGCCGACGCGGGGCTCGCAGCGGTCTCCGGGTCCGAGCCGACCCGACCCGGGACCGAGGTAGCCGCAGCGGCCGACGGCTCCTCCGAGCAGCTCTCGCTCGCCGCCGAGGAGGAGGCCGCGCGCGACCCGGCGGTCGACGCCCGGCTCAGCCACGAGCTCGCTGCACGCCAGCGCGAGCGGCTCGAGGAGGTCGGGCTGACCCGCCTGCTGCACGAGGTCGAGATGCCGCTGATCGAGGTGCTGGCGGCGATGGAGCGGCTCGGGGTGAAGCTCGACGCCGCGCGGCTGGCCGAGATCGGCATCGGGATGGCGGATCGGATCGCCGAGCTCGAGCGCGAGATCTACGCCCTCGCCGGGCACGAGTTCACGATCGGCTCCCCGCAGCAGCTCGGCGAGGTCCTGTTCGACGAGCTCAAGCTGACGAAGAAGCGGCGCGGCAAGACCGGGTTCTCGACCGACGCCCGGGTGCTCGCCCAGATCCGCGACGAGCACGAGATCGTCGCCAAGGTCGAGGAGTGGCGCGAGCTGACGAAGCTGAAGAGCACCTACCTCGACCCGCTGCCGGGCTACATCGACCCCGGCGACAGCCGCATCCACACCACCTTCAACCAGGTCACGACCGCCACCGGACGCCTGTCGAGCACCAACCCGAACCTCCAGAACATCCCGATCCGCCGCGACCTCGGCCGGCCGATCCGCTCCTGCTTCGTCGCCGAGGACGGCAAGCGGCTGCTCTCCGTCGACTACAACCAGGTCGAGCTGCGGGTCCTCGCCCACGTCGCCGGCGAGTCGGTGCTGCGCGAGATCTTCGCCTCCGGCGAGGACGTCCACGCCGAGACCGCGGCGGGGATCGTCGGCGCCGACCCGGCGGCGATCAGCCCCGGCGAGCGCTCGCAGGCGAAGATGGTCAACTACGGGATCGCCTACGGCCTGTCGGCGTTCGGCCTCGCCGACCGCCTCCAGATCCCCCGCGAGGAGGCGGCGGTCTACATCGAGCGCTACTTCGAGCGCTTCCCGGCGGTGAAGCGGTTCATCGACGAGACGATCGCCGGCGCCGAGAATGACGGGTACGTGACGACCCTGCTCGGCCGCCGCCGGCGGATCCCGGAGCTGCGCTCGGGCCAGCGCCAGCGCCGCCTCCAGGGCGAGCGGCTCGCGGTCAGCACCGTCGTCCAGGGCACCGCCGCCGACATCATCAAGCTGGCGATGGTCCGCTGCCATCGCGCCCTCGCCGACGCCGGGATGGCGACCAGGCTCGTGCTCCAGATCCACGACGAGCTGCTGTTCGAGGGGCCGGAAGGTGAGATCGACGCCGCCCGCGAGCTCGTCAGCGCCGAGATGTGCGCGGCCTTCGAGCTCGACCCGCCGCTGGTCGTCGAGGCCGGCGTCGGGGAGGACTGGCTGGCGGCGAAGTGATCGCGCATCGGACCGGCGCGGACGGGTAGAGCGCGAGGCGATGACCGAAGCGACCACGGTCAGGCTCCGCACCGGCGCCGAGATGCCGGTGCTCGGGCTCGGTACCTGGCAACTCACCGGCGACGACGCCCGCGAGGGCGTCCCGCACGCGCTCGAGCTCGGCTACCGGCTGATCGACACCGCCGACGACTACCACAACCAGGCCGAGATCGGCGAGGCGCTGCGGGCGTCGCCGGTCTCGCGCGAGGACGTCTTCCTGACCTCGAAGGTCGAGGAGGACGAGGACGCCTACGAGGCGACGAAGGAGCGCCTGCGCGACCTCGGCGAGGACTACCTCGACCTCTGCCTGATCCACCGCCCGCCGCCCTCCGGCGCCGGCGAGGAGCTCTGGGAGGGCCTGCTGCGCGCGAAGGCGGACGGCCTCGCCCGCGAGGTCGGGGTCAGCAACTACACCCCCGAGCAGATCGACCGCGCGAGCGACGCGACCGGCGAGGTGCCGGTCGTAAACCAGATCGAGTGGAGCCCGTTCGGGCACTCACGCGAGGTGCTCGAGCACGCCCGGGAGCGGGGCGTCGTGATTCAGGCCTACAGCCCGCTGACCCGTGGCAAGCGCCTCGGCGACGCGACCCTCGCCGAGGTCGGCGCGGCCCACGACAAGACGCCCGCCCAGGTGATGCTCCGCTGGGCGATCCAGCTCGGCACCCCTCCGGTGCCGAAGGCGGCGACGCCCGCACACCGCGAGGAGAACCTCGCGGAGTTCGACTTCGAGCTCTCAGACGTGGAGGTCGAGCGGCTGACGGCGCTCAACGAGCGCTACTCGTCGCTGGGCGGGCTGGCGTACGTCTGAGTCGGTGGCGGGCCGGGAGCCCGGGCGAGCGCGTCGAGTTTGTTGCGCTCAGCGCGGGTAACTCGACGCGGGTTCAGCGGCGCGGGCGGCGGGGCGATTCGCAGGTAGTGACCGAAGGCCCAGTCGACGAACCGGGGGCGCTCGATTCCGCGCAGCGCAGCGGCGAGCAGCCGCGGCGGGATCCGCGGGACGAGCCGCTGGGCGCGGAGCATCCAGCGATACTTCCACTCGTGAGCGGCCGAGAAGGCGCCGTAGCGGGCGAGCGCGCGCTCCCGGGTCGAGGCGCCGGCGATCACCGCGCGGAGCTCGCGGCCGCAGGCGAGGCCGAAGTAGAGCGCGGTTCGGATTCCCTCCGCGGTCAGCGGGAGGCAGTGCCCGGCCGAGTCGCCGACGAAGAAGACGCCCGCGTCGGTCGCGTCGCGGAGCTTGTGCGGGATCCAGTTGCCCTGGTAGCGCGCGGCCTCGCGGCCGAGGTCCCTCGCCAGCCACACCGTCGGGTCCTTGACGTGGAAGCGGGGGTCGAACGAGCCGACACCGATCCGGACCTCGTCGCGGGCGGGGAAGCTCCAGCCGTACCCGGCGGGAACGTACTCGCGGTCGATCCAGATCTCGAGCTCGTCACCCGCCGCCCACGGATGGACCTCGAGCCCGCGCGAGAGCGGCGCGTCGGGCGGCTGGCAGCGGTCCCCGCCGAGCGCCCGCCGCCAGCCGAGCGCGTCGACGACGAGCGGCGCCGAGACCGTCCCGCGATCGGTCTCGACTGCGATCGACCCGCCGCCGTTCGTCGCTGGCGCGCGCCCGGCGACGGTGGCGGTCTCGAACTCGGCGTCGGCCTGGCGCCATAGGAGGTCGCAGAGCTCGCGGTAGTCGAAGGTCGAGAACGTCCACGGAAGCCGCATCCGCGCCGTCGTGTGGGGGGTGTGGACGACGAGGGTGTCGAACGTCTGGCGGGTCGAGCCCTCGAGCGCGAGCGCCTCGAGCCACGCGGTCGGCGCCGCGCAGGCCGAGGTCTGGCGCTCGCCGATCTCGTAGCGATCGAGCACCAGCACCCGGGCCCCGGAGCCCGCCAGCTCCCGCGCGACCGCGAGGCCAGCGAAGCTCGCCCCACAGATCAGCACCTCGACTTCCGCATCCAACGGCGTCCGCTCGGCACCCCGCTTCGTCTTCCGCTCCGGCACGCCGTGCGAGGGTATCCCAACGTCGAGGAGCCCGGCCCGGGAGGCCGATGCCGAGCCTCCCCACGCTCACTGATGCCGCATCGCAACGCACCGAACCTCCCGGGTTCTTCGACTGCGAAATCAACGTGTATGAGCGCGGCATGGTCGACCCGAATGGTCGCGCTGTCGAACGCGATCGCGGGGCTACGCGGCTCGGCTCACCTCGACCCGTCGGCGATTCCTCGCGGGTAGAAGCCTTCTCCGATCCGGCAAGCGAGAGGGATTCCGGTCGCACCAACCGGGTACGAGTCTCGTTGAAACAGCAAGCAAGTCACGAAAGAAAAGGAGCCGAATCGGTGGGCAGCAAAGGCGACAAGGCCAAAGGCGCGGCAGACAAGGCCAAGGGCAAGATGGAAAAGGCCACTGGGGATCTGACCGGCGACCAGAAGCGCAAGGACCGAGGTCAGGCCAAGGAAGACAAGGGGACGCTGAAGAAGAAGAAGGGCCAAGCTAAGGACCTTCTCAGCTAAGGGCGTCCGGCGCCGAGCAATGGCGTAACGCGGCGAATACCCGAAGGAGAATCATGGCGAAAAAAGATGAGGAAGCGGTGGAGCAGGAAGACGGGGCTCAGGTCGAGGAGGACGACAGCCCTGCGCTATCAATCACCGTCCACGATGACTTGGTCATCGTCGAGGTCCCACGCGACGGGAACGAAGCAAACGCACTCAAGCGCATCTCGGGTTTGGTCGACGGCCTCTGAACAGCGATGCCATTCGAGGGCTCCCACCTGCGAGCTCTCCGGTAGGCCGCGGCCCGGCGAGCAGTCATGGGCTCGAGCGCGCGAAAGAGCCCGACGTGAGAGCCTTCAGCGAGAGGCGTAGCAGGCCGCCCAGTTCCGCCGGGATCGAAACCTGCGCCCTGAGGTCCTCAACCTCGAGATTGATCCTGTCGAACTCAAGCTCCCTAACGTCCAGCAGCACGTCTGGCATTGGCCGTCTGGTGCCACATCCCCCGAGGGCGAGTGCCTGACGCGCGCCCGGGCGGCCGCGCTCATCGCCCAGATACCCTGGCCGCTCCCAATCCGAGGCCCGCCCCGATGCGCCGGCGACAGTGAGGCGGATATTGCATCGCTGCGAGGCAAAATCCGCCTCACCCCCTGGTGGGGACTCGGGGTCGGCGGTGGGGCGTCTCCGGCGCACCCGGGCTGCCGCGGCTTCTCGGCGATAGCGAATTGCGCCAGTCAGTCGGCGGCGTCCTGGTTTCTGCCATCATTGGCCGTCGTGCCTGCCACGGACACAACAACCGACGCTGCGCCCGATGCGCCCGCGCAGGCTCCGCCCGCTACCAACGGCGGCTCCGGGAACGACCTGCTGATCGAGCAGGACGGCCGGCTGGTCCCGAACTACGACGCGACGATCAAGCCGTTCGAGGAGGGCGACGTCGTCACCGGCGAGGTGGTGCGGATCGACAAGGACGAGGTCCTCGTCGACATCGGCTACAAGTCGGAGGGGGTCATCCCCGCGGGCGAGCTCTCGATCCGGCGCTCGGTCGACCCCGGTGACGAGGTCTCGCTCGGCGAGCAGGTTGACGCCCTGGTCCTCACCAAGGAGGACCAGGAGGGCCGGCTGGTGCTGTCGAAGAAGCGCGCCCGGTTCGAGAAGGCCTGGCGCAAGATCGAGGCGGCCGCCGAGTCGGGCGAGCCGGTCGACGGCACCGTGATCGAGGTCGTCAAGGGTGGCCTGATCCTCGACCTCGGCGTCCGCGGCTTCCTCCCGGCGTCGCTGGTCGACATCCGCCGGGTCCACAACCTCGACGAGTTCAAGGGCGAGACGCTCGAGTGCAAGGTGATCGAGCTCAACCGCTCCCGCAACAACGTCGTCCTCTCGCGCCGTGCGGTCCTCGAGGAGGAGCGCAAGGAGGTCCGCGAGCAGATCCTCGGCCGCCTCCAGCCCGGGATGGTGGTCGAGGGGAAGATCTCGAACATCGTCGACTTCGGCGCCTTCGTCGACCTCGAGGGGATCGACGGCCTGATCCACATCTCCGAGCTCTCGTGGAGCCACGTCAACCACCCGTCCGAGGTGCTGTCGATCAGCGAGACGGTTCGGGTCAAGGTGCTCGACATCGACCGCGAGCGCCAGCGGATCTCGCTCGGCCTCAAGCAGACGCAGGAGGACCCGTGGCAGCGAGTCTTGAACGAGTACCGGATCGGCGACGCGCTCGAGGGCAAGGTGACGAAGGTCGTCGCGTTCGGCGCCTTCGTCGAGATCGTTCCCGGCGTCGAGGGCCTGGTCCACATCTCCGAGCTCGCCGACCACCACGTCGAGACGCCGAGCGAGGTCGTCCACCCCGGAATGGAGGTCTGGGTGCGGATCCTCGAGATCGACGAGGATCGCCGCCGGATCTCGCTCAGCATCAAGCGGGCGCAGGCGAACGAGAACCTGCCGCTGCGCGACCTGATCCCGGCCGAGCTCGGCGGCGACGCCGGGCCGGCCGCGGCTCCGGAGCCGGCCGACGTCCCGGACCTCGATCTCTCCGAGGAGGTCTTCTCCGACGCGCCGCCGACGACCGACTCAGGCGGCGAGGGCGCACCGCCCGGCTCGGGCGGTGACGAGGAGTCCTCGCCGTAGCCTGTGGGGGCGTGCGATCGCCCCGCTCGGAGAATGACGCGGCGTTCATCGGCCTGACCGGCGGCGTCGCCGCGGGAAAGTCGAAGGCGCTCGAGATCCTCGCGTCGCTCGGCGCCGAGACGCTGTCGAGCGACGCCGTCGTCCACGACCTCCTCGCGACCGAGCGGGTTCGGGACCTGCTCGTCGCCCGCTGGGGCGAGCGGGTCGCGCCCGGCGGAACGGTCGACCGCGGGCACGTGGCATCGATCGTCTTCGAGGACCCAGGCGAGCTCGCCTGGCTCGAACGCACTCTCCACCCGCTCGTCCGCGAGCGGGTCGCCGACTGGCGGGCGCGGCTTCCCGAAGCGACCCTGCTCGCCGTCGTCGAGGTCCCGCTCCTGTTCGAGACCGGGCTCGACTCGGCCTTCGACGCGACCATCAGCATCGTCGCCCCCAACCCGGTGCGAGCCGAGCGCGCCGGCGCGCGCGGGACATCGGATCTCGAGGGGCGATCCAGGCGGCAGCTCACCCAGGACGAGAAGGCGTCGCGGGCGACTTACGTGGTCGACAACGCCGGCACCGTCGACGAGCTCGCGCGGAACCTTGCGGCGCTGGTCGCGGAGCTCGCGCCCGGGGCCGCGGTCGAGGGGGAGCGGTGATCAGGCGCCTGCTCCTGTTCGGTGCCGTCGCGGCCGGACTCGGGATCGCGGTCGCGATCGCGGTCAGCGCGGTCGACGTCGAGCGGGCGATCCGCGAGGTGACGCTGCCGCTCCGCCACGAGGACATCATCCGCCAGCAGGCGGCGGAGAAGGACCTCGACCCGGCGCTGATCGCGGCGGTGATCTACGCCGAGTCGCGGTTCCGCCAGGGGACCTCGTACGCCGACGCCCGCGGGCTGATGCAGGTGACCCCGCGCACCGCCCGCTCGATCGCCCGCAAGAGCGGCGGGATCGACTTCCGGGTCGCCGACCTCACCGATCCCGACATCAACATCCGCTACGGCACCTACCACCTGCGCGACATGCTCGACGCCTACGGCGGCAACCTCGTCGCGGCGCTCGCCGCCTACAACGCCGGCAGCGGGAACGTCGACCGCTGGGGCGGCGCCGAGCTCGAGATCGACGAGATCGGCTTCCCCGAGACCCACGCCTACGTCGAGGACGTGCTCGAGAAGCAAGACCAGTACCGCGGCTCCTACGCCGCCGAGCTCGGGCTCGACTGAGCCCGAGCTTCAGCCGGCGCGCGAAGCCCCGCCCGCGCGGCGACGAGCGCCGCCGCGCCGACTCCGACCCACGCCAGCAGCACGACGACGGCGTCCGCGGTTCCGGCGCCGTCGAAGAACGCGGTTCCGCGCAGCAGGTCGCCGGCGGCGCCCGGCGGCAGCAGCTCGCCGATCGCACCCAGGGGGCGGGGAAGGAGCTCGGGCGCCGACGAGACCCCCGACCAGGGGTTGCCGATCAGGATCAAGGTCACCGCGGTCGCGCCGAGGCCGGCGGCGTAGCCGAGCAGCGACATCAGTCCAGTCGCCGTGAGCGCGATTGCGAGCACGACCAACGCCAGCGCGGCCGAGTTGAGCAGCCATCCACCCTCGAGCACGCCGAGCCAGCCCTGGACGATCGCCATCGCGGCGACGCCGGCGAGCACCGACGCGAGGGCGACGAACCCGAGCGTGCCGGCGACGTCACGGCCGAGGGCCCAGGCGAGGGCGCCGGTGAGGACGCCGACGATCAGCAGTGGCAGGAGCGAGGCGCTGAACGCCGCCCCGCGGGGGTCGGCGGCCGCGGCCGAGACCACCTCGACCGGTGCCGGATCCGAGCTTCGGGGGGCGGTCGGGACCGCGTCTGCCGCCCGCTCGAGCAGCTGAGCGACGGCGGGACTGGCCGCCGGGGCGGTCAGCACGCCGACCCCGTCCGGCCCGACGGTGAGCGCGCCGTAGACCTCGCGATCCTCGATCGCGTCGCGCGCGGCGGGCGCATCGGGGTAGGCCGTCGCCTCGATGCCGGGGGCGCGCGCGGCGAGTTCGCGCTCGAGCCCGGCGACCGCCCCGGGCGGCCCGGCGAGGCCGATCGGCAGGTCGCTCGGTCCCGAGCGCGCCTGCGGCCACGCGAACACCGTCAGCAGCACGGCGGCGAGGAGCGGGACGAGCAGGAGCGCGAGCGGCAGCGGCGGGGCGGAACGCCGGGACTGGGGCTGGACTTGGAAAGCGGGTGCCATCTGCGATCACCTCCATAGAGAACGAACATTCTTTCAGTTACCCTACTACACCTAGAGACAGCTATCTGGAAAGGCGAACGAGGACGTCACTATGGCCAAGGTCTCGCAGGAGCACCTGGATCGGCGCCGGCGCCAGATCCTCGACGGAGCGCGCCGCTGCTTCGCCCGCGACGGCTTTCAGGCGGCTTCGATGCAGGACGTCTTCGCCGAGACCGGGCTCTCGGCCGGAGCCGTCTACCGCTACTTCTCGAGCAAGGAGGAGATCGTGCTCGCGATCGCGAGCGACTCGGTCGCGGAGGTCGCCGGGGCGCTGGCCGCGGCGGCCGAGCACGACCCGCCGCTCGCCCCGGAGGACGTCCTCGGGGCGGTGTTCGAGACGCTCGAGCGCCTCGACTCCGAGCAGGGGATCGCGCGCCTCGCGCTCCAGGTCTGGGCCGAGGCTGCGCGCTCGCCGGCCCTCGCGGCCCGGCTCGGGCAGCGGATCGCCGAGGCCAGGGCGCACCTCGCGGCCGCGGTGTCGAGGCAGCAGCGGGCGGGGGCGCTCCCCGGGGACGTCGACCCGGAGCCGGTCGCGAAGGTGCTCGTCGGCCTGATCCCGGGCTTCCTCTTCCAGCGCGCGATCCTCGGCGACGTCGACGCCGCGAACCTCCGCGACGGGCTCGGGGCCCTGCTCGGTGCCGGCTCCTCCGAAGGCGCCCGAGCAGCCCCGCGCGGCGCCTGACCGCGCAGTTCCGCGCGGCGCCTGAAAGAGTCCGGCGCGGATGCGCGCCGAGCGGACAACCACCACCAGGGCGGCGATCGTCGCCGCGGTCGGGCTCGTGCTCGCCGACTCGTCGATCGTCGTCCTGGCGCTACCGGAGATCTACCGCGAGCTCGACGTCTCGGTGTCGACGGTGGTCTGGGTGCTGATCTCGTTCAACCTCGTGCTCGGCGCCGCGGCGGTGCCGGCGGCGCGGGCGGCGGTGATCGTCGGTCCGGCGCGGCTTGCGATCGCCGGCCTCGTCGTCTTCGGCGGCGCGAGCCTCGCCTGCGGGCTCGCATCGGGGATCGAGCTCCTGATCGCGGCTCGCTGCGTGCAGGCGATCGGTGGCGCCGCGGCGGTCTGCGCCTCGCTCGAGCTGCTTCCGGCCGCGATTGGCTCCGAGCGTCGCGCGGTCGCGGCATGGGCTGGGGCCGGCGCGGCCGGGGCGGCGCTCGGCCCCGGCATCGGCGGCCTGCTGACCGAGTTCATCTCGTGGCAGTCGATCTTCCTCGTCCAGGTCCCACTCGCGCCGCTGCTCGCCCTCCCGCTGGTCGGCCTCGCGAGCTCGGAGCGGACGCGGCGGGCGCCCGCGCCCCCCGCCGGCCGCCCGCACCTCGCTGCGAACGTCGCCCTCGGCCTGATCTCGGCCGCGCTCGCGGCGGCGCTCTTCCTCGTCGTGCTGCTGCTGATCGAAGGCTGGCGCCTCAGTCCCGCGGTCGCAGCCGTGGCGGTCACGGTGATGCCGGTGGCGGCGCTCGGGACCGCGCCCGCCGCCCGCCGGGTCGCCGCTCCCGTCGAAGCCCGCGCGGCCGCGGGGATGATCCTCGTCGGCGGTGGGCTCGCCGGCCTCGGGCTGCTGCCCCGCGCGTCGGTGGTGCTCACCTTTCCACCCCAGCTCCTGGTCGGAATCGGGCTCGCGTTGACCCTGTCGGCGCTCACCGAGGCGGCCCTCGCCGGGCGCGCGCCGCAGGCCACCCACGGCGGCTGGACGATCGCCTCCCGGCACGCCGGGGTGGTCGTCGGACTGCTCGTGCTGACACCGCTGTTCACCGCCGACCTCGAGACCCAGCGCGAGGATGCGCAGCGCGCCGGGACCGCGGCCCTGCTCGACTCGCCGCTCGACCCGGTGGCGAAGATCGAGCTCGCGGGGCGGATCGGCGACCGGATCGAGGCCGACCGCGACCGGGTGCCCGTGCTCGGCCCGGCGTTCGAGCCGCTGCCAGCCGATCCGGGCGAGCGCGAGGTCGTGGCGGGACTGCGCGACGAGATCGAGGGCGAGGTCGACCGGGCCGCGACCGCTGCGTTCACCCGCTCGTTCCTGCTCGCCGCGGCGTTCGCGCTCGCGGCGCTGCTCCCGGTCGCGATCGCCCGCCGGAGGGTCGAGCTTTGAGCGCGGAGGCGGGCGAGCCGAGGGCGCGCCGCCGAGGCGCGTGGCTGATCGGCGCCGCGCTCGTCGCCGCGGCCGCGCTCGTCGCCGCCTACCTCGCCGCCGGCGGCGCCGGCTACGAGCCGACCGCCGTCGCCGATCCCTGCGAGCCGCGCGAGTGGCGGGAGCCCGAGACGCCCGCCGAGGCGGCGGAGCAGTTCACGCTCTCGGCGCTCGACGGCGCCGCGTGCGAGCTCGGGGTCTCGCGCGAGGAGCTGGCGCTCGCGCTCGCCACGCCCGAGGCCCGCGCGGCGTTCGCAGCCGAGTACGGGATCGACGAGGCCGAGCTCGAGGCAGCGGTCCGGGCAGGGCTGGTGCGGGCGATCGACGACGCCGAGGCTGCGGGAGCGCTGCCTTCGCTCGTCGCCGGGCCGCTGCGCACCGCCGCACGGCGGATCCCGCTCGAGGACGCGATCGCGCTCGCGATCAACGCCCGCGAGCTGTTCGAGCGCGGCCTCGACCTGCTGCCCTGAGCCGGCGGGATGACGCCTCCTGACGGCCCGCCGCGGAGAATGAGCGCGGGGGACGGGCGGGCCCGACGGCCGCTGACTATCGCGGCCCGAGCGCCTCGATCCAGTCGAGCGGGCGCGCGCAGAGCTCAGCGGCATCGTCCGGGTCGACCAGCTCGATCCCCGCGGGAGCGCCGGCCGGGGCGAGCGCCAGCGGGCCGAGCGGGAGCCGGCTCAGCGCCCCGCCCGGAGCGATCGTGGTCTCGTCGTGGCGGACCTCGATCGCGTGCGTACCGGGGGAGAGCTCGACTTCGCCGAACGACATGTAGTGCCCGGGATGGCTGAGGTAGTGGCGGCGCGACCCGATCGGCTCGCCGTCGACCTCGAGCTCGACCCGGTCGCGCGTCGTGCCCCCGAGCCAGACCTCGTATGCGCCCGCCTCCGCGACCGCGACCTCGACCCGCACGACGCCCGACCGATCGGGGAGCACCGCCCGCTCCGACGGCTTCGCGGTCCAGCCGGCCGGGGCCGGCGTGCCGGCCAGCGAGACGACCGTCGCCTCGCGCCCGCCGGCGGCCGCGAGCAGTCCCCCGTCGCCCGCGACGCGGGCGAGCCGGCGGACCTCGGAGCACGCCGGCCGCGCGGTGGCGCTGAACCGGTCGCCGAGCGGGAGGTGCTCGACCACCTGACGGCGCAGCGTCAGCGGCCGGCGCCAGACCTCGTAGTGATCGCCTTCGAAGGCGAGCCGGTAGGGAGCCGGGGGCCGGCTCGCAACCGGCGAGCGCCGCACGACCAGGGTCCGGTAGAGCAGCACCCCCTCGCGCTCGGCCTCGATCGCGAGCTCGTCGAGGTCGGCTGAGGAGCCCTTCGGGACGACGTCTCCGTCGCGCAGCGGGATCGTTCGCCGCCGCAGCTCCGAGGCGCCCTCGGGATCGCCCACGCGGAGGAAGTGGCGGACCGCGTAGGGCTCGTACTCGGGCGTCATCGTCGGCCCGGCGCCGGCGAGCGTGTCGCCGATTCGCTCGAGCTCGGCGAGCCGGTCGGCGGGGGCGAGGTTGGCGCCGCGGTAGGCGAGCGCGTTCGACCACACCACGGCGGCGGCGATCGCGACGACGCCCACGGCTCCGAGCCGGAGCCCCGCCTCCGAGGCCGCCGCGAGCGTCGTCAGCGCGAAGAACAGGATCACCGGCGAGGCGATCGCGAACCCCTTCGCCTCGACCCAGGGCGAGCCGACCAGGAAGGTCGCCGTCGCGGCGACCGCGACCGCGGCGGCGAGCAGGGCGGGGAGCGCCGATCGCCGCCGCCAGGCGAGCACGAGCCCGCAGGCCGCCGACGCCAGGGTGAGGCCGATCAGCGCGTAGGTGAACGGCCGGGCGTCCGGATCGAGCCGGAAGTCGGTCGCCGGCCAGATACCGGCGGCTTGGAGCGGGCTCAGCGGCCCGTCGAGGTTCCCCTGTGCCGTTTCGCTCGTCAACGGCGAGGAGGTGGGGGGCACGAGCCCGGCGCCGAGCAGCCATGGGACGGTGAGCGCGACCGTCACCCCGGTGGCCCAGATCGATTGCCGAAGCGCCGGCCACCACCGCGGTCGTTCGGCGACGGTCAGCGCCAGCGCGCCGACGAGGATCGGGCCGGTCCAGACGATCGCGCCGGCCGGGCTCAGGACCGATGCCGCCGCGGCGAGCGCGACGGCGAGGGGGAGCACGGCCCGCGGCCCGCGCTCGCCGATCGCGTCGAGCACCAGCGCGGCCGCGAGCGCGATCAGGACCGCCGCGGCGATCTCCTTCACCCCGCCCCAGAGCACGTACCCGTACAGGAGCGCCGCCTGGGACCCGATCGCCGCAACCGCCGCCCGCCATCCGCGTGAGCGCAGCACCTGGCCGGCGAGCGAGTAGAGCAGCAGCGCGAGGATCGCGGCGAGCGCCGCCATGTACGGCTGGAAGGTCCAGGCGACGTCCTCGCCGACCACCAGGCTCGCGAGCCCGAACGGCAGCAGGGCGCCAACCGGGTAGCCGTCGGCGAGGTTGAAGCGAAGCACCGCCTCGTAGCTCGACGGCGGGAGCCCCTCGAGGCTGCGTCCGTGCTCGATCACCCGATCGGTGAGCGCGAGCCAGGTCGCGGTGTCGTCGAGCTTCAAGTAGCCGGCGAACCCGAGCGTGCCCGAGGCGAGCACGGGGGCGGCGTAGACGGCGAACGTGACCGCGGCGCAGCCGCCGGCCCACCGGTCGAAATCCCGGATCCTCGCCCACCCGGCTGCGACGCCGGCCGCGGCGAGGACCGCCGCGAGCGGCAGGGCGAGTTCGGCGGTGGCGTCGGTGGAGGTCGCGAACTGGGCGACGACGACGAGCGCGGCGAACCCGGCCGGGATCACGAGCGGACCGCGGAGGCGCAGCCCCGAG
This sequence comes from Solirubrobacterales bacterium, assembly GCA_035461385.1. GTDB lineage: Bacteria > Actinomycetota > Thermoleophilia > Solirubrobacterales > 70-9 > DATHVI01. The sequence goes on from DATHVI010000061.1 coordinate 14,613, forward strand.
AGGCGCTCGAGCAGCAGCCCGACGCCGGCGCTGAGCCCGATCAGGACGAACGGGAAGAGGGCCCAGGCGACGAAGGCGCTCAGCCTCCCGCGGCCGCCCCGAGCGCGAGCGACGGCGAGGGCGCAAACGCGAGCCCGGTGGCGTCCGACCGGGTCGCGAGGGCAGCCCAGCCGCCGTCGAGCGACCACAGTCCGCGCCCGGCACGCTCGCCGCCGATGCCCCGTTGGAGGTAGCTGCGCGCGGCGCGGGCGAACTCCCGGGCCTCGGCCGGCGAGTCCCACCGCCAGCGCAGGACGAGGACGAGCTCGTCGCGACAGGGATGGCGGCAGTCGGCGGCCGCCGTGCCGCGCTCCCAGAGCTCGTAGCGGTCGCCGCGCCACCCTTCCGCTCCATCGGCGGCGACCCGGCGCGGGACGCCGAGCGCGAGGAGCTGCGCCGTCGCCAGCTCGCCGACCGTCCCCGCGTGCTCGGGCTCCCAGCCGGCGGCCCGGAGCACCTCAGAGTCGGTCTCGACCGCGAGCGGGCGCTCGTCGCGCAGGTACTTGATCGGGTGCAGCACCTGCGAGGTCGATGCCGGGGGGCGGTGCTCGAGCGCGTGGTCGACCAGCGTCCATCCGTCGCCGAGCTCGTAGAGGCGCTCGACGAACCTGCTGCCGCCGAGGTACGCCCATTCGAGCTGCTCGACCGCGTAGCGGGGGAACCCGTCGGTCCCGGGATCGAGGTCGAGCGCCGACGCGGCGAGGGCGAACGCGCTCAGGTGGCGGTCCGCGTATTCGGTCATCAGCGCCGTCGCCGTGCCCTCGACAAGCGCGGTCTCGGCGAGCGCGCGGTCGGCGTCGTCGGGGTCGGGCTCGGGGAGGCCGAAGCTCTGGTCCTCGATCGCGTGGGTGAGCTCGTGGGCGAGGAAGAGCTCGAGCAGCGCCGGGGTGGCGACGGCATCGTCGATCAGGTAGAGGGTGCCGGTACGGGTCTCCCACGCCGCCGCCGCGAGGTCCCCCGATGCCTCGACGAACCCGCCGAGGGTCTGGCCCGCGCCGAGCAGCCCGACGATCCTCGCGATCGCCTCGTCGGGCGCCAGCGCCTCTTCCGGGTCGCCGAGGCGCCGGCGGAAGTCGGCCTCGATCAGCCCGCTGAGGTCGTCGCTGCCGATCACCTCCGGCGCCGGGACGGCCTCGAACTCGAGCTCGCGAAGCTCGGCCACCCGCCGGGCGACCTCGGGCGTGATCGCGGCGCCGCGGGCGGCGATCGCGTCGCGCTCGGAGAGCTCGCCGGCCGCGCGCCCGCCGCCGAGCCCGACCGCGAGCAGCGCGACGCCGGTCGCCGCGAGCACGGCGAGCGCGTACAGGAGCTGGATCGAGTCGCCGCGGGCTCGCTGCATCGTCGGAGCGAGTATGGCGGCCGCTATCGTCGCCCGAAGCGATGGCGAAGTTCAAGCTCAACCCGGCATACACCCCGACCGCCGATCAGCCGAAGGCGATCGACGCCCTCGCCGAGGGACTCGGGAGCGGCGAGCGCTTCCTCACCCTGCTCGGCGCGACCGGGACCGGGAAGACGTTCACGATGGCGGGCGCGATCGAGCGGATGCAGCGCCCGGCGCTCGTGATCGCCCACAACAAGACGCTCGCGGCGCAGCTCTGCAACGAGTTCCGGGAGTTCTTCCCCGAGAACAAGGTCGAGTACTTCGTCTCCTACTACGACTACTACCAGCCCGAGGCCTACGTCCCGGCGCAGGACCTCTACATCGAGAAGGACTCGTCGATCAACGACGAGATCGACCGCCTCCGCCACGCGGCGACCGCGGCGCTGCTCGCCCGCCGCGACGTCGTCATCGTCGCCTCCGTCTCGTGCATCTACGGGATCGGCTCGCCGGAGCTGTACGCGCGGATGATGCAGCTATTCAAGGTCGGCGGGTCGATCGACCGCGACGAGCTGTTCCGGAAGCTGGTCGGGATGCAGTACTCGCGCAACGACACCGCGCTCGCCCGCGGCACCTTCCGCTCGAAGGGCGAGGTGATCGAGATCTGGAACGCCTACATGGAGAGCGCGTACCGGATCTCGCTGTTCGGGGACGAGGTCGAGGGGCTCCAGCACTTCGACCCGCTCACCGGCGAGGTTCTCGACGAGGTCGATCACGTCGCGGTCTGGCCGGCGAGCCACTACGTGACCGAGGAGGAGACCCTGGCGCGGGCGGTGGTCGAGATCAAGGCCGAGATGGAGGCCCGCTGCACCGAGCTCGAGCTCGCGGGCAAGGAGCTCGAGTCGCATCGCCTCCGCCAGCGGACCGAGTACGACATCGAGATGCTCTCGGAGCTCGGGTTCACTTCGGGGATCGAGAACTACTCGCGGATCCTCGACGGGCGTGAGCCGGGCTCGCCGCCGCACACGCTGATCGACTACTTCCCCGACGACTTCGTCGTCTTCGTCGACGAGTCGCACCAGACGATCCCGCAGCTCGGCGGGATGTTCGAGGGCGACCGGTCACGCAAGCAGACGCTCGTCGAGTACGGCTTCCGCCTCCCGTCGGCGCTCGACAACCGCCCGCTGAAGTTCGACGAGTTCCTCGACCGGGTCGGTCAGATGGTGATGGTCTCGGCGACTCCCGGCGAGTTCGAGCGCGGGATCTCGGCCCGGATCGTCGAGCAGATCGTCCGTCCGACCGGGATCGTCGACCCGGAGGTCGAGGTCCGGGCGACCCGGAACCAGATCGACGACCTGATGGGCGAGGTCCGGGCGCGCGCCGACGCCGGCGAGCGGGTGCTGGTGACGACGCTGACGAAGAAGATGGCCGAGGACCTGACCGGCTACCTGCTCGAGCACGGCTTCCGGGTCCGCTACCTGCACTCGGAGATCGACACCCTGGAGCGGATCCAGATCATCCGCGACCTGCGCCTCGGCGAGTACGACGTCCTCGTCGGGGTCAACCTGCTCCGCGAGGGGCTCGACCTGCCCGAGGTTTCGCTGGTCGCGATCCTCGACGCCGACAAGGAGGGCTTCCTGCGCGGCGAGACGAGCTTGATCCAGACGATCGGCCGGGCGGCGCGGAACGTCCGCGGCCAGGTGCTGATGTATGCCGACAGCGAGACCGAGGCGATGCGCAAGGCGATCGCCGAGACCGAGCGCCGGCGGGAGATCCAGCTCGCCTACAACCGCGAGCACGGGATCACGCCGGAGACGGTCCAGAAGGGGATCTCCGACATCGCCGAGTTCCTGTCGATGGAGAGCCGGGCGACGACCCCCGAGCGCCGCCGCCGCGTCCGCGCCGACGGCGAGCCGCACACCCCCGAGCAGCTCGAGAAGGTGATCGTCGAGCTCGAGGAGGAGATGCTCGCCGCCGCCGAGGACCTCCGGTTCGAGGAGGCGGCCCGGATCCGCGACGAGCTCAAGGAGCTGCGCCGGGACCTCGAGGCGATGGGGGCCTAGCCCCGGCCGGCTCAGCCGCCGCCCGGCGCCGTCGCCGGCTCGGGCTCGGCGATCCGGTCGCGGGCGGGGATCGCGAGTGCGGCTACGAGGGCGAGGGCCATCCCGGCGGCGGCGACGAGGAAGCCGAGCCTGAAGCCCGCCTCGTCGGGGAGGCCGCTGACGAGGACGATGTGGCCGGCGATGATCGCGGCGGCGACCTGGCCGCCGATCGAGCCGCCGATCGTGCGCATGATCGTGTTCATCCCGGTCGCGACGCCGGTGCGCGCCGGGGGCACGGCCTCGACGATCAGGTTCGCCATCGCAGCGAACGAGAACCCGATCCCGATCCCCATCAGCGTCGTCGCGAGGTAGATCGCCCACGGGTCGTGCTCGAGGGCGAGGAAGAGGAAGCTCGTCGCTGCGGCGGCGGTGCCGGCGACGAGCGGCAGCCGCGAATCGTGGCGGTCGCCGATCCAGCCGGCGAGCGGCCCGGCGAACAGCATCGCGATCGACGACGGGACGAGGAACATCCCGGCCCCGCTGACGCTAGCGCCGAGGCCGAAGCCGGTCGACTCGGGTAGCTGGACGAGCTGCGGAATGAGGATGAAGCCGCTGAACATCCCGAAGCCGACCAGCAAGGCGGCGAGGTTCGTCGCCATCACCGATCGCTCGCGCATCATCCCGATGTCGACCAGCGGCGCCGCCTGCCGGCGCTCGTAGGAGAGCCAGCCCGCCAGCAGCGCGGCCGCGGTGACGAGCAGCGTCAGCACCGGCACAGAGCCCCAGCCCCACGAGTTCGCCTCGCTGATCGCGATCAGCAGCGCGACGAGCGCCGCCGACAGCAGCGCGGCGCCGCCCCAGTCGATCGCCGCCGGGCTCTTGTGGGGCGACTCGGGGATCCAGCGCAGCGTCGCTCCGATCGCGGCGACGATCATCGGCAGCGCCAGCCAGAACAGCCACTCGTAGCCGAGCCGGTCGACGATCACGCCGCTGACGACCAGCCCGACGCCGCCGCCGATCCCGAACATCGCGCTGACGACGCCGATCCCGGTGCCGATCCGGTGCGGCGGGAACTCGTCGCGGATGATCCCGAACGCGAGCGGGAACGTCGCCGCGCCGAGGCCCTGGATCGCGCGGCCCGCGATCAACGTCCAGATCGAGTCCGACAGCGCAGCGATCAGCGAGCCGAGGGCGAACACGGACAGGGTGAAGACGAGCATCCGCTCCTTGCCGAACATGTCGCCGAGGCGGCCGAGGATCGGGGTCGAGATCGACGCGGTGAGCAGGAAGGCGGTGAAGACGAAGCTGACCGCGGTCGCGGTCGTCTCGAGCTCGCGCTGGATCGCCGGCAGCGCCGGCGCGACCATCGTCTGCTGCAGCGCGATCGCGAGCGCGGCGACGAGCAGGACGGCGAGCGTGATCCCGTAGTGCTGGCGTTCGGGATCGAGGTGGGGAGGGGGGCTCAAGCGGGCGAGGAATCCGAGGGACGGTCACCTATGTAACCAGCCAGCCCTTCCGTGTCGAGTTCGTTGCGCTCAGCGTCGTCAACTCGACGCGGGAGCCGGCTCGTCAGCGGCGAACGCGGAACTTCCAGCGCTTCACCGGGCCGGTGTGGCCGAGCTGGTCGGTGGCGCGGACGTGGAACACGTGGCGCCCGCGCCTGACACGGTAGCGGCGCGGCGAGGCGCAGGGGCGCCACTTGCGGCGATCGATCCGGCAGCTGAAGCTGACCGGCGCCTCGTCGGCGCGGAAGCGGAACCGGGCGACCCGCTTGCGCCCGCGCCGCTTCGGCTTCTTGACGATCCGCGTCCGCGGCGCCGTCGCATCGACGGCGAAGCTGCGCGCGGCGGCGCTCCCGGCGCCGTGCTCGTTCACCGCCCGGACGCGGAACGTGTGCGGCCCGTCGGCGAGCGACTCGGTCAGGTGCCCGCTCGCGCACGGGGCGAAGGGCGCGGCGTCGACGCGGCACTCGAACGACCCCGGCTTGCTGGCGGTGAACCCGAACGCCGGCGTGCGGTCGGCGATCAGACCCGACGGGCCCGAGATGATCGTCGCCCGCGGCGGAACCGCGTTCACCGCGGCCGCGGCGTTGAGCCGCCCGCCCGTCGCGACGAACCCGGTCAGGGCGAGGTTGGTGTCGACGCTGTCGAGGATCGCGTCGCGCAGCTGCGGCACCGGCGCGTCGGGGACCTCGGCGAGGACCAACGCGGCGACCCCAGCGACGTGCGGCGTCGCCATCGAGGTGCCGCTGAGGACGTCGTAGCCGGGACCGGCGCCGGTGCAGAGGATGCTGATCTGGTCGACGTGGGCGCCGGCGCCGACGTTGGCGTCGTTGTCGGTGAGCATCCGCAGCCCGACCTGGAGCGTCGGCGAACCGTCAAAGTCCGAGATCGAGGTGGCGAACCCGATCCAGTCCTCGGTCCCGGTGAGCGCGAACGCGACGCCGGTCGCAAAGCCGTCGTCGGAGACTTCGATCAACAGCTGATCCTGCGGGTCGGGGATCGCTCGCTCGACCGCGAACCCGAGGTCGCAGTTCGAGCCGGCAGCGAGGTTGACCTGCGGGCTGTCGATCCAGGCGTTGGTGCCGGGCGAGTAATTGCCGGCCGGCGAGTCGGCGACGCTCCAGTCGCCGCTGAAGGCCGGCGGCCCAACCCTACCCCAGCTGTTGTTGATCCCGCCCGGGATCCAGCGTCCGGCGAGCGGCTCCTCGAACCCCTCGAAGAAGAACTCGCGGTCGACCCCGGATGCGGCGGTGCTGTTGACGTCGGCCCCGGGGGCAGCCAGGTCGACCGAGGTCGCGCCGAAGTTCGAGAACCCGGCGAGCTCGTCGCGGCTGTCGGTGGCGGCGACGCAGATCACGTTCGGCTCCGGGCTGTTGCAGGGGAAGATCGGCGTCGCCTCGTTGTCGTCGCCGATCCCATCCTCGCCGCCGTTACCGGCGGCGACGACGAACAGCGTCTCGGGCGCCGCGGCGATCGCGGCGTCGAGTACCGGCGCGGCGCCCTCGCCGCCGAGGCTCGCGTTGACGATCCGGGCGCCATGGCTGGCCGCGTAGGCGAAGCCGGCGGCGATCTCGGCGTCGGTGCCGTTCCCGGTCGCGTCGAGGACCCGGATCGGCAGCAACCCGACCTCATGCGCCACCCCGGCGACGCCGACGCCGTTGCCGCCGACCGCGCCGATCGTGCCGGCGACGTGGGTGCCGTGGCCCTCGGGGTCGGAGGGGTCCTCGTCGTCGTCGACGAAGTCGCGCCCGCCGGGGGCGATGTTCGCCGCGAGGTCGGGGTGGGCGGCGTCGACGCCGGTGTCGACGACGGCGACGATCAGCCCGCGATCGCCGGTGGTTACGTCCCACGCCGCGGTCGCCGAGATGTCGGCCGCCGCGATCCCCGCCTGGCTCCTGACGACCTGGCCGGTGTTGTGCAGGCCCCAGAGGGTCGCGAATGCGGGGTCGTTCGGGATCTCGGTCGCGCTGCGGATGTAGTTCGGCTGCGCGTAGGCGACCTCGGGGAGGCGCTCGAGCCGGTGCGCGAGCGCCTCGGGCGAGCGGTCGCCGCGGATCTCGAGCAGCTCCGCGCGCGGGACCCCGAGTCGCTCGTCGAGCACCGTCCGGGTGGCCGCGCGGACTGCCGCGCGCTCGGTCGGCTGAGCCCGCCTGCGAAAGCCGACGATCACCTCGCCGGGGACGAAGCGCGGCCCCCGCGCCGAGGCGCGGACGCGATCGCCGGCGACGAGCGGGCCGCCGCTCCTCACCCGAAGCTCGCCGAGGCCGCCCCGCGCCGTGGCGCCCGGGCGCTCGGATGGCGTCGCCGGCGTCGCCGCGGCCGGCAGCGCGGCGCCGATCGCCAGCACGAGCACGGTTCCGATCGCTCCACGACTCGGTCCGCGACGGCCCGCTTCGGGACTCAACCTCACGTCACCCCTGTCGGCATCTCCGGTGGTGGGCTGAACTATCGCGATTGGCGAGGACGAATGCGGCGTCGCGCGGGGCGGCCACCGGTAACCTCATGGCCGTGACCGATGCGGAGAGGATCGCAAGCGACGTCGCCGACCGGATTCGCGACCTGATCGCCCGCGCCGAGGAGCGCGCGGCGGCGATCGTCCGCGACGCCGAGCAGGAGGCGCAGCGGATTCGCGAGCGCGCCGAGGGCGAAGCGAACCGGCGTCTGGCGGAGGTTCGCCAGGCGATCGCCGAGCTTGAGAGCAGGCTCGGCGGCGGCGACGACACCGGCGCCTCGTCGGAGGTCGACCCCGGGCCCGCGACCGTTCCCGAGCCGGCACCCGACCCGGTCCCCGAGCCCGCTCCGCCCCCGGTCCCCGAGCCCGGCCCGGTTCCCGTTCCCGAGCCGACCCCGGAGCGGATCCCCGAGCCGGTCCCGCCGCCCGACGAGGGCACGCCTCCGTCGCCCGACACCGGCGACGCCGGCGATGCCGCCGAGCCGGCGGCCGCCAACGGCGCGAAGTCGAGCGACCCCGTCGCGGCGCGGCTGGTGGCGATGAACCTCGCCCTCCGCGGCGCCTCGCGGGAGGAGATCGAGGCCAGGCTCGCGGCCGAGTACGACCTCGACGACTCCGCGGCCCTGATCGACCAGGTCCTCGCCAGGGCTCGTCGCTAGCCGGTCCGGCGGCCGCGGTTTTCGCGCTGCCCTCCTCCGTACACTTGTTCGCCATGGCTGCGGCGGGTCAGATCGTGATCTCGGGTGCGCGCGCGCACAACCTGAAGGCGATCGACCTCGCCCTCCCGCGCGAGGCGCTGATCGTCGTCACGGGGCTCTCCGGGTCGGGCAAGTCGAGCCTCGCGTTCGACACGATCTACGCCGAGGGCCAGCGCCGCTATGTCGAGTCGCTGTCGGCCTACGCGCGCCAGTTCCTCGGGCAGATGGAGAAGCCCGACGTCGACTCGATCGAGGGGCTGTCACCGGCGATCTCGATCGACCAGAAGACGACCTCACGGAATCCGCGCTCGACCGTCGGCACGGTGACCGAGATCTACGACTACCTGCGGCTGCTGTGGGCGCGGATCGGCACGCCTCACTGCCACAACTGCGGCGCCCCGATCGCCGGCCAGTCGCTCGAGCAGATCACCGACCACGTGATGACGCTCTCCGAGGGCGCGCGGTTCATGGTCCTGGCGCCGGTCGTCCGCGGCCGCAAGGGCGAGTACGGAAAGCTGCTCGAGGGGATGCGGGCGCAGGGCTACGTCCGGGCGGTCGTCGACGGGGAGCTGCGCCGGCTCGACGAGCCCGAGGGGATCGAGCTCGACAAGCGCTACAAGCACGACATCTCGGTCGTCGTCGACCGGCTGGTGATGAAGGAGGGGGTCCGCAAGCGGCTCGCCGAGTCGATCGAGGCGGCCGCCGGGCTGGCCGAGGGGCTGGTCGAGGTGGAGCTGGTCGACGGCGCGGCCGCCGACTCTTCCGGCGACGGGAAGATCGCCGAGGGGCCGGGGGCGCAGGTGCTGACCGGGCCGAGCGCCGGCAAGCGCGGCGAGGTGCTGGTGTTCTCGGAGCGGTTCGCGTGCCTGCGCTGCGGCACCTCGATGCCGGAGCTCGAGCCGCGGATCTTCTCGTTCAACTCACCGCATGGCTGCTGCCCGCGCTGCCACGGGCTCGGCTTCCAGCGGGTGATCGACCCCGAGCTGATCGTCCCCGACCCGACCCTCTCGATCGCCGAGGGGGCGCTCGAGCCGTGGACGAAGGCGGCGTCGATCTACCACCGGCGGCTGCTCGAGGCGGTCGCCGAGGCGAACGGGATCGACGTCGACACCGCGTGGCGCGACCTGCCCCAGGCCGACCGCGACCTGCTGCTCGAGGGCACCGGCGAGGAGCGCCACACGGTCTCCTATCGCAACCGGTTCGGTCGCCGCCGCAGCTACCGGGTCCGGTTCGAGGGGATGCTCGCGAGCCTCGAGCGCCGCTACGAAACGACCGAGTCCGAGCATGCTCGCGAGCGGATCGAGGACCTGATGGCGCTTCAGCCGTGCCCCGCTTGCGACGGCGCCCGGCTGCGGCCCGAGAGCCTCGCGGTGACGGTCGGCGGCCTCAACATCCACCAGTACACGCAGCTCTCCGCCCACAAGGCGCTGGAGTGGATCGAGGAGCTCGAGCTGACCGAGACCGAGCGGGCGATCGCGCGCCTGGTCGTCCGCGAGATCGCCGAGCGGCTGCGGTTCCTCGACTCGGTCGGGATCGGCTACCTGTCGCTCGAGCGCGCCGCGTCGACGCTGTCGGGCGGCGAGGCGCAGCGGATCCGGCTCGCGACCCAGATCGGATCGAGCCTGGTCGGTGTTCTCTACATCCTCGACGAGCCCTCGATCGGCCTCCACCAGCGCGACAACCAGAAGCTGATCGCGACGCTCGAGCGGCTGCGGGACCTCGGCAACACGGTGATCGTCGTCGAGCACGACGAGGGGACGATCCGCGCCGCCGACCACGTCGTCGACCTCGGCCCCGGCGCGGGCGAGCACGGGGGCGAGCTGATCGCCGCGGGAGCCCCGGAGGAGATCGTCGCCGCTCGCGAGTCGATCACCGGTCAGTTCCTCTCCGGCGCGCGGGTGATCCAGGTGCCCCCCGAGCGGCGCGAGCCGCG
>DATHVI010000062.1:0-9175 GCA_035461385.1 Solirubrobacterales bacterium
GTCGCCTTCTCGCGCTCCTCGCGGCGGCGCTTCATCTCCGCCATCGAGGGGCAATCGTCGGTGAGGCAGTGCTTCCAGGGCCGGCCGCGGAAGGGATCGACCAGCAGCCGCGGGGTGCGGCCGCAGACCGAGCAGGTCTCCTCGAGTTTGTAGAGACCCCGCACCCGCTGCGGCACCGGGAAGGTCTGATCGCAGGAGTCGGGCGAATCGGGGTTGTCCCCGTCCCAGCCCTGGCAGCCGACGAAGCGCTTGCCCGACTTGCGCGCCTTGATGATCCGCAGCATGTTCGGCGAGCCGTCCGGCTGCTTGCGCCCCGCCTTCTCGCAGACCACGCACGGCCCGAGGATGCGGTCGCGGTCCATGCCCTCCCAGATCTCGCGGGCGAACTTGCGCCACTTCGCCTCCTCGTCATCGGTCTTCAGGTCCGGGCCCATCTCGTCGTAGGCGTCGCGGAGCAGGTTGCGGCTGTCGGTGAGCACCTGGTCCTTGCTCATCTCCCCGGCCGCGATCTGGTCCATCTCCGCCTCCATCTCGGCGGTCATCTCCGGCGTCGCCATCCGCGGCAGGTAGTGCTTGAACGCCTGATACATCGCGATCCCGGTCTCCGAGGGCTCCGGCGGGTTGCCGAAGACGTAGCCGCGGTCGTAGAGCTTCTGGATGATGTCGGCGCGGGTCGCCTTGGTCCCGAGGCCGCGCTCCTCCATCAGCTCGATCAGCTTGCCCTGGCTGATCCGCGCCGGCGGCTGGGTCTCCTTGTCGACCAGCCACGGGTCGCCGTCGAGCGCCAGCTCCTGACCCTGGGCGAGCTTCGGGATCTCCTCGTCCGAGGACCGGGCGTAGGTGTAGATCGCCGCGTAGCCGGGGTCGACGACGACCGAGCCGCGGACGAAGTAGGTCTCCGTACCCGCCTCGATGTCGGCCCGCGTAGACTCGGTGATCATCGGCGGCGAGAAGGTGGCGAGAAAGCGGCGGACGACGAGCTCGTAGACGCGCCGCTTCGGGCCCTCGAGCGCGTTCCGATACAGCGCCTGGGTCGGGTAGATCGGCGGGTGGTCGGTGGTCTCCTTCTTGCCGCGGGTCGCCTGGAGCTTGCCCTCGAGCAGCCCCTTCGCGGCGGAGAAGTCGGGGATCCGGACCAGCGAGGCGACGAGCTCGCGGGTGTTCAGCGACGGCGGATAGACGGTGTTGTCGGTCCGCGGATAGGAGATGAACCCGTCCATGTAGAGGTCCTCGGCGATCCGCATCGCGTTCGCGGGCGTGATCCCGAGCCGGCTCGACGCATCGGTGGTGAAGGCGGTCGTGTTGTAGGGGGTCGGCGGCTTGCGGGTGTTGCGCCGCGAGCTCACGTCCTTGACGACGCCCGGGCTCTTGGTGCCCGCGAGCGCCGTATCGGCCTCGGCGCGGTCCCAGAACTTGTCGGTCGCGTGGTGGGCCTCGAACGCGCCGTCGGGGTGGGCGAAGCGGGCGTAAAGCTCCCAGTAGGGCTTCGCCACGTGGGCCCGGCGTTCGAGCTCGCGCTCGACGATCAGCGCCAGGGTCGGGCTCTGGACCCGGCCGACGGAGAGGAAGTTCGAGCCGAACCGGCGGGTGGCGAGCGAGACCGCGCGGGTCAGCGTCGCGCCCCAGATCAGGTCGATGTCCTGGCGCGCCGCGCCGGCGAAGGCGAGGTCGTAGGAGAGGTCGTCGAGGTCGCCAAACGCGCGCTCGATCTCGTCCTTGGTCAGCGCCGAGTAGCGAGCGCGCTTGATCGGCGGGCGCGAGGCGAGCGCGTCGCCGCCGTTGGCGCCGTCGCCGGCGGCCTCGACCGAGATCACCCCGGGGTTGGCGTCGATCGCCTGCTCGAGCGCCTCGAGCCCGATCAGCTCGCCCTCGCGGTCGTAGTCGGTCGCGATCACGATCTCGTCCGCTTGCTTGGCGAGCTTGCGGACCGCCTTGACGACGTTCTTGTCGGTCGGCTCCTTGACCAGGTCGGCGTCGATCAGCTCATGCAGGTCCGTCTCCTGCCAGCTCGAGTAGTCGTCGGGGAAGGCAGGGCTCATCACGTGGCCCTTGAGGCCAACGGTCATCTGGTCCCCGTCGGGGCCCGACCAGGCGTAGAACGGCACCTTGTAGGTGGCGTCGGCCTTCGCCTCGCCGCCGCTCAGGATGTCAGCGATCTTCTTCGCTGAGTTGTTCTTCTCGGTGATGATCAGGCGCATGCCCTCTCCCTTGCAGAAGGCAGGGAACGTTGCCCTGCCGATCGGATGGCGAGGGTAGCAAGGGGTCCCGGGGTCGCCGCTCGGGTATCAATCGGACCGTGGCGCTTCGGATCGGCATCTTCATGGTTCCCGCCGCGGACGACCACGAGCTCACCGTCGCCCAAGCGGTCGCCGCCGACCAGGGCGGCCTCGACGCGGTCGCGATCCAGGATCACCCCTACCAGCGGCGGTTCCTCGACACCTGGACGCTGCTCTCCTACCTCGCCGCGCGGACCGAGCGGGTGACCCTGCTCCCGGACGTGATCAACCTGCCGCTGCGGCTGCCGACCGTGCTCGCGAAGTCGGCCGCCTCGCTCGACCGGCTGAGCGGCGGCCGGGTCGAGCTCGGAATTGGCGCCGGAGCGTTCTGGGAGGGGGTGGAGGCGATGGGAGGGCCGCGCCGCTCGCCCGGCGAATCGGTCGCGGCGCTCGAGGAGGCGATCACGGTGATCAAGGAGTTCCTGCGCGCCTCCGGCGGCGTCCGGCTCGACGGCAGCCACTACCGGGTCGCCGGCGCAAAGCCCGGTCCGCCGCCCGCGCACGACGTCGGCGTCTGGGTCGGCGCCTACGGCCCCCGGATGCTCCGCCTCACCGGACGACTCGGCGACGGCTGGCTGCCGAGCGTCGGCGGCTCGTACCTCGATCCCGCGGACGTGCCGGCGCGCCAGCGGACGATCGACGAAGCCGCGACGCGCGCGGGGCGCGATCCGTCGGCGATCGTCCGCGCGGCGAACGTCGGCCTCGGCGGCGATGGCGGCGACTGGCTCGACCCGGACGCACTCGCGCGAACGGCGAGCGAGCTCGGGTTCGAGCTGCTTCTGGTCTCGCCTCGCGCGGATGACCCGGTCGCCTTCATCCGCCGCCTCGGCGAGGACGTCGCACCACGGGCCCGCGCGCTCGTCGGCTGAGCGCCGACCGACCCGATCGGTGAGGCGGATCTTGTATCGCTGCGATGCAATATCCGCCTCACCCCCGGGGAGGTTGACGGGAGGTCGACGGGTGGTCGAGGGACGGGTGACGGGAGGTCGGCGGCCGGGAGCGGCGCGGGGACGTCGTTAACCTGCAGGGCGCAATGCCCGCCCAGGCCTACGCCGGCAAGGAGTGCGTCTGCCAGCTCCGCAAGGGGATCTGCGATCAGTCCTGCGTCCGCGGGATGCTCGACACTCCGCTCTACATCGCCTGCCTGCGGCTCGAGGGGCGAAGCTGCCTCGTCGTCGGCGGCGGCGAGATCGGCCTCGAGAAGGTCGAGGGGCTGCTCGCCTGCGACGCCGACGTCACCCTGATCGCCCCCGACGCGATCGACGAGCTCGCCGAGCTCGCCCGTGAGGGCTCGATCCGCTGGGAGCGGCGGAAGTTCGAGGACTCCGACCTCGACGGCCGGTTCATGGCGATCGCGGCGACCAACGACACCGACGTCAACATCTCCGTCTACGACGGCGCCGAGCGCCGGGCGATGCTGGTCAACGTCGTCGACGTCCCGCCGCTGTGCAACTTCATCCTCCCGGCGATCCTCCGCACCGGCCCGCTCGCGATCGCGATCTCGACCGCCGGCGCTTCGCCGGCGCTGGCGAAGCGGATCAAGGCCGAGATCGCGGCGCCGATCGGCGACGACTACGCCCGGATTGCGGTGATCCTCAACGAGGTCCGCGGCTGGGCGAAGGCGACGCTGCCGTCCTACCAGGACCGCAAGCAGTTCTTCGAGGGGATCGTCAACGGCGACCCCGACCCGATCGAGCTCCTGCGCGCCGGGCGCGAGCCCGAGGTCCTCGAGCTGATCGAGGCCGCGAAGGAGCGCCACGCCGCCGCGCTCGCGTTGCGCTGACGCCTCTCGAGCACCTCACGACGGCGAACGTCGTCTAGCCCACCTCCTCGGTGGGCAGATCCACTTTCGCGAGCGAGCCTAGCTCGCGGCCGGCAGCGCGAAGAGCGCGATCGCGGCGAAGTGCGCCGCTGCGGCGGCGATCACGAGCGCGTGGAAGATCTCGTGGTAGCCGAACACCGCCGGGCGCGGGTCCGGCCGCTGCGCGGCGTAGATGATCGCCCCGGTGATGTAGAGGGCGCCGCCGAGCGCGATCAGCGCCCCGGCGAGCGGGCCGGTCTCGGCGACGATCACCGGGAAGCCGATCGCGCCGATCGAGCCGACGGCGATGTAGACGATCGCCGCGACCCACTTCGGGTGGCCGACCCAGGCGACCTCGACGATCGCCCCGGCGAGCGCCCCGGCCCAGACGGCGACCAGGAGCGCGGTCGCGAACGGGCCGTCGAGGACGAGGATCGCGAACGGGGTCACGGTCCCGGCGATCAGCAGGAAGATCATCGCGTGGTCGAGCCGCCGCATCCACATCCGCGCCCGGACTCGCCGCCAGGTGACACGGTGGTAGAGCGCGCTGACCCCGAACAGCGCCGAGAGGCTGGCGGCGTAGATCGCGACCGCGAGCCGGGCCTCTGCCCCGGTGGCGAGGAGGATCAGGCCGGCGCCAAGGGCAAGCGAGGCGAAGAACGCCCACTGGTGGAAGACGCCCCGGAGGCGCGGCTTCGGCCGCTTCGAGAGCAGGTCTGCGGCCGCTGCGCGGGCGTCGGCGAGGTGCTCGGTCGCGGAGGCCCGGGCGTCCGCGGCCCGATCGGCGGCCGCGGCCCGCGCGTCGGCGAGGTGGTCGGCGGCGGCCCCGCGGGCGTCGGCCATCCGGTCGATCGCCGCCTCGCGCCGCTCGGCGATCCGGTTCCTGCGCTTCGGGCTGTCCGCGTCGGCGCTCAACCCGCCAGCGAGCGTAACGCAAACGCAGGTTGCGGAGTGTGACGTGGCGCTGACACTAGATATAGCGTAGCGGCTCAGGAGGGGAACACTAGTGATAGTAGAATGAATGGTCGTGGACTGTCCCCGCTGCGACCGCGACACCCGCGTCCTCGAGAGCCGCCGCGGCGACGGCGGCGCGGCGCTGCGCCGGCGCCGCGAGTGCCTCTCCTGCGGCTATCGCTTCACCACCTTCGAGCGCCGCGAGCGCGAGCCGGCCTACGTTCGCAAGCGCGACGGCAGGCGCCAGCGTTTCGACCGGACCAAGCTGCGGGCTGCGCTGCTTGGCGCCTCGCACAAGCGGCCGGTCAGCGCCCGCGACGTCGAGGCGCTCGTCAACGCGATCGAAGCCGAGATCGGGCGCGCCGGAGGCGAGCTCGCCGCCGAGCGGATCGCGGCGCTGTGCCTCGAGCGCCTGCGCGAGCTCGATCCCGGCGCCTACCTGCAGTTCGCCGGCACGCTTCCGTCCGCGAACCCCGACTTTGCGGCGATCGACTCCGGCGGTTCCATCCGACCCGACCGCCAACCTTCGTCGTTACCCGCTGAAACCACTTCCTAGCCCGCGAAGAAGGAGATCGAGATGCCGAAAAGCGCTGCAAAGGCCGCAAATCTGAACGAGACGGGCGTGACCGTCTCCCGGCGCTTCACGACCCCGGGCGTCCACCCCTTCGACGAGGTCGAGTGGGAGCTTCGCGACGCGGTGATCGGCGATCCGGAGAACCCGGCCTTCGAGCAGCGCGGCGTCGAGTTCCCGAAGAGCTGGTCGCAGAACGCGACCAACATCGTCGCCCAGAAGTACTTCCGCGGCGGCCTCGACTCGCCCGATCGCGAACGCTCGGTGAAGGAGATGATCTCCCGGGTCGCGGGCCGGATCGCATACTGGGGGCGCGAGGGCGGCTACTTCGCGACCGAGGAGGACGCCGAGGCCTTCGAGGCCGAGCTGACCTACATCCTCCTCCACCAGATGGCGGCGTTCAACAGCCCGGTGTGGTTCAACGTCGGCTGGCGGGGCGACGGCCAGGAGCAGTGCTCGGCGTGCTTCATCCTCTCGGTCACCGACAGCATGGAGTCGATCCTCGACTGGAACACCCAGGAGGGGATCATCTTCAAGGGCGGCTCGGGCTCGGGGATCAACCTGTCGAAGATCCGCGGCTCGATGGAGCCGCTGTCGAAGGGCGGGATCGCGTCGGGCCCGGTCAGCTTCATGCGCGGCGCCGACTCGTGGGCGGGGGCGATCAAGTCGGGCGGCGGCACCCGGCGGGCGGCGAAGATGGTCGTCCTCGACGTCGACCATCCCGACATCGAGGACTTCATCTGGTGCAAGGCGAACGAGGAGCGCAAGGCCGCGGCGCTCCGTGACGCCGGCTTCGACATGCGGCTCGACTCCGAGGCGTTCGCGTCGATCCAGTACCAGAACGCCAACAACTCGGTCCGGGTCACCGATCAGTTCGTCGAGGCGGTCTCCAACGATGCCGACTGGGACCTGATCGGCCGCGTCGACGGCAAGCCGATCAAGACGCTTCCGGCGCGCGAGCTGATGAACCAGATCGCCGACGCCGCCTGGCGCTGCGCCGATCCCGGCGTCCAGTACGACACGACGATCAACCGCTGGCATACCTGCCGCGAGTCGGGGCGGATCAACGCCTCGAACCCGTGCTCGGAGTACATGCACGTCGACGACTCGGCCTGCAACCTCGCCTCGCTCAACCTGATGCGGTTCCGCAACGCCGACGGGTCGTTCGACACCGAGGAGTTCAAGCACGCGGTCGACGTCGTCTTCCTCGCCCAGGAGATCATCGTCACGCCGTCGAGCTACCCGACCGAGAAGATCGGGCGCAACGCCCGCGCCTTCCGCCAGCTCGGGCTCGGGTACGCGAACCTCGGCGCGCTGCTGATGGCAGACGGGCTGCCCTACGACTCCGACGAGGGGCGCAACGTCGCCGCCGCGATCACCGCGCTGATGACCGGTCGCGGCTACCGCAAGTCGGCGGAGGTCGCCGCGGCGATGGGGCCGTACGAGGAGTACGCGCGCAATCGCGACGCGCACAACAAGGTGATGCGGATGCACCGCGACGCCGCCTACGAGATCGAGGGCGACGGGATCAAGGGCGACCTGCTCGCGGCGGCGCGGGAGACCTGGGACGAGGCGGTCGCGTTCGGCGATGAGCACGGCTACCGCAACGCCCAGGCGACCGTCCTCGCGCCGACCGGGACGATCAGCTTCCTGATGGACTGCGACACGACCGGGATCGAGCCCGACTTCTCGCTCGTCAAGTACAAGGAGCTGGTCGGCGGCGGGCAGATGACGATCGTCAACCGGACCGTGCCGATGGCGCTCGCGACGCTCGGCTACTCCGACCACGAGATCGAGCAGATCGAGGCCCACATCAACGACAAGGGCACGATCATCGGCGCCCCGGCGCTCAAGGACGAGCACCTGCCGGTGTTCGACGTCGCGGTCGGCGAGCGCGCGATCTCACACATGGGGCACATCAAGATGATGGCCGCGACGCAGCCGTTCCTCTCCGGGGCGATCTCGAAGACGGTCAACCTCCCCGAGACGGCGACCGTCGACGACATCGTCGACACCTACATGCAGGGCGCGAAGCTCGGCCTCAAGGCGCTTGCGATCTACCGCGACGGCTCGAAGACCGCGCAGGCGCTGCGCACCGACGCCGGCGAGAAGGAGGACGAGCCGGCCGAGGCCGAGCCCGCCGCCCGCGAGCCGGTCCGTCGCCGGATGCCGGTCGAGCGCGAGTCGATCACCCACAAGTTCTCGATCGCAGGCCACGAGGGCTACATCACCGCCGGCAAGTACGAGGACGGCTCGGTCGGCGAGATCTTCCTCACCGACATCGGCAAGGAGGGCTCGACGCTGCGCGGGATGATGAACGCGTTCGCGACCGCGATCTCGATCGGCCTCCAGTACGGGGTCCCGCTCGAGGTCTTTGTGCGCAAGTTCAGCTACATGCGCTTCGATCCCGAGGGGATCACCACCAACCCGGAGATCCCGTTCGCGAAGTCGATGCCCGACTACCTGATGCGCTGGCTCGCGAGCCGGTTCATCGACGACCTCGACGAGCTCGAGGACCTCGGGATCCTGACCAAGGAGGTCCGCGCCCGCAAGGAGACCCAGCAAAGCCTGTTCGCCGACGACACCGCAAGCCCGGCGAATGGTCACGGCAACGGGAACGGGTCGGCGGAGCCGACAGCGGAGCTCGACGCGGCATCGCAGGCGCAGGGCGCCGCAGCGGCCGAGCCGGCGGCCTCGGCGCTCACCGACACGCCGCCGGTCCACCCCGCGAAGCTCGCCGGCCGCGACCTCGGCCCGGCCTGCGAGCAGTGCGGCGGGATGATGCAGCGCACCGGCTCCTGCTACACCTGCTCGAGCTGCGGCAACAACACCGGCTGCGGGTAGGTAGGTAGGTAGGTAGGTACCTGCCTCCCGCGGCTCGCTGGCCAAGCCGCGCTTCCCCGTTCACGTAGGCGCGACTCCCCACCCTCGGGAGGACGGTCATCCTCGGCCCGCGCTCCCTGACGCATCCTGCGCACCCACTCGCCGATCGCCTTCGCGCCCCTCCCTCGGGGTACTCTGCCGCGACCTGGCGGCGTAGCGCGGCTACGCCCGCGGTGGCAAGCAGCGCCAAGGTAAGGACGGTGAGCAGGGCGCGCAGGCCATGCGTCGGCGCGAGCACGAAGTAGGCCAGCGCGGCGAAGGCGACCAGGCCGTATATCCATCCGACGCGAGAGCGAAGGGCGGGGGCCAGAGTCTGCCTGGCGGCTCTCGCACTCGCGAGCGGCGAGGCAAGCCATGACGCGGCAATGAAGAGCGCGCCGAAGACGATCACGGTGTTGGCGACGCTGGTTAACAGCGAAGTGGAGATCGACCACACCGACTCCGCGGCTGGGCGCGCGGCCTCGGCCTGGATCATCGCGTCGACCACCGCACCACCGAGGACCTCACGCAGTGCATAGGCCACGATCCCCGCACCCACCAGTGCGAGTCCGACCCACAGGACGATGAGCTGGCGGCGGTCGCGGCCAAGGAAGATCGCGAGCGCGTCCAGCTTGAACTCGCGGCGGGACCTGCGGCAGCTCCGACGCTTTCGCTCATCGCGTCTTCTCAAACACGAGCCGATAGTGGTCC
>DATHVI010000063.1:0-15225 GCA_035461385.1 Solirubrobacterales bacterium
CGGCAGTTCTTCGGCCCGCGCGACCGCTCGGCCGATGGCTGGAACGAGCGCTCGACCTACTCCCGCGACTGGGAGGACGCCTACCGGCGGCGCTGGCAGCACGACCGCGTCGTCCGCTCGACCCACGGCGTCAACTGCACCGGATCGTGCTCGTGGAAGATCCACGTCAAGGACGGCCTCGTCACCTGGGAGACGCAGCAGACCGACTATCCCTCGAATGGCCCCGACGTCCCCGACTACGAGCCCCGCGGCTGCCCCCGCGGGGCGTCGTTCTCGTGGTACGTCTACTCGCCGGTGCGACCCAAGCACCCCTACGTCCGCGGGGTGCTGCTGGAGATGTACCGCGAGGCCCGCGAGCGGACCGGCGACCCGGTCGAGGCCTGGGCCGAGATCACCGACGACCCCGAGCGGGCGCGCGCCTACAAGTCCCAGCGCGGGAAGGGCGGCTTCCTGCGCGCCTCGTGGCCGGAGGTCACAGAGCTGATCGCCGCCGCGCACGTGCACACGATCCGCCGCTACGGGCCCGACCGGATCGCCGGGTTCACGCCGATCCCGGCGATGTCGATGGTCTCCTACACGGCCGGCACCCGCTTCCTCTCGCTGATCGGCGGCGTCTGCCTGAGCTTCTACGACTGGTACGCCGACCTGCCGCCGGCGTCGCCGCAGATCTGGGGCGACCAGACCGACGTCCCCGAGTCGGCCGACTGGTGGAACGCCTCCTACCTCGTGATCTGGGGATCGAACATCCCCCAGACGCGCACCCCCGACGCCCACTTCATGACCGAGGCGCGCTACCGCGGCCAGAAGGTCGTCGTCGTCTCGCCCGACTACGCGGGCCACACCAAGTTCGCCGACCACTGGCTGCCGGCGAAGGCCGGAACCGACGGGGCGCTGGCGATGGCGATGGGGCACGTCGTCCTGCGCGAGCACTTCGTCGAGCGCCAGACGCCGTACTTCGCCGACTACGCGCGCCGCTTCACCGACCTGCCGTTCCTGGTCGAGCTCCGCCGGCGCGACGACCAAAGCTACGCGGGCGGCGCCTTCCTTCGCGCCTCCGATCTCGGCGACGGCGGCGAGAACGCCGACTGGAAGACGGTCGTCATCGACGAGGCGACGGGCGAGCCGACGGTCCCGAACGGCTCGATGGGCCACCGCTGGGGGCAGGAGGGGGAGGGGCGCTGGAACCTCGACCTCGGCGAGTCGAGCCCGGCGCTGACGCTGCTCGGCCGCCACGACGAGCTGGTCGAGGTCGCGCTCCCCCGCTTCGACGGCGGCGAGACCGAGGGCGGGGCGGCGATGCGGCGCGGGGTGCCGGCGAAGCGCGTCGGCGGGCGCCTGGTGACGACCGTCCTCGACCTCGCGCTGGCGCAGTACGGCGTCGCCCGCGACGGGCTGCCGGGACAGTGGCCGTCGGGCTACGACGATGAGACCGAGCCCTACACCCCGGCCTGGCAGCAGCCGATCACCGGCGTCGACGCCGGCCGAGCGGTCCGGATCGCGCGCGAGTTCGCCCGCAACGCGGAGCGCACGCGCGGGCGCTCGATGATCGTCATGGGCGCCGGAACCAACCACTGGTTCCACTCCGACCAGACCTACCGGGCGATGCTCTCGCTGGTCCTCTTCTGCGGCTGCCAGGGGGTGAACGGCGGCGGCTGGGCGCACTACGTCGGCCAGGAGAAGGTTCGCCCGATCAGCGGCTGGATGACGACCGCGTTCGCGCTCGACTGGTCGCGGCCGCCGCGGCAGCAGCCCTCGACCCCGTTCTGGTACCTGTTCAGTGACCAGTGGCGCTACGAGTCGTTCGGCGCCGACGAGCTGCGCTCGCCGCTCGGCGACGGGGCGCTCGAAGGGATGCACTTCGCCGACTGCGTCGCGCTCGCGGCCCGGCTCGGCTGGACGCCGATGCACCCGACCTTCGACCGCAACCCGCTCGACCTCGCCGACGAGGCTCGCGAGGCGGGGGCCGACGTCGCCGAGCACGTCACCCGCCAGCTCGCCGACGGCGAGCTCGGCTTCGCCTGCGAGGCCCCGGACGACCCCGCCAACTTCCCCCGCATCCTGACGCTCTGGCGGGCGAACCTGCTCGGGTCCTCGAGCAAGGGGCACGAGTACTTCCTCCGCCACATCCTCGGCGTCCCCAACGCCGCGGTGCGCTCGGCCGAGTCGCCCCCCGAGGCGCGCCCGGCGAACGTCGCCTGGAGCGAGCGGGCCGCGGAGGGCAAGCTCGACCTGTTCACGACGATCGACTTCCGGATGAACGGCTCGGCCGTCTACTCCGACGTCGTCCTCCCCGCGGCGACCTGGTACGAGAAGCACGACCTCTCGAGCACCGACCTGCATCCGTTCGTCCACCCGTTCAACCCCGCAATCGCGCCGCCGTGGGAGGCGAAGTCGGACTGGGAGGCGTTCCGGCTCGTCGCCGAGGAGTTCAGCTGCCTCGCCGCGAAGCACCTCGGGACGCGCACCGACGTCGTCGCCGCGCCGCTGATGCACGACACCCCGGACGAGCTCGCCCAGCCCCGCGGCGAGGTCCGCGACTGGCGAAAGGGGGAGTGCGAGCCGATCCCGGGCAAGACGATGCCGAAGCTGGTCGCGGTCGAGCGCGACTACGCCGCCGTGGCCGAGAAGATGCAGGCGCTCGGCCCGCTGGTCGAGGACGCCGGGGTGGGGGCGAAGGGCGTGAGCTGGAAGCCTGCGGCCGAGGTCGCCGAGCTGCGGCGCGCGAACGGCACGGCGCGAAACGGGGTCGCGCGCGGCAGGCCGGCGCTGACCCGCGACGTCCACGTCGCCGAGGCGATCCTCGCGCTCTCGGGGACCACCAACGGCCGGATCGCGGTCGAGGGGTTCCGGGAGCTCGGCGGGCGGGTGGGACGCGACCTCGAGCAGATCATCGCCGACCGCGCCGAGGAGCGGATCACGTTCGGCGACCTCGCGGCCCAGCCGCGCAAGGTGCTCGCCTCGGCCGAGTGGTCGGGGATGGAGTCGCGCGAGCGCCGCTACTCCCCGTTCACCTCCAACGTCGAGTACGCGATCCCGTGGCGGACGCTGACCGGGCGCCAGCAGCTCTACCTCGACCACGCCTGGATCCTCGACCTCGGCGAGGGTCTGCCCGCCTACCGGCCGCCGGTCGACGCCGGGCAGCTCCTCGGCCTCGGCGGCGATCCGGAGGCGGGGGAGGGGCTCGAGGTGACGGTCCGCTACCTGACCCCGCACTCGAAGTGGTCGATCCACTCCGAGTTCCAGGACAACCTCCACATGCTGACCCTGTTCCGCGGCGGGCCGGTGATCTGGCTCTCGATCGCCGACGCGGAGAAGATCGGCGTCGCCGACAACGACTGGCTCGAGGTCTACAACCGACACGGCACGGTCAGCTGCCGGGCGGCGGTCTCGCACCGGGTCCCACCGGGCGTCGCGCTCTACTACCACTCCCAGGACCGGCACGTGAACGTGCCGATCTCCGAGGTCTCGGGCACCCGCGGCGGCACCGACAACTCGCTGACCAGGATCGCGATCAAGCCCACCCACCTGATCGGCGGCTACGCCCAGCTCTCCTGGAGCTTCAACTACTACGGGCCGACCGGTCCGCAGCGCGACCAACTGATCATCGTCCGCAAGCGAGCCGGGGAGGTCGTCTACTGATGCATGTCCGGGCCCAGGTCGGAATGGTGATGAACCTCGACAAGTGCATCGGCTGCCACACCTGCTCGGTCACCTGCAAGAACGTCTGGACGAACCGGCGCGGCACCGAGTACGTGTGGTTCAACAACGTCGAGACCAAGCCCGGCCGCGGCTACCCGCGCGACTACGAGGACCAGGAGCGGTGGCGGGGCGGCTGGGAGCTGGGGCGCCGCGGGAAGCTGAAGCTCCGGGCCGGCGGGAAGCTCGCGAAGCTGATGCGAATCTTCCACAACCCCGACCTGCCGCAGATCGACGACTACTACGAGCCCTGGACCTACGACTACGAGCACCTGATCACCGCGCCGCCGTCCGAGCACCAGCCGGTCGCCCGCCCGACATCGCAGGTGACCGGCGAGCCGCTCGACCTCGAGTGGGGGCCGAACTGGGACGACGACCTCGCGGGCTCGCGCGAGCACGCGGCGCTCGACCCGAACCGTCGCAACCTCGAGGAGGAGGTCCGGCTCGAGTTCGAGCAGGCGTTCATGATCTACCTGCCGCGGATCTGCGAGCACTGCATCAACCCGTCGTGCGTCGCGTCGTGCCCGAGCGGGGCGATGTACAAGCGCGAGGAGGACGGGATCGTGCTCGTCGACCAGGAGGCCTGCCGCTCGTGGCGCTTCTGCGTCTCCGGCTGCCCGTACAAGAAGGTCTACTTCAACTGGCACACCGGGAAGGCCGAGAAGTGCAACTTCTGCTACCCGCGGATCGAGGCCGGGATGACGACGGTCTGCTCGGAGACCTGTGTCGGGCGCCTGCGCCACGTCGGCATCGTGCTGTTCGACTCCGACCGGGTCGAGGCCGCCGCGTCGGTGCCCGACGAGCACGACCTGATCGACTCGCACCTCGACCTGATCCTCGACCCCGAGGACCCCGAGGTCCGCGCCCAGGCGGCGCGCGACGGGATCCCCGACGACTGGATCGAGGCCGCGCGACGCTCGCCGGTCTACGCGATGTGCAAGCGCTGGCGGATCGCGCTGCCGCTCCACCCCGAGTACCGGACCCTGCCGATGGTCTGGTACGTCCCCCCGTTGTCGCCGGTCGAGAGCCTCGGCGAGGCGCTGGTCCGCGACGGCGGCGACCCCGACCAGGTCTTCGAGGCGATCGAGGAGCTGCGGATCCCGGTCTCCTACCTGGCGAGCTTCCTCGCGGCCGGCGACCCCGAGCCGGTGCGGCGCTCGCTGCGGCGCCTGGTCGCGATGCGCCGCTACATGCGCGGGGTGAACCTCGACGGCGACGGCGATCCGGCGATCGCGGCCGAGGTCGGGATGGAGCTCTCAGAGCTCGAGGCGATGTTCCGGATGGTCGCGATCGGCGACTACGACGAGCGCTACGTGATCCCCCGCCGCCATGCCGAGATCTCGCCGACGGCGCTCGCCGACCAGGGCTCGTGCGGGATCGACTTCGCCCAGCTCCCCGGGCAGGAGCGGCCGGGCGGCGCCGACGCTCCCGATCCCGACTTCGACGTCCGCGAGCTGCTCGTCCATGGGAAGGGAAACGGGCGCCGTGGCTGAGCCGGGCGCGCACCCGCTGAAGCTGGCATCGCTGCTGCTCCAGTACCCGACGCCCGAGCTCTGGGCGGCGCGAGGCGAGCTGCGGGCCGCGGTCGGGGCGCTCGCCGCCGGGCGCCCGCGGGCGGCGCTCGAGCGCTTCCTCGACTCGCTCGACGGCAGACAGCTCGGCGAGTGTCAGCGCGACTACGTCGAGACCTTCGACTTCTCGCGCCGCACGAGCCTTCACCTGACCTACCACCGCTGGGGCGACCTGCGCCAGCGCGGGCTCGCGCTGCTGCGGCTCAAGCAGCGCTACGCCGACGCGGGGTTGGAGCTCGGAAACGGCGAGCTCCCGGACTACCTGCCGGTGATGCTCGAGTTCTGCGCGCTCGAGCGCGAGCGCGGCCTGGCGGCGATCGACGAGCACCGCGAGGCACTCGAGCTCGTCCGCGCGAGCCTGCGCGAGAGCGGCAGCCCGTACGCGCACCTGCTCGACGCCGTCGCCGCCGAGCTCCCAGGCCTCACGCGGCGTCAGGCGGCGAGGGCCGCGCGTCTCGCCGCCGAGGGGCCGCCGAGCGAGGAGGTCGGCCTCGAGCCGTTCGCGCCGCCGGAGGTGATGCCCGCCCCCGGCGCGGAGGCGATCCCCGGAGGCGTGGGGAGGAGCGGGTGAGCCACGGCTCGCTGCTCCTGTACGCGGTCCTGCCGTACCTGGCGATCGCGACCTTCGTCGTCGGCCACATCTGGCGCTACCGCCGCGACCAGTACCGCTGGGGGGCGCGCTCCTCGCAGCTGCTCGAGTCGAAGGTCCTGGCGTGGGGGAGCGTGATCTTCCACCTCGGCGTCCTCGCCGCGATCGCCGGTCACGTCTTCGGGGTCCTGATCCCGATCTCGTGGACGCGCTCCGTCGGGCTCCACGACGAGCCCTACCACGTGCTCGCGGTGATCGGCGGGGTCTCCGCCGGAGCGGCGACCGTCGTCGGCTTCGCGATCCTCGTCTACCGCCGGATCCGCTTTCCCCGTGTCCGGGTGACCACCCGGCGGATCGACGTGATCGCGATGGGCCTGCTCGCGGTCGGGATCGTCACCGGGATGTGGGCGACCCTCGGCAACATCTCCGAGTCGGTCCACTACCGCGAGAACGTCGCGCCGTACTTCCGCAGCCTGTTCATCGGCGACCCCCGCCCCGAGCTGATGACGCGCGCTGAGGGGGTGGCGCTGATCTTCCAGGTCCACGTCGTCGCGGTCTGGTTCCTGTACGCGGCTTGGCCGTTCAGCCGCCTCGTCCACGCCTGGAGCATCCCGGTCGACTGGTTCCGGCGCAGCCCGATTCCCTACCGCGGGCGAAGCTCGCGCTCGCGCCCGACGGCGCCCAGGGTCCCGGCCGGCGTCTCGATGCGGGGCGAGCGGTGAGCGCCGGCCGCAAGCGGTGAGCGCCGAGTCGCGAAACCTCGCCCTGGGGACGGTCGCGTTCGCCGTCTGCTTCTCGGCCTGGGGGATGCTGGCGCCGCTCGCGCCCGACATCCAGGACGAGCTCGGGTTGTCCGACACCGAGACGTCGGTGATGATCTCGATTCCGGTCGTCCTCGGCTCGCTGCTGCGGATCCCGCTCGGCCTGCTCACCGACCGCGTCGGCGGGCGGGCGGTGTTCACGGTGATGATCTTCTACACCGCCGGCGCCACCGTCCTCGTCGGCTTCGCGTCGAGCTACGCCGCGCTGCTCGGCGCCGGCTTCCTGCTCGGCGCCGCGGGAGCGACGTTCGCGGTCGGCGTCCCCTTCGTCGCCGAGTGGTACCCGCCGAAGCGCCAGGGGTTCGCGCTCGGCGTCTACGGGGTCGGCAACATCGGCACCGGGGTCGCCGCGTTCTCGGTCCCGGCGATCCGCGACGCCGCGAGCCAGGAGGTCGCCGGGCTCGTGCTCGGGGCGGTGATCGGCGTCTACGGCCTGATCTGGTGGGGGATCGCCCGCGACGTCCCCGACCGCGAGCCCAAGCGCCAGCCCTACCGCGAGGTCCTGCGCTCGGGGTGGGACCTCTACCGGCTGTCGTTGTTCTACTTCGTCACCTTCGGCGGCTTCGTCGCGATGGCGATCTTCCTCCCGAAGCTGCTCACCGACTGGTTCGACCTCTCGCTCACCGACGCCGGGCTGCGGGCGGCGGGGTTCACGCTCGTCGCCACCGTCGCCCGCCCGGTCGGCGGCTGGCTCGCCGACCGGGTCGGCGGGACGTCGGTGCTGACGGTCGCGTTCGCCGGGATCGGCATCGACGCGATCGGGCTCTCCTGGCAGGCGTCCGAACCGTCGATCGTCCCGGTGACGATCTTCTGCCTGACGATGGCCGCGTTCCTCGGCGCCGGCAACGGCGCCGTGTTCAAGCTCGTGCCCGCGTTCTTCCCGCGCTCGACCGGGGCGGCGACCGGCGTGATCGGGGCTGCCGGCGGGCTCGGCGGCTTCTTCCCCCCGCTCGTGCTCGGCGTGGTCAAGGATGCGACCGGCGACTTCGTGCTCGGCTTCGTCCTCCTCGTCGCGTTCGCGTGGATGTGCGCGGGCCTCGCGCTAGCGCTGCTCGAGCCGGGCCGCCCGGCGACCGCCGACGGCCTTGAAGGTCGCGCGCCGCCTCGTTAGCGTCATCGGAGATGAAGCGCGACCCGGCTCTCCAGCCCCTCTCCCGCGACCACCACCAGGCGCTCTTCGTCGCCCAGCGCCTGCGCCGGGCGGAGGAGGCCGATGCCGCCGCGGCCGAGTTCCTCGCGTTCTGGCGCGAGCACGGCAGACGTCACTTCCAGGTCGAGGAGGAGGTGCTGTTCCCGGCCTGGGCCGAGCGCGAGGCCGGCTACGACGAGCAGATGGTGCTCCGCGCGCTCACCGACCACCACGCGGTCCGGCTCGCCGCCCGCCGCGCGGCCGCGAGCCGCGCGACCCTCGAGGAGCTGCGCGAGCTCGGCGTGCGGCTCGACGCCCACGTCAGGTTCGAGGAGCGCGAGATGTTCCCGGAGATCGAGGCGGGGCTCGACCGCGACGAGCTCGGCGCGCTGGCGGAGGAGATCGAGCGCGCCGAGGCGGGCGAACCGATCAGCTAGTGGGGCGCCGCGCTCAGCTCCCCGGCTGGCGGTAGTAGGCGGCGTTGACCTCGATGTAGGAGCGCCACTCCTCGGGGACCGAGTCCTCGGGGAAGATCGCGTCGACCGGGCAGGCCTCGACGCAGGCATCGCAGTCGATGCACTCCTCGGGGTCGATGTAGAGCTGCTCGTGGCGGTCGAACTCGGCCTCGTCCTGCGTCGGGTGGATGCAGTCGACCGGGCAGACTTCGACGCAGGAGTGGTCCTTCGTCCCGATGCACGGCTCGGTGATCACATAGGTCATCGGGCGGCTCCTCTCGGATTCGGGCTTGATATACACATCGCGAATGGGCAAAATACCACACGCTTCCGGCGCCGCCGCCCGCTCGGGCGCCGACCTCGACTCCGCTCTCGGTCTGCGGCCGACCGACGTGATCGGGGCCTTCTTCCTCGCCGGCCTCGGCTTCATGCTCGCGGGCGCGATCGCCGCCGCGGCGGGATCGGCGCTCGGGTGGGAGTGGACGCGCTGGCTCGCCCTCCACCTCGTCCTCCTCGGCGGCGTCTCCCAGCTCGTGATCGGGGCGAGCCAGTTCTTCGCCGGGGCATTCCTCGCCACCGACCCGCCGCCGCGTGCGCTGGTCCGCTTCCAGCTCGGCGCCTGGAACGGCGGGGTGGTGGTGCTCGCCGCTGCCGTGCCGGCCGGCGCCGAGCCGCTCGCCGATCTCGGCGTCGCACTCCTCCTCAGCGGGCTCGCCGGCCACTGGCTCGGCCTGAGGCGGATCCGGCGGCGATCGCTCCAGCGGCGCCCGTTCGCCACCCGCTGGTACGCCGCCGGGGCGGGGTTCCTCGCCGTCGGGATCGTCGCCGGGGCGCTGCTGGTCCGCGGCGAGGTCTGGTCGCACGGGGACCTCCTCGCCGCGCACGTCAGCCTCAACCTCGCCGGCTGGCTCGGAACCGCGATCGTCGGCACGCTTCACACCTTCTACCCCTCGCTGGCTCGGACGCGGCTCGCGTACCCGCGGCTCGAGCGCTGGACGTTCGCGCTCTGGGTCGGGGGCGTCGCCGCGCTCGCGCTCGGCTACGGCCTCGCGCTTGCGGCGGTTGCCGTCGCCGGCTGGGCGAGCCTGGCGCTTGCCGGGCTCCTGCTCGGCGCCAACATCGCCCGCTGCGCGGCCGCCGCCACGCGGCCGCTGTCGCTCCCAGCCCGCCTGCTCGGCGTCGCCCAGGCGCTGCTCGTCGCCGGCCTCGCGGTCGCGCTGGCGGGAGCGCTGGCGGACGGCACCGACGCGATCTTCGTCGGGTCGAGCCGGGTCGCCCTCGCGGCCCTGATCCTCGCGGGCTGGGTCGGGTTGACGGTGCTCGGGTCGCTCCTCCACCTGCTCGCGGTCGTCGTTCGGGTCCGTGACCTCTCGCGCCCCGCGCCGGCCGCGCGACCGCTCGCGGACGCCGGGCTGACGGCGCTTGCGGCGGTCTCGGTCTGCGCGCTCGCGCTCGCGCAGGGCCCGGCGCCGGAGGCGCTAGCGGGCCCGGCGACCATCGCCCTGGCCGTCGCCTACCTGATGCTCGCGGCGAAGGTCCTGCGCCTCGCCGGCCGCGTCGCGCTCGATGCCCGGCCGCGGCTCTGATCGGCGGGTCGAACCGGGGGGCGGGCGCGGCGACGCTTTTCACAGCCTCGATGTGGAAAGCTCGGAGGCGATGGCCACGGCCGCGGCCGACGACCCGCTCAGCGAGCCCAAACGGGCGCGCCTGTACGCCCGGCTCGAACGCCCGAAGCCGCACGACGCCGAGCCCGCCGGCTCGATCGCCGAGGTCGCCGGCTCGGGTCGGGGCGCCGGCGAGCTCGAAAGGGGGGATGGCTGATCTCGACGCCCTGGCTCGGCGTGCTCTACCTGCACCTGCTGGCGATGGCGTTCTTCGCCGGCGGCCAGATCACGCTCGCGGCGGCGATCGTCCCGGTCGAGCGGCGAAACCCCGATCCGGCGCGGATGCGGGAGATCGCGCGCCGGTTCGGCTACGGCTCGCTCGCCGCGCTCGCGGTCCTCGCCGCCACCCGGCGTCGCGATGGCAACCCGCTTCGACCTCTGGGACCGGGCGACGCTCCAGCTCAAGCTCGCGCTCGTCGGGCTGGTGATCGTCCTCACCGTCGTCCACATGCGCCACCCCCGCGCGCACGCGCTCAGCGCCGCGATATTCGCCGCAACGCTGGCGATCGTCTGGCTCGGGTCTGGATCTGACCCGTTAGCGGACGACGAGTTTCGTTCGCACCGTTTTTCCGTCGTGCGAGCGGGTACTAGCAGCCCGCGAACCAAGTCAGGTGGGTTTGATCCAGGAGCGGAGGAAGGTTGTTTGCGCAGTCAGGCACGGGATGCCCCCCGGACGGTTCGCTGGAACACGGTAGACGGGGGTCTGACCGGAGGAGTGAGAGATGGAGACGCTCATGCGGCGTTCGATCGCGTCGTTCGCGGGCACCCTGGCGGTCGTCATCGCCGCGGCCTGGATCGTGTTGTTCGCCGGAATGCAGGGCGGGCTCACCGCCACCGCGTCGGCACAGGAGCAGCCGCGCTTCAGCGCCCTGGTGTTCTCGAAGACCGCCGGGTTTCGCCACGACTCGATCCCTGCTGGGCTGACGGCGATCGAGGAGCTCGCCGCCGAGCACAACTTCAGCGTCGACGCGACCGAGGACGCGGCGGCGTTCACGGATGAGAACCTCGCCAACTACGACGTCGTCATCTGGCTGCTGACGACCGGCGACGTCCTCGACGACTCGCAGCAGGCCGCGTTCGAGCGCTACATCCGCGCCGGCGGCGGCTACGCCGGGATCCACTCCGCCTCCGACACCGAATACGACTGGCCTTGGTACGGCGACCTCGTAGGCGCCTACTTCTCCGGCCACCCGCGAAACCAGGACGCGACGATCAAGGTGTCCGACCGCGTCCATCCGTCGACGGCCCATCTCCCGGCCCGCTGGGATCGCTTCGACGAGTGGTACAGCTTCCGCCGCAACCCGCGCGGGGACGTCCACGTGCTGGCGTCGATCGACGAGTCCACCTACGACCCCGAGGCGCATCCGATGGGGCTCGACCATCCGGTCGCCTGGTGCCAGGCATTCGACGGTGGGCGGTCCTGGTACACGGCGCTCGGCCACACGATCGAGAGCTACTCCGAGTCCGACTTCCGCCAGCACATCCTCGGCGGGATCGAGACCGCGGCCGGCGTCGTCGCATCCGACTGCGGCGGGACGGTGTGGAACAGCTTCGACAAGGTCCCGCTCGACACCGGGACCTCGAACCCGTTCGAGCTCGACATCGCCGCGGACGGCCGGGTGTTCTACATCGAGCGCGCCGGCGAGGTTCGGATGATCGATCCGCAGACCAACCAGACGGTCGTCCTCGGCACCCTTGACGTCTTCCTCCAGCGCGAGGACGGGCTGCTGGGGCTCGCGCTCGACCCGAACTTCGAGACCAATAACTGGATCTATCTCTACTACTCGCCGGACGGGACCGAGGAAAAGCAACAGCTCTCACGCTTCACGGTCGACGGCACCACCCTCGACATGTCGAGCGAGCAGGTGCTGCTCGAGGTCCCCGTCGACCGCGAGGAGTCTGGCCACGCGGCCGGCTCGCTCGAGTTCGGCCCGGACGGCAACCTCTTCCTCTCGACCGGCGACGACACCAACCCGTTCCAGTCCCAGGGGTATGCGCCGATCGACGAGCGGGTCGGCCGCTTGCCCTTCGACGCCCAGCGAAGCTCCGCCAACACCAACGACCTGCGCGGCAAGGTGCTGCGCATCACCCCTCAGGCCGACGGCACCTACGCGATCCCCGACGGCAACCTGTTCGCCCCGGGCACCGCACAGACGCGGCCCGAGATCTACGCGATGGGCTTCCGCAACCCGTTCCGGTTCGAGCTCGACCCGCAGACGGGCGCGCTGCTGCTCGGCGACTACGGCCCTGACGCAAATGACCCCGACCCCGACCGCGGTCCCGAGGGCCGGGTCGAGTGGAACTACATCACCCAGCCCGGCAACTACGGCTGGCCCTACTGCCACGGCGGCGCCGCCTACCGCGACTGGGACTTCGCCACCCTGACCGCGGGCGCGGAGTTCGACTGCCAGAACCTCGTCAACGACTCCCCCAACAACACCGGCCTCGAGCAGCTGCCCCCGGCCGTCCAGCCGGACATCTACTACGGCCGGCTCGAGTCGGGGACCAACGCCCCCGAGATGGGCACCGGTGGCGGGCCGATGGGGGGGCCGATGTACCGCTACGACGAGGCGCTTGACTCCGATGTCAAGTGGCCGCCCTACTACGACGGCGCGGCGCTGTTCTACGAGTGGACCGGGCCTCTCGACGGCTATAGCCGTCCGTTCGACAACGACATCTGGGAGTTCCGCCTCGACGCGGGCCAGGTCTACGAGATCAACCCGGTGCTCAACAACCTCGAGTTCCTGCGCCCGATGGACATGAAGTTTGGGCCCGACGGGGCGCTGTACGTGATCGAGTGGGGTACCGGGTTCGGCGGCAACAACGCCGACTCCGGGATCTACCGAATCGAGTACACCGGGGTCGGGACCCGCCCGGTCGCCAGAGCGAGCGCGGAGCCCACCTCGGGCGCGATACCGCTCGAGGTCTCGTTCTCCAGCGAGGGGTCGGGGCATCCCAGCGGCCTGCCGGTCACGTATCACTGGGCATTCGGCGACGGCGGCGAATCGACCGATCCGAATCCGACCCACACCTACACCGAGGCCGGCCAGTATGCCGCGCGGCTGACGGTCACGGCCGAGGACGGCACAACCGCGTCGCGGACTGTCCAGATCACTGCCGGCAATACCGCGCCGGAGGTGACGCTCGAGGCTCCGGTCGACGGCGGGTTCTTCGACTTCGGAGATGAGATCGCGTACCGGATCGACGTCACCGACGCCGAGGACGGCTCGACCGCCGGCGGGTCGATCTCGTGTGACGACGTCAGCCTCCAGGTGTCCCTTGGGCATGCCGGCCACGCTCATCCGTTCGAGGTCCTGTCGGGCTGCGAAGGCGTCGTCCAGACCTCGGCCGACAGCGGCCATCCCGCCGGCGAGGATCTCTTCTGGGTCCTCGAGGCGAGCTTCACCGACGCGGGCGGGAATGGCGTCGGATCGCTCACCAGCCGCGATCTGCACATCCTCCAGCCGAAGCGAAAGGAGGCGCAGCACTACGCGACCCAGAGCGGGATCCAGGTCGAGGCGACGAGCGACCCGCGAGGCGGTCGCCAGAACATCGGTTTCATCGACGACGGCGACTACATCTCGTTCGAGCCGATGAGCCTCGAGGGGATCGACGCGATCACCTACCGGTTCGCGTCGAACGGCCTCGGGGGTCGGATCGAGATCCACGCCGGCTCGCCCGACGGGCCGCTGGTCTCCGACAGCGGCTACATCGAGCCGACGGGCGGCTGGCAGACGTGGAAGGACGTCACGGTGCCGATCGACGAGTTCCCCGGCACCCACGAGCTGTTCTTCGTCTTCCGCAACAACCCCGGCGACACCGGTCTGTTCAACCTCAACTACCTCAAGTTCCGAGGCAAGGGCGTGTCGCTGAACGCGCGTCCGGAGATCGTCTCGGTGGCGGCGAGCCCGGAGTCGGGCGAGCTGCCGCTCACGGTGACGCTGAGCGCCGACGCGAGCGACCCCGAGGGGGAGGCGCTGACCTACGAGTGGGACTTCGGCGATGGCTCAACCGGTAGCGGCGCCGAGGTCACGCACACCTACGACGAGTCCGGCGTCTACAGGCCGAGGGTGACCGTCACCGACGCCTCGGGAGCCTCGGCCAGCGACTCGACGCGGGTCGAGGCCATCCCGCAGCCGTCGCCGCCGATCGAGTGCGCTGACCCGGGTTCCGATCCAGCCCCCGACGACGAGTTCGACGGCGACCGGCTCGACGGCTGCAGATGGGACAGGGTCGTGCGCCCCGACCTCAACCGGTTCCGGGTTGAGGCCGGCCAGCTCAAGATCGACACCACCCCGACGAATCTCTTCGACCACCACAACAACGCGCCGAACCTGATCCTGCAGTCGTTCCCGGCCGGCGATTGGGTCGTCGAGACGAAGGTCTCCGGCGAGGTCTGCGAGCAGTGGCAGCAGGGAGGGATCCTGGTCTACGACAGCGACGCGACGTTCCTCAAGTTCGATATCGTCGGTACGGCCCCTCCCGGCCAGCCGTGCACTCGGAAGATCGAGATGCGGCACGAGATCGACGACATCTTCCAGCCCGCGTTCCCCGAGGTGAACGTCCCCGCGGACAGCCCGACCACATGGTGGCTGCGGCTCGAGAAGACCGGCTCGACCTTCACCGGCCACTACAGCTACGACGGTGAGACGTTCGCGGCGCTTCCCGAGATCGTCAACGAGCGACTCGACGGTGCCGCGGTCGGCCTCTACGCGTTCGGGCAGGACCAGACACAGTCGGTGACCGTCGGCTTCGACTACTTCCACGTCCTGTCCGGCGCGCCGCCGCCGGATGAGATCGGCGTCGAGTTTGAGAGGGTCGGCGGCCGCGTCGTCGCCGGGCGCAGCGCGCAGGTCCGCTTCTGGCTGCTCGATGCCGACGGGGAGCGGATGACCCGCGACGAGGCCGGGGAGGTGGCCGTGAAGGTGATTAGCCCGGAGGGCGACGAGCGAGACGTGCAGGTCTCGGCGACCTCGCGGGGCCGCTACGTCGCTACGGTGCCCACCGAGCGCTCACAGCCGGGCGACTACGAGGTCCAAGTGCTCCACGACGGTGTGCACCTGGACAGCCTGACGCTCACGGCGGAGCCGGCGACGAAGGGGGGGTGAGCTCATGAGCTTGAGACTGAAGACCACCCTGATCCCGGCACTCGTCCTCGCCCTGGTGGCCGGTCTCGCCGTCGCGGCGACTCGCGCCCAGGCCGAACCGACCGCCGATGCGGGCGCCTCCGACAGGGAGCAGCTGCTGCGCTACGCGGAGGACACCTGGGCCTCGTTCGAGGCGATGACCGACGACGAGAG